>JAHDDT010000144.1 GCA_020629195.1 Hellea sp.
TTCAGTTTTAGGAAATGGACTGCAAGCCTGCGTCCGCAAGCTAAAGTTCATTGACGACAAAATGGACAATTTTGACTAAACCGACAGGCGGAATGCTTTTGCGCGAGCTTGTCGGCGAAAATGCTCGAAATTACTTGTAGTTCCTTGCGCTTTTCTTCTAAATCTCAGACAAAATCATCTCCGTCCTGATAAAGCCCTATTATGAGAACAGACCCTTGGCCGACTGAATAAGAAAGGCATGCCCAAATGACACAGCCCTGGACACCTTCGCAATGGCGCTCCCTTCCGGCCAAGCACATACCGGAAGACTATCCGGATGCAGATAAGCTCGCCGAAGTCGAAAAGACGCTCTCCGGCTATCCCCCGCTTGTCTTTGCCGGTGAGGCCCGCAAGCTAAAGGCGCATTTGGCCAAAGTTTCCCGCGGCGAATCCTTCCTGCTCCAAGGCGGAGACTGCGCAGAAAGCTTTGCCGAATTCCATCCGGATAACCTCCGCGATATGTTCCGCGTGCTGATGCAAATGGCTGTTGTGATGACCTATGGCGCGGGCAAGCCTGTCGTCAAAGTTGGCCGCATTGCCGGTCAATTCGGAAAGCCACGCAGCTCTCCCGTTGAAGTCCGTGATGGCGTCACCCTGCCATCCTATCGGGGCGATAATATTAACGGCATGGCGTTTGATGAAAAATCCCGCACGCCAAACCCCAAACGCTTGCTTAAGGCTTATGGGCAATCTGCGTCTACGCTGAACCTGCTTCGCGCGTTTTCAACAGGCGGTTATGCCGATTTGCGCAATATCCATAATTGGACGCTCGGCTTTGTGTCCGGCTCCGAGCAAACGGCAAAATATAAAGAGATTTGCGATAAGATTACTGACGCTATGGAGTTCATGCAGGCGTGTGGCGTGACGCCGGAAACAACGCCACAAATGGCACAGACAGAGCTCTACACCTCGCACGAGGCGCTATTGCTCGGCTATGAGCAGGCCATGACCCGCATCGATAGCACGACGGGGCGCTGGTATGACACCTCCGCGCATTTACTCTGGATTGGGGATCGTACACGCCAGCTTGACGGCGCGCATGTGAATTTCATGAGCGGGATTGAAAACCCGATCGCGATGAAATGCGGCCCAACGCTGGAGCCGGATGATCTCATCCGCCTGACCGATAAGCTAAACCCGAAGAATGAGCCGGGTCGCCTGACTCTTATTGCGCGCTTTGGCAGCGATAAAGCCGCGCAGCATTTGCCGCGTTTGGCCCAAGCCATTCAGCGCGAAGGCAAAGCCGTCGTCTGGTCTTGTGACCCGATGCACGGCAATACGCTGAAAACGAACAGCGGGTATAAGACCCGCCCATTTGACCGTATCCTCTCTGAAGTTCAAACCTTTATGGATGTTCTGCATAGCGAGAATTGCTGGCCGGGCGGCGTGCATTTTGAAATGACCGGTCAGAATGTCACGGAATGTCTGGGCGGCGCGAAAGCCGTAACCGAAGAGGATCTCTCTTCGCGTTATCATACACATTGCGATCCGCGCCTGAACGCTGATCAAGCTTTGGAGCTGGCGTTCCTCATCGCGGAGGAGCTGAAAAGCTACCGTCTTGAGGACGCGGCGCGTTTGGCGGGTTAAGCCTAATTTACGCCAATAACGGCACCATGATAATTATCATCGCCAAGATAAAAACCAATGTTGTCGTAATTATATAAGACACATAAATTAAGGATGTCATACCCATAGTGCGCAAAATTCTTTGACGACCTTTGAAGCCCGCCATTCCGCCCGCATATACAACGTAGAACACCAAGCTAAATTCGCATACGATTTGAATTACAGACATCCACCTATAATCTAAGGGCAATGCGGCCATCAATATATACAAAATAATGCCTATAATTGAGGACAATAATACGCAACAAAAGAGATATCTTACCCGTGTAAGATAATTAAGTTTTTCACTCCAAAAATTGGTAAATAAGGCCAATAAAAAGAATAATCCCACTAAGAAAAATGGACCTAAAATTAAACTTAGGTCGAATGTATTTCTTAAGACTTCGACCCAATCAAGTGAATCGTCAGTAGCACTTAATTCAGTAACTATAGATTGTAAATAAGGGCTGTTATCTCTTGCCCAGAACACTTTTAGGGCAATGAAAATTGCTGTTAAACCCAACCATAATCTTAGGGACGGCGTGTATTTTCTATTATCCCAATCCGCAGTTTGGGCAGCAAGAAAATATTTTCTAGGGTTTAATGCCAAAGTCTTTATCGTAGAAAAACTACGAATGTTCATACCAAAGAAATCTTCTAGAATTTCTTCAGCGCCCATTTTTGAGTCGACTTGACTAGAGCTCAAATCTTTTTTGTTTTCTTCCCCCATATTGCCAATATAGGGATGTTTTTGTTCGGAACAAATAGTTTCATCACAAAAAATTAAGCCCGCAAAATGCGGGCCTAAAGAATTGCTAAATCAAAACAGAATTAGAGATCTTTCAAACCAATCGCCGGCTTGAACTGAGCGACAGTTTTGGCCTTGCTCATCATCATTTCTTTGGTCTGCGG
>JAHDDT010000053.1 GCA_020629195.1 Hellea sp.
TCACGCGATCATTTTATGCGGGCCAAAGAGGCGGGGCGGGCGCTTAATGTGGCGGCTAAGTCTATGCGGATTTTGTCCTCCGTGGCATGGGATATGGAGCAGAAAGACAGGTTTCTTAAAGACGGTAAGATGCCTAATCCCGACTATGCGCCGATTGATGTGTCTGAGCCGCGCCGCTTAATCGCGCAGGCGCGAAAGTCGATTGACGGAAAGCATGTCGTTTTTGAATGGCTTGGCCGTTTGGCAGATACTTTAGAGCGGACAACGCATCTGATTGAGGCGCGCGGGACGCCGGCCTTTTTCGAACATTCAGCAGAACTTTATGGGCAGCCGACTCGATTGATGTTGGACAGAAAGACCCGCGTGATTGATTTGGCGCGTCATATGGACGGCACATTAGAGGGGCTCGATTTTTCTAAACTGGTTATTGAGGGCTATGAAACGCATTTGACCGCGCAGGAATTTGCGAAAGAGCTTAAAGCGCGGCTCGCGCCGCATTTTGGCGCTCAAGCGCCATCCGTTGAGATATCTGAAACATTATCGGCCAAGGCCTCTGCGGGGCGAAAACGTATCCGCGTTAGGGCAAGCGCAAGCTTTACGGAACGCGATATTGAACAGCTTCTGCAACATGAAGCGCTTATCCATACGGCCACGGCGCTGAATGGTCGTGCGCAGCCGCATTTCAAAATTTTGGGCCGTGCCCATGCGGGGACAACAGAAGTACAAGAGGGACTCGCGGTCTTTGCGGAGATTATTAGCGGCGCAATGGACCCGCAGCGCTTTCGGCGGCTCAGTGACCGCGTCATCGCGATACAAATGTCGATTGAGGGTGCGGATTTTAAAGAGGTGTTTGATTTCTATAATGAACGTCTGGGTAACCCCGACCAAGCTTTCGAGAATAGCCGCCGTATCTTTAGAGGTGGGGTGCTCACGGGCGGCGCACCCTTTACCAAAGATATGGTTTATCTGAACGGATTGCTTCGCGTGCATAACTTTATGCGCACTGTGGTAAAGCTTGGCCGAGCGGATCTTATCCGGATATTATTTTCAGGCAAAATGGATATTGAAGATGTTCCTGCGCTTGCACAAATGGCGGCGTCGGGCCGAATGCGAAGTCCTAAATTCATGCCGCCTTGGGCCAAAGATTTGCGTTTTTTGGTTAGTTATATGGCTTATTCGGGCTTCCTCAATCAGGTCAAAATGCCAGGCTTTCAGGCCTATTATAAAGAAGAATTATCTGATGTCCCCGTTGTCTGGGATGTGTCTTGAAGGCCTTATTTAAGAATTTTTAACGCAATTTCGCGTTCACTCTTTCTTAACTTAATCTTTTAGTAAGGCCTTAAATGCTCCTGACCTATTTGAAGTTTCAATAATAATTGGAACACTGAATAAGGTTCGGGAACATGGCTGAGACTTCGGGAACAGAATATAATGAAGTGCTCTACGGTACGGATGAAGACGATATCATAACAGGTTTTTCTGGTTACGATACATTGGATGGTGGGGAAGGATCCGACACTTACATCGTGAATGCGGGTGACTTTCAAAATCGTTATGTCGATTTTTATCAAGATTCTGGTACATCTGGAACAGACGTTATATTGGCAGCTGAGGCTGGTATCATTATCGGTATTGGCGACGGCTTTAGCTACGCGTCCAGTGGTATTGAGCGGATTGACGGCATTGAAGGCTCAACAATTTCTGGTGATAATGATCGCCAAGTTTGGGATTTTACAGGTGTTGAGATTACGGGTGTTGATCTACTTTTCGGAATGGGCGGTCATGATGAGATCCGCGGCTCGAATGCAGCCGATACGATAGATGGCGGGACAGGTCATGATGCTTTGTTTGGCGGTTTGGGCGCTGACGAAATTTTCGGCGGTGAGGGCCATGATACTCTCCATGGAGACGACGGTAATGACAGCCTGAACGGCGGTTTAGGTCACGATCAGCTTTTTGGTGGTGATGGTCGGGATACACTGACTGGCGGTGATTGGAATGACATGCTTTATGGCGGCGATGGCAGTGATTTCCTTAATGGTAATGCGGGTTATGATTACCTTGACGGCGGTAACGGATCAGACGTTTATTATGTCGGCCTCGATAATGCTGGCTTTGTTGACGAATATAAAGATACAGGCGAGTCTGGCCGTGATGTGATCCGCGCTATTGAGGCAGGAACTGTTATTGGTCTTATGAGCGGCTTTGGCCCCGATAGCGGGATTGAAGCTATCTCCTCAGCGCGTAATGCGGATGTTACTATTGGCGGGACCAATGACGCTGAGGTTTGGGATTTTTCAGCAACGACACTTCACGGAATTCAGTGGATTAACGCCCTTGACGGTCATGACGACGTCACAGGAAGTGCGCGCCGTGACCGCATTGATGGCGGTGATGGTAATGACATGATCGATGGTGGTGCTGGCAATGACTACATCAAAGGCGGAAATGGATTTGACCATATTCTCGGCGGCGAAGGTAAAGATCGCCTCGAAGGCGGCGCGGGTAATGACTCTATGGATGGCGGCCAAGGGCGCGACCTCTATCTCTTTAACACCGACTCCAATGGCGGCTTTGACGACATTATGGATAGCGGAACAGAAGGTCGCGACGTAATTAGAGCGATGGAAGAGGGGACTGAGATAGGCCTTGGGCAAAGCTTTGGGACTGCTAACGGTATTGAGGTTATCTCAAGCGGTAAAAATGCAAATGTCACAATTGAAGGCGACGATGCAGGTAATAATTGGGACTTCTCAGATGTGCGCCTCTACAGAATAGAAGCTATCAATAGCGGCGACGGTATGGATGTTGTACAAGGCAATAATCAGCACAATGTCATTAACGGCGAGGCGGGTCATGACCAGCTATATGGCGGCAAAGGACGCGATACGCTCTCAGGCGGGGCAGACTCTGATTTCCTCTTTGGTGAACAAGGCCATGACAGCCTCTTCGGTGATGATGGCAATGACGTCCTAACAGGTGGCCTTGGACGTGATATGCTGACGGGCGGAGATGGCTATGACACATTTGTTTTTGGTGAAAAGTCAGGTCGTGACACCATTACAGATTTCGAAGATGGCTATGACATTATCGAGTTTAGAGATTTGGTCGATGATTTTACAGACCTAACCATCACTCAAAATGGCGCTGATACAGTTATCAAATCGGCCAATGGCGTTATTACGCTGACCGATTTTGATAGCTCGCTGCTTGATGCTAATGACTTCTCATTTGCTTAAAACCATGACTTGATGACCCAAGATTAAAGGTCTCGTTTCAATAGCGGGGCCTTTTTTAGTCATGGTTAGAACGTGAGATTACGGTTTTTTCCGCATCAATAATAAGAAAGAAATAGTGGCTGTTATGGCTTCGAAAAAGCCATAAGCTATGAGTGAAGATGAGGGCGTTCCTTCATAAGGTAAGGCTAAAATACGGCCAATTGCATAGCCGCCAGTATAAGCCATCAAGGCAAATAGAGCTGGTCGTTCGAACTGTGACTTGAATCCTGCTACGGCACATAATACCCCTATACCCAGACTCACGCCGCCGTAATTGCTTCGAACTTCGTAAAGGGCATTGCTACCTAACTTACCAAATCCCATATTCTCGAATACACTTGGTGCAGATAAAAAGATATAAATTCCGAAGCCTAAAAAGAGCAAAGCGTTTAAGAGTAAAAATAAGCGCGTCATTACAGTCTCTTTAATTGGGGAGGGCGTTAACCCTCACGCCTGTTTAAAAACGCCAGTCTTTCAAATAAATGCACATCTTGCTCATTCTTGAGGAGGGCTCCATGTAACGGCGGTATGAGTTTTTTGGGATCCGCCTCTTTGAGCGTTTCGGGATCGATGTCTTCGACGAGTAAAAGCTTTAGCCAATCGAGTAGCTCAGACGTGCTCGGCTTTTTCTTTAGCCCTGGCATAGCGCGGACATCAAAAAAGCGTTTCATGGCGGCGTTAAGCAAGCGCGGCTTGATGTTCGGGAAATGGACTTCGACAATTTTGGCCATCGTTTCATCATCTGGAAATTGAATGTAATGGAAGAAACAGCGGCGCAAAAAGGCATCGGGTAAGTCTTTTTCATTATTGGAGGTGATGATGATGATGGGGCGCTGCTTGGCGGTTATTGTTTCGCCTGTCTCGTAAACATGGAAGCTCATCTTATCGAGTTCATGGAGCAAATCATTTGGAAATTCGATATCGGCTTTATCAATCTCGTCAATTAATAGGATCGGACGTTTTTCAGATTCGAAAGCCTCCCATAGTTTTCCCTTTTTGATGTAGTTCTTTATGTCATGGACACGATCTTCGCCTAGTTGGGAATCGCGCAAGCGGGCAACCGCGTCATACTCATACAGGCCCTGCTGAGCCTTGGTTGTGGATTTAATGTTCCATTCAAGCAAAGGCGTGTCGAGCCCTTTGGCAATTTCATGTGCCAAGACAGTTTTTCCAGTGCCTGGTTCACCTTTGATCAAGAGCGGTCGTTCCAAAGTGATAGCGGCGTTTACAGCCATTTTCAGGTCTTGTGTAGCAACGTAATTTTTAGTGCCTTCAAACTTCATTTTTATATCCTTATTTGTTCGTATAATTTATACGGCAGCTTCCATCTTGCAAGCGCTGTTTTATTCACATTCTTTTGTGGGGAATCGTGTTGCCCCCGAATTATTCCCGCGATAAGAGGCGCTCAATATGACCACACGTAATGAGTCGTAATGAACGAATGGGATCCTATTTTTGCCCTGTAAATTAGCAATGGGAGGCTGGCATGGCTGCAGCAAAGAAACCGAAGAAACCCGTTAAACTTCCGAAGGGCTATGTACCTTCAGAAGACGAAAAATTCATGAATCCTAAGCAAAAGGAATATTTCCGTCAAAAGTTATTGACATGGAAGGCTGATATCATCGAACAAACCAAAGAGACAGTCGCTTATTTGCAACAAGAAAATGTCTCTTATCCTGACCCTGCTGATACAGCGGCCGCAAATGCAGATCGTCAGCTTGAGCTGCGCTCGCGTGATCGCCTACGGAAGCTACTCAATCAAATCGATAAAGCTTTGGCCCGAATTGAAGATGGAACCTATGGATATTGCCAAGAAACGGGTGACCCTATTCGTATTAAGCGACTGGATGTGCGTCCGACGGCTAAGCTCAGCCTCGAAGCGCAAGAAATGCATGAGCGCGGCGAGAGGGTTCGCGCAGGGTGAGAAATTTATCGGGGGCAGAGTGATGACCGCGAAAGCGGTCGCGCTCTCCGATAAATTCGAACGATTTAAAAAACGATAGCCCCGCTCGAGACGGGGCTTTTTTGTGCCTTAAGACTTGCTCGCCACCCAAGCGTCAACGCGCTCTTCGAGAATATTTAGCGGTACAGGCCCTGACGCGATTACGATGTCATGATATTCGCGGATGTCGAATTGATCGCCAAGCTTTTCTTTGGCCTCCTCGCGTAGCTCTAAAATCTTGATCATGCCAATCTTGTAGGCCGTCGCTTGTCCCGGCATCACGATATAACGTTCAATCGCTTTGATGCAGTCATTTTCGGGGTTAGGCGTATTGGTCGTCAGATAGTCAATGGCTTCTTCGCGGGTCCATTTCTTATCATGCAGTCCAGTATCGACGACTAGGCGCGCGGCGCGCCATAATTCCATGGCAAGACGCCCAAAGTCAGAATAGGGGTCTTCATAGAAACCCATCTCTTTGGGGAAATATTCTGAATAGAGGCCCCAGCCTTCAGTATAGGCCGTGACGCGATTATGTTTGCGAAATTGCGGAATGCCTTCAAGCTCTTGTGCGATAGAGAGCTGCATATGGTGACCTGGATTGCCTTCATGATAGGCGAGGGCTTCCATCTGGTATTTCGGCATATCGCTGATTTTATAGAGGTTCGCATAGTAATAGCCGGGGCGCGAGCCATCCAGAGCCGGGCGGTTATAAAACGCCTTACCCGCAGATTTTTCGCGAAACGCTTCAACGCGGCGAACCTCTAATTTAGCTTTGGGTTGGCGCAGAAAGACTTCATCGAGGCGTTCTGTCATCACGTCGATTATGCGCGTCGCTTCTTTGAGGTAAGCTTCCCGGCCTGCATCTGAGTCTTCATATGTGAAGCGCGGCTCTTCTTTCAGATAGGTGAAGAACTCTTGCAAGCTGCCGTCATATCCGACCTTTTTCATAATGTCGCGCATTTCGCCATGAATGCGGTCAACTTCGCGTAGGCCAAGGTCGTGAATTTCTGACGCGGTCATATCCGTCGTCGTCATGACTTTAAGACGGTGTGCGTAGTAATCGTCCCCGTCAGGCAGTTTCCATGCGCCGTCATCGGTTGTGGTCATCTCCTTTTGACGCTCCATCTCGGTGACAAGTGCAGCATAGGCGGGCTTGACAGAGGTGAGCAGGGCGGTGATGGCATCTTCATAGAGCGCTTCAGTTTTTTCTTCTGATAAGCCTAATTTATCGACTTTGGTTTTAAAATTGGCTAGCATCAAGGTGAGGTCATCGCTGTCATCGAAAGGCGCGCCACTAACAATATTATTGGCTGTCGTGATAACATGATCATAAACAAATTCTGGCGGCATGATGCCCTTCTCGGTGCTCACGCGCGAGTTTTTAATAATTTCACCCAGATAAGCTTCGACACCTTGAAGGCGTTTCACATAGTTTTCAGCGTCGGTCACATTATCAATGGGGTGCTGATTGACGAGGAATGTCGGGACGGATGAATGTGGGCCAAACATCTGGGTAAAGCTATAGCCGTGATACCACCATTTCGCACCGTCTAAGGCGTTTTGGCTGTTCTCTAAGAAGAGGCGGTAGGAGAGCTTGGCACTTTCGTCCAAATCATCAGGATTAAAATTTGTTTTCAACTCTTCCATATCTTGGCGAATGCGGTCTAGCTGTTCTAAGGCGAATGCTCGGCTCGGGTCATTCCACTCATCCATGCGCTCTTTAATGCCAAGTCCTGCGAGGCGCTGTGGATAAAGACGGACGCGCTCCATATATTTTTCATCAAACCACGTATTAATCTTTGTATTCACATCAGCTTGTTGTGCTTTTTTTGCCGCTTCAATTATGGAGGGTGCTTCGGCTTTCGCCGCCTCTGTAGCTTTTGTAGCTGTGTCCTTATCTTGGCAGGCTGTTAGGGCTAAAGCCGCCGCTGAGAGTATAAGAAATTTGCGCATCATATTATCCTTTATTGTCTTTCTTGGATTTCACCCAATCCTCTACCAACTCTTCCAGCACTTTTAAAGGGACTGAACCGTTTGCGAGAATAACATCGTGAAATTCGCGAATATCAAATTTATCACCCAGCTGCTTTTCAGCGTCTTTGCGCAGGTCTTGAATTTTTATCATCCCTATCTTGTAGGCTGTGGCTTGTCCTGGCCAAACAATATAGCGGTCAATTTCAGCGCGAACGTCACCCTCGGGATTTGGAATATTGTTCAAGTAATATTGCACAGCCTCTTCACGAGTCCATTTTTTGCTATGAATGCCTGTATCCACCACAAGGCGCGCCGCGCGGAATATCTCCATGGAAAGCCGTCCAAAGTCGCTATAAGGGTCAGTGTAGAGGTCAAGCTCTTTAGGAACCGACTCTGAGTAGAGGGCCCAGCCTTCAATATAACTTGTATGCCCGCCCATAGTTCTGAATTTAGGCAGACCTTCTAACTCCATAGCTATTGCAATTTGCATATGGTGCCCCGGAATACCTTCATGATAGGCGAGGGCTTGCATAAGATATTTGGGCTGCTCTTTGACGTCTTTCAGATTGATATAATAGGTTCCAGGCCGGGACCCATCAAGCGCGGGTTGATTATAGAAAGCCCCGAAAGCCGTGGCTTCACGGAATGGCTCAACGCGTTTCACAACAATATCCGCTTTGGGCTTTGTGATGAAAAGACTGTCCAAGCGAGTCTTCATATCGTCAATAATGTCTGTTGCCGCGGCCATGTAATTTTCACGGCCTTCATCAGTGTTTGGAAATACAAATTGCGGGTCCGAGCGTAGAAAATCAAAAAACTCTTTCAAGCTACCTTCAAAACCGACTTGGGCCATAATTTCGCGCATTTCATCTTGAATTCGCGCAACTTCTTTTAAGCCTATTTGATGGATGTCTTCCGCTGTCATATCCGTTGTCGTGTAATGACGCAGACGGGCGGCGTAGTAATCCTCAGCATTTGGAAGCTTCCAAGCACCATCATCTTTTGTGGCTTTATCTTGGTGCTTAGCGAACATAGCTATGAGATTGAGATAGGCGGGCTGCAATGACGTTAGTAGCGCGTCTTCTGCATCACTGATTAATTGGTCTTTTTGGTCTTGGGAAATATCGAGTTTATCAATTTTACCTTTGATATCTGAAAATATGGGGCTGTCTGCACCCTCACTAAAAGGTGCGCCTGTAATCACGTTTCGCGCGGCTTCTGAAATTTTGGGATAAACAAACTTCGGAAGGATGACGCCCTTATCAAATTGCGCCTGAGCTTTATCTGCATACTGCCCCAGATAACGCTGAGAGTCTTTTAGGCGGGAAATGTACCCTTGCGCATCTTCGACGCTCTCAACGCTATGGAAATTTATCATAAATGACGGAAGGTTCGTATGAGGGCCGCTCATATGTTGGAAGACATATTCATTACTAGAAAATTTGTGGCTTTCCAAAGCATCTTCCGTTGCAAATTCGAAGAGGCGGTAGGACAGGGCTGTTTGCTTATTAAGGCGGTCAATATCAAATTCACGGCGCATCTCTTCAAGCCACGCTTTAGAGAGGGCTGCGCTTTCATCGGCCGCAAGTTGTGAGGCATCATCTAATTTATCTTGGTTGTCCTTCATGCCCAGATAAGTCTGCGTCATGGGCGAACGAGCGAGCTCATCTTCATAGCGTGCTTGAAACCAATCATTGAGCTCTTGGCTGTGCGCCTCTACGCGTTCAACTTTTGTAGGGGTTTGAGATATTGACGAGTCACAAGCGCTGAGCAGAAGGCCTGCTGAAAGGGCTGATGTCATTAAGAGTATTGATAAGCGCATTAAGATTTGGTCCTGTTCCGTTGCTTTCCCTATCCTAGCTGAGCCATAAAAAAGACCAAGACTATAATTAGAGCTTATGCGGAGAATATTGCGCAAATTGATAGGCACATTTTTAGAAAACTGTCTAAGGTTGGATGATGGTATCAGTGATTCGAGATATGGGAGAAGAAGACGGCCCAGCGCGCCGTTCCGTTTGGATCTGGATTCTTGCTGGAATATTGGGTGTTGTCATCCTCGCAAGCGCCTTTTTTGCGGCAATGAATGCCGCTGATCTAGGTTTAAACGCTATTTTGTTATTGGGCGGTCTGGCTGTTGTGGCTGCGTTTGGTTTGATGAGTTTGCTCATTGGAAAAAGATCAACTGATAAGTTTGAACGTCGTCAATCCACACGGGACGGGGTTTATGCAGAGGCCTTTTATAACAGCCCAGAGGCAACGGCCCTTGTCGAGGGCGGGAAAGTCATACATGCTAATAAGGCTTATTTGAGTTTGGCTGAAAAAATTGGCGCCATGGGGGTGAGTGAGTCAGCTCCATCAGTAGATCGTCTTTTCAGCGCAGGCGGCAAAGACACATCTGCCGCTATATTTCGTCTGCATCATATACAAATGGATACCTCATCTGCTGAGGAGACCGTGGATACAGTAGATAGTGAGGGCACCTTACACCGTTATCGTATTCATGTCACCAATCTGGGGGGGCAGCAAATTTGGCAGATTGCCGATATTACGCGTGATAGCGGAGGGGACAGTGTTT
Source organism: Hellea sp. (assembly GCA_020629195.1). Classification (GTDB taxonomy): domain Bacteria; phylum Pseudomonadota; class Alphaproteobacteria; order Caulobacterales; family Maricaulaceae; genus Hellea. The sequence continues at coordinate 9,770 of JAHDDT010000053.1, forward strand.
TAGTAGAGGCTCCTGTGGGGCTTTTCTCTGTGACAAGAGATGGACGGGTTCTGGCCACAAATTCTGTTTTGGATCGTTGGCTAGGAGGAACTGATATTGTTCGCCCTGACTATATGAGAGAATTCATAGAAGACGCCGAAGCATTACTTGAGAGTCCGGCGACGCCGGGGCGCGTTGTAAGGACAGATACGCGCCTCATCACCCGCAAGGGCGTTGTTACGCCCAGTATAATGGTCGGGACTTGGACGGTTTTGGATAGCGGTGAAGAGGTTGCCAGTGTCGCTTTGTATGGTCACTCGAGTCTTGGCGCAAAAAAAGACGTGGACCCATCTGCATCCTCTAAGGCCGCCTTAGCGGTGAACGACTCTCTAGCTGGATTTTCTTCTGCGCCTGTCGCAATCTTGCAGCTTGAGGGGACGGACCTAAGTCAAGCCATTGTTAAAGCAGCTAATCCTGTGCTTGAGCGTATGAGTGGTGGGGGCGCTTGGCAAGATCGTCCTTTCTCGCAAGTCTTTGCAAAGAATGATGTAGATCATCGATTTCTGAGTTTGAGTGCGTCGGATTGCGAGACGGATAAACCTTTCGATGCAACCCTTGCAGGGGAAAAAGGATTGCCTGTTTCAGTTTATATAGTGCCAGATCCTGATGTCGCAGGGTCAGCTTGGGCTTATCTTGTAGATACGAGCGCACGTAAATCGCTTGAAGACCAACTGGTTCAATCGCAAAAAATGCAAGCAATTGGTCAATTGGCGGCGGGCGTGGCTCATGATTTTAATAACCTTTTGACGGCTATTCGTCTTAATACGGATGAGCTTTTACAGCGACACCCTGTCGGTGATCCATCTTATCCAGAACTGCAAAATATTAATACAACTGGTATTCGCGCTGCGGCGCTTGTCAAAAAACTCTTGGCGTTTTCCCGAAAGCAAACGCGCCGCATGGAACTCCTCAATGTAACAGATACATTGTCAGAAATGATCGTGACACTCAAACAGACACTGGGTGAGCGCGCACAGTTAAACGTGGTACACGGACGTGGGCTTCCAGCTGTCCGTGCGGATAAAAGCCAGATTGACACGGTTCTTATGAATCTTTGCGTTAACGCCAGAGATGCCATGGAAGATCAGGGCGGCGGTACTATCACAATTTCAAGCTTGCAAAAATCAAGACAGGACATTGATGATGCGAATTTGGCTTTAGCGCTCAAGACCATACCAGGTGATAATTTTGTTGTTATAGAGGTCGCCGATACGGGCACTGGTATGACGGATGAGGTGAAGTCAAAAATTTTCGAGCCCTTCTTCACCACAAAAGAAGTCGGCAAGGGCACGGGGCTTGGCCTTGCAACGGTTTACGGAATTGTTCAGCAATCCGGCGGTCATCTCACGGTCGATAGTAAGCTCGGTGTTGGTACAATTTTTAGGATTTACCTTCCTGCAGTTGATCCGAGTGAGGCGGCTGAAGAAGATGTCCCCAAGGCGTCATCTATTACAAAAAAACCAGCTGACCTTACAGGACAAGGCAATATTCTCTTTGTCGAAGATGAGGCTTCTGTCCGGCTTATCGCGGCGAAGTCTTTGCGTAAAAAAGGGTATAATGTTGTCGAAGCCGAGGATGGTGAAGAGGCGTTTGAACTTTTGGAAGATGCAGAAGAGCCATTTGACCTCATGATCTCTGACGTGGTTATGCCAGGTATGGACGGTCCGACTTTGCTTAAGAAGGGGAGAGCCATGTTAGGGGACGCCAGAATCGTCTTTATCTCTGGATATGCCGAAGAGGAGTTTTCTGAACTTCTATCTGAAGAGCCTGATGTTACATTCTTACCTAAACCTTTTACGCTTGCCCAACTGGCTGAAAAAGTGAAGGCTGAGATTGGAGAAAGTGAATTATAATCAATGGCTTATAATTTTTCGTTCTTTGAATGTTCTTTTTTCTTGCATAACAAGAACAAATATGGAACAAGATATTCACGGCAGTCCAATAGCAGCCGAGATTTCAATATTGTGACCGAAGGGCTCCGGTCATGTTTACTGGAGTTCCGTTATGGCCAGAAAATCATCAACACCCTTAACCGTCGTGGGTAAAGCCGACGACAAGAATAAGTCCGCCGCTCTCGAAGCTGCGATGTCTCAAATTGACCGTGCTTTTGGCAAGGGCGCCGTCATGAAGCTCGGTCAGAAAAGTGCGATGGATGTCGAATCTGTTTCAACAGGCTCGATTGGTTTGGATATTGCGCTCGGCATAGGCGGTCTGCCTAAAGGCCGTATCATCGAAATTTATGGTCCTGAGTCTTCAGGTAAAACAACATTATCTTTGCATGTTGTGGCTGAAATGCAAAAGCAGGGCGGTGTTGCAGCCTTTATTGACGCTGAGCACGCACTTGACCCTGTTTATGCAGGTAAGCTTGGTGTTGACGTTAATGAGCTTTTGATTGCGCAGCCTGATACAGGCGAACAGGGCCTTGAAATTGCGGATACGCTTGTGCGTTCGGGCGCTGTTGACATCCTTGTCATTGACTCCGTCGCGGCCCTAACCCCGCGTGCCGAGCTTGAAGGTGACATGGGCGATAGTCTTCCAGGCCTTCAAGCCCGTCTCATGAGCCAAGCGCTTCGTAAGTTGACGGGGTCAATTTCTAAATCTGGCTGTATGGTTATCTTCATCAATCAAATTCGGATGAAGATTGGCGTGATGTATGGTTCGCCTGAAACAACAACGGGCGGTAACGCGCTTAAGTTTTACAGTTCTGTGCGTCTTGATATTCGCCGCATTGGTGCGATTAAGTACCGCGACGAAGTTGTTGGTAATCAAACCCGTGTGAAAGTTGTCAAAAACAAAGTTGCGCCGCCCTTCCGCCAAGTTGAATTTGACATCATGTATGGCGAAGGCATTTCCAAGACAGGCGAATTGATTGATTTGGGTGTCAAAGCTGAAGTCGTCGAAAAGTCGGGCTCTTGGTATTCATATGGCGACGAACGTATTGGTCAAGGCCGCGAAAATGTCCGTACCTTCCTTAAAGATAATCCAGACATTGCAGCAGATTTAGAACGCAAAATCCGCATCAATGAAGGCTTGATTGAGGATGAACTTCTTATGCCAAAAGACGAGCAAGTCGCAGATGATGGTGAGCCTGACAACATCACATCCCTTGGGGCATAGGTTTAAACTATAAATTTCCTCGTCTAAAAGGCAAAAATTCCCGTTTACCTCTGTCTTTAGACAAAAGAGCGCTTGGCTAAGTCAGGCGCTCTTTCTATATGGAAACTCCATAATTTAGGTAATGAACAGCATGACATCCTTACGTGATATTCGGCAACAATTTTTAAGCTTCTTTGAGGGGCAGGACCATACAGTCGCGGCTTCCAGTCCGCTTGTGCCTGATAATGACCCGACTTTGCTCTTTACCAATGCGGGAATGGTTCAATTTAAAGACTATTTCACAGGTGCCCAAACGCCATCTTATCCGCGGGCTGTGACGTCACAAAAATGCGTCCGCGCAGGCGGGAAACATAATGATTTGGATAATGTGGGTTATACTGCCCGCCATCACACGTTTTTTGAGATGCTCGGGAATTTCAGTTTTGGTGATTACTTTAAAGCCGATGCGATTGAACATGCATGGAACCTCGTGACGAAAGACTTTGCTCTCGATAAAGATAAACTCCTCGTCACAGTTTACCATACAGATGATGAGGCTTTTGACCTTTGGAAGAAAGTCGCAGGGTTATCTGATGACCGTATTATCCGTATTGCAACGTCTGATAACTTCTGGGCCATGGGTGATACAGGACCTTGCGGACCTTGTTCTGAGATATTCTATGATCACGGTGCGGACATTCCTGGAGGCCCTCCGGGTTCACCCGATGAAGATGGTGACCGTTTCATAGAAATTTGGAATCTTGTCTTTATGCAGTTTGAGCGTTCCAAGGATGGAACGCAAACGCCTCTGCCTAAACCTTCAATCGATACGGGCATGGGGCTTGAGCGTACAGCAGCTATCCTTCAAGGTAAGCATGATAATTATGATATCGATTTATTCCAAAACTTAATTGGAGCCTCTGTCGAGCTCACAGGCGTTAAAGCTGAGGGAGAGGCGAAGTTTTCGCACCGCGTTATTGCCGACCATCTTCGCAGCTGTTCATTTTTAATGGCTGACGGTGTGTCTCCTTCAAATGAAGGGCGCGGTTATGTGCTACGCCGCATCATGCGCCGCGCCATGCGTCATGCTCATATATTAGGAGCCAAAGATCCACTTATGCACCGCCTGGTGCCATCCCTGATCTCTGAAATGGGAGATGCTTATGCTGAACTTGGCCGTGCAAAAGCCTCTATTGAAGCAACCTTTGAGCAAGAAGAAGAACGCTTCCGCCGCACTTTGGGTCGCGGTACAGCGCTTCTTGAGGAGGCTACAGCAAACCTTGGTGAAGGTGATACGCTTGACGGGGGGACGGCCTTTAAACTTTACGACACATATGGTTTCCCGCTGGACCTCACCCAAGATGCGCTCCGCGCAAAAGGTATCGAAGTCGATACGGATGGATTTGACGCGGCTATGGCGCAGCAAAAGGAAGACTCACGAGCGGCAGGGTTTAAATCTGGTGATGCTGGAACCGATGATATTTGGCTCGCCGCCCGTGAGAAAAGCGGCCCGACAGAGTTTACAGGTTATGAGGATTTATTCGTCACGAGTCCCGTGCAAACCCTTGTGGTGGACGGCGAGCCAAAGGAGAGTGCGGCCAATTGCGAAGTTATGTTTGTTACGCCTGCCACACCGTTCTACGCCGAAAGCGGTGGTCAAGCGGGCGATAAAGGTGTTGTGACATTCGAGAATGGTGCAGAGATTGCCGTGACGGATGTTATTAAAAAAGCTGGAGATTTACATGTTCACATCGGAACGCTCAAAGGCGAAGTGAAACTTGGTGATGTGGCGTACCTTAACGTGAACCCTGACAACCGAAAACGCACAATGTCGAACCATTCTGCGACGCATATTATGCATGAAGCTTTGCGCCGCGTATTGGGTGAGCATGTCACGCAAAAAGGCCAAATGGTAGATGGTGAGCGTATCCGTTTCGATATCTCCCATGGGGCGGCTGTCACGCGTGAGGAGCTTGCTAAAGTTGAAGATCAAGTCAATCAGGTCATTTTGCAAAATGCAGAAGCAACGACAGAATTGATGAACCCCGAAGCCGCAATGGAAGCGGGCGCTATGGCACTCTTTGGCGAAAAATATGGCGATGAAGTGAGAGTATTGTCGCTAGGCGAGCCCATTGATGAAGATACAAAAAAGTATTCTGTCGAGCTTTGCGGCGGAACCCATGTTGACCGCACCGGCGATATTGCTTTGTTTAAAATCGTCTCCGAAGGCGCGGTCGCAGCGGGCATTCGCCGCGTTGAAGCGGTGACAGGTGAGGCCGCTCGTCAATATCTTGAAACCCAAGCGGGTTACACACGCGCAGCGGCGGATAAGCTCAAGGCTAAGCCCGAAGATATCCCAGCGCGTATTGAAGCGCTAATTGCAGATCGTAAGGCCCTTGAAAAAGAACTTTCAGAAGCCAAAAAAGCTTTGGCTCTGGGCGGGTCAGGCGGCGGCGCGGCAAAAGCCGAAGACATAAATGGCGTTAAGTTTATTGGCGGCGTGTTAGACGGCGTATCTGGTAAGGACCTACGCGCCATGCTCAATGATCAACTATCCTCTATCGGGTCTGGCATTGTAGGATTTGTTGCCAAAGACGGCGCGAAAGTCGCTGTAGCCGTTGCGGTTACAGATGATTTGGTGGGAACATATAATGCCGCAACGCTCGTCAATGCAGGCGCGGAAAAAGTCGGTGGCCGTGGCGGCGGAAAACCTGGAATGGCCCAAGCCGGCGGCTCTCAACCTGAAAATGCTGATGAGGCTCTAGCGGCCATCAAAGCGGCGATTTAACTTCTATGAGTGATCACCACCATTTCAATTATATAGAACTACCCACCACGGATATGGTGGCTATGAAGACATTTTATAGTGATGTTTTTGGGTGGGATTATATTGATTACGGACCTCACTATGCAGCCATAACGGGGGCGGGCATGGAGGGCGGTTTTGATGCCAATGCGGATCGGAAACCATCAGATCA
>JAHDDT010000054.1:0-7250 GCA_020629195.1 Hellea sp.
CCGCGAATTTGGAAGCGCTAAGCTTACCGGGAACCGAGGATGTGGTGAAAGCCGCTAAGAAGGTTTGTTATGTTTCGTAAAAAACTGCGTGAATTACCTATTCCTCCTGAAGCAGCCTCAGCGCAACAAACTGCTGAGGTTGTACGATTTTGGGTAGCTGACGGCACAGAGCATGTATCTCTCGCCCTAGACTTAATCCAAACACATGAGCAACATCATGTCGCTGAAATTTGGGGAGCAATGTTAGCCGACATTTCAAGACACGTTGTAAATGGTCTTCAACAATCAGGGCATGAAGAAAATCCAGAAACATTACACGCGCTAATTCAGCGCGGGTTTTCAGAATGCTTAAAAGAAAAAGCCAACATAACTGGCCAAGTTTTTGGAGATGGCAATGCCCATTGAAATCCTCATGCCCGCCCTCTCTCCCACAATGGAAGAAGGCACTTTGTCTAAATGGTTGATTGCCGAGGGCGATGTTGTTCGCTCTGGCGATATTATGGCCGAGATTGAAACCGATAAAGCCACGATGGAAGTTGAAGCCGTCGAAGAAGGCACAGTTGCGAAACTGCTCGTCGCGGCGGGGAGCGAAGGCGTTAAGGTCAATGCGCCCATCGCGATTTTGCTCGAAGAGGATGAAGATGCGAGTGCCTTGGAGGGGTATACGCCTGGTGGTTCTGCGAGTACGCCTGCTGCGCCGCAACAAAAAACACCTCACCCTGAGGAGGCCTCGTCCTTTGAGACGCCGCCTGCGGCGGCTCCTCAGGATGAGGACGTCTCGAAGGGCCGCGCCCCATCAGGCGACCGCATCAAAGCCTCACCCCTCGCCAAGCGCCTTGCCGCCGAAGCGGGGCTTGACCTCGCCTCCATCTCTGGCTCAGGCCCCAATGGACGGATTATCAAAGCTGATATCGAAGCGGCCAAAGCGGGCGGCGCGGCTAAGCCTGCGCCTCAAGCAGCTGCCCCGCAAAGCGCAGCTCCTGTCACCTCCACCGAGGTCGGCGCTGTACGATCCGGCGGCGCAGATTACCTTGCCAAGCTCGGCGTTGAAGCTGGCACGTACGACCTTGTTCCGCTTAACGGTATCCAAAAAGTCGTCGCGAAACGCTTGGCCGACTCTAACAATAACGTCCCAGACTTCCCGCTCACCATTGATTGCGAAATTGATGAGCTGCTGAAGATGCGTAAAGAGCTCAACGCCCAAGCGCCAGAAGGCGTGAAAGTCAGCGTCAATGACATGCTCATCCGCGCTTCGGCCCTCGCGCTTAAACACGTGCCCGAAGCCAATGCGAGCTATACGCCCGATGGTGTCGCCATGCATAAACACGCCGATGTCGCTGTGGCCGTCGCCATTGATAGCGGGTTGATTACACCCATTGTGCGCGAAGCCGAAAACAAGGGCTTGTCCACGATTTCAAGCGAAATGAAAGACCTCGCTAGCCGCGCACGTGATAGAAAGCTCAAGCCGCAAGAATATCAGGGCGGGACGTTCTCTATCTCCAACCTCGGCATGATGGGCATTAAGGAATTTGGCTCAATCATCAATGAACCGCACGGCATGATTCTCTCTGTCGGCGCAGGTGGTCCTCGCCCAGTTGTTAAGGATGGCGCGCTCGCTGTCGCCACGGTTATGACCGTCACCCTCACCTGTGATCACCGCGTTGTGGATGGGGCGCTCGGCGCAAAATGGCTCCAGCACTTTAAGCGCTATGTCGAAACGCCAATCACGATGATGCTTTAAGCCGTCGGGGCGATGACACCCCGCCGCGACGATTGACCTACAACTGTAAAAAGTCTTCCCTTTTTAGGGGAGTGCTCTTGCCCCCTTTTGGCCATAATCTATAGTTAATCAAAGATTAAGACTTTTGAGAGCTGAGATTATGATTGTAAAATCTGTCATTGCAGGAACCGTTATGTCGCTTTTGGCAGGCGGTGTTGTATATTTTGGTACAGAAGTTGAGGCTGCAAACTCATATGAAACTCGCATTTCAACTGAGGGCGCTTCCGATGATATCTCAACTAAAATCTCTGATGATGTGTTGGTGGGCGCCGAAGAGAACCACCCGCATGATACACCCGATGATGATAAATATGAAAGCTCTACCGATATACCCAGCGTGAACACGCCATCTGGGAGTATAATTTCTGCAAAAGCCCCGACCGTATCGCAAGCGTCTGACTCGAAAAAGGCTGAGGTCAAAGACGAACCTAAGAAGAGCTGGCTAGATAAATATTTGAAGACAGAAAAAACTAAATCTGAAGACAAAAAGCCTGAAGATCTTGAGACTAACCCAACAGAAACTGAAGCCGCTTTAGGCCATTCAGATTCAGACACGGCCTCTTACATCATCGAAGATAACACAGAGGCGCTAACTGAGTCGCAAATAGAAACAGCCGAAGCCGAGGGCTTTGAAGAACGCGTCATGGAAACGGATAATATCTGGGTCGAAGACGGCGAAGAGAATAAAAAAATCATTATCAAAGAGGTCGTAAAAAGCGATGGCGCTATTGTCATCAGTGAAGGGCCCGATGCCGAAACAAAGAACATAGAAGTCGAAGTGATTCAAAATGAGGATGGACAAACTATGATTGAAACCGAAACCATCGATATGGGTGACGGTAAAATCATGAAAATCGTCAAAAAGACGATCAAGTCAGAGACCCGTGAGAGTGATGAAAATAACGATATGCGCATTCGCGTTTTTACGTCAAAAGACGGCGCAGGTGGACTGACCGCTGAAGATATTAGAGGGCTACGCGAAGGCGATGATATCTCCCTCCATAAATTACACAAAGACACGAAGACCAAGAATATTTCAGGCACTGTTAAAATCGTCATGGCGCAAGCGGCAAGGATTGAGATGCCGGAACTTCGCGACCGGGCTTATCTGGATATCGTCTCCTATGGCTTAGACCATGGAGATTACGATGTCGCCGCGCGGGCTATGAAAGAGATTGAACAAGTCGAACTGCGCGATACAGCCCGTAACCGTATGGCGGTTGCTTACGCCAAACACGGCAATGCCGAGGAGGCCTTTGCTATTTTGGACTCTCTGGAAGTTGACGCTCTGCGTGATGTCATGCGTTTGCAAGTCATCGAAGCGATGATTGCCCCAGATCAGTTACCTGAAGATATGCAATAGCGCAGACTTCATTTTCTTAATTAGCGGTTCAAACCTTTGCTGAAATCTGTATAGATGTGAAAGATAAATTTTTGCATCACGACAGGTTACTTCATGTCCGAAACATCTTTTGACGTTATTGTTATTGGCTCTGGCCCTGGGGGTTATGTCACCGCTATTCGGGCAAGCCAATTAGGCTTTAAGACAGCTATCGTTGAGAAAGAAGATTTGGGCGGCGTGTGTCTGAACTGGGGCTGTATCCCCACCAAAGCTTTACTACGTTCAGCTGAAGTCTATCATAATATGCAGCATGCGGCGGATTACGGCCTATCGGCGTCTCCGCAATTTGACCTCAAAGCCATCGTCAAACGCTCACGCAATATTGCGGGTCAGCTTTCAGGCGGAATTAAGCACTTGATGAAGAAAAACAAAGTCACGGTCATTGGCGGATTTGCAACACTAAAATCTGGAAAACAAGCCCCAACGGTGGTGGTCGAAGGTAAAGACTATATCGCCAAACATGTTATTCTCGCCTCTGGTGCTCGGGCCCGCCAAATTCCGCAGGCGGGGTTAGAGGCAGACGGTAAGTTTATCTGGACGGCCCGCGAGGCCATGGTGCCTGATACGATGCCCAAGAAACTTTTAGTCATTGGCTCTGGTGCGATTGGGATGGAATTTGCCTCATTTTATGATGCCTTCGGCTCCGACGTCACCGTCGTCGAAATGGTGGATCGTATCCTGCCAGCTGAAGATGAAGAGATTTCAAAAATGGCTCGCAAAGCGTTTGAGAAGCGCGGCGTCACGATAAAAACAGAGACGCAAGCCAGCGTTAAAACTCATGGCAGCGGCGTCACAGCGACTCTGACGACCAAAGGTAAATCAGCAACCGAAGAGTTTGACCGTGTTATCCTCGCCATAGGTATTGTTGGAAATACCGAGGATATGGGGCTTGAAGAGCTGGGCGTGAAAATTGACCGCAGCCACATCACCGTGGATGAGTATTCCTTCACAGGTGTCAAAGGCCTTTATGCGATAGGTGACGTTACAACGCCGCCATGGCTCGCCCATAAAGCCTCACATGAAGGCATTATTTGCATAGAGAAGATTGCCGGCGGAAACCCTCACCCGCTTGACGCCAATGCTATTCCGGGCTGTACCTATTGCCATCCGCAAGTCGCCTCTGTGGGCCATACAGAGGCCCAAGCCAAAGAAGCGGGATATGAGGTTCGGGTGGGGCGCTTCCCCTTTATCGGAAATGGCAAAGCGATCGCGCTTGGTGAACCAGAAGGCCTTATAAAGACCGTTTTTGACGCTAAGACTGGTGAACTACTAGGCGCACATATGATCGGGGCCGAAGTTACGGAACTCATCCAGGGCTATACTGTGGCGCAGAAGTTAGAAACAACAGAGCACGAATTGATGGAAACAGTCTTCCCGCACCCAACCTTATCTGAGATGATGCATGAAGCGGTTCTGGACGCCTATGACCGCACCATACATTTCTAAGACTTGGACTTAGGAGCCGAGGCGCGGAACAGCTTTAGCCGCTTTACGCTGTAGTCCAACTTTATTCATCAGGCCCTGAAGAAACTTCGCCATGGGGCCTTTCAGGCGCAATGTAGGCTTCTCCACAATATGCCAAGAGGCGTGTGAAAGACCTAAAGTGATTATGTATCCTATGATGATTAAAGGCCATACGGTCATATCCGGGAAGAAATAATACAAACTCTGCAATATCACCCAATGGTAGATATAAATCCCGTAAGAGACATCTGACAGCTTTTGTGTCCATTCAAGCTTGGGGGCCTTCATATAGGCTGCGATCATCACGCCCCATGCCAGCATAAGGTTCATGAATATTTCTAAGATAGCAACATTATTCCGAGTGACCCAAGTGAAGGCTAGGAAAACAGGTATCAACAGAACATGGAATGATATTTTCTCACGGTAAGCGTATAGCGCAGCGCCTAACCCATAAGCGATACCGAAACGTCCCAAACTTTCGACCGTGGCAGGCAGCTTTTCAAAAACTCCAAAATGTTTGCCTATAATCCACGCAAGGCAAGGCAGAACAAATTGCGCCGCAATCATCCATTTATGACGCAGACCGCCGATTAAAAATAAGAGCCATGTTCCTATATAGGCTAAAAACTCATAACGAAGCGTCCAAAGGGCTCCGGACCCTATCTGTTCCGCATTTGTTGAGAAAATACCAGGCAAATTCATATCTGTATCAAGGAATGTCAGAACTTTGAGGGGCTGTAAGTACCAATCAGGGGAACTAAAAAACTCTTTTAGCGGCAAATTTGTTACAAAAGGACCAATGAGGAGCATAACAAATAGCATGTGAACGATGAGAGCCGGATAAATCCTGAGACCTCGCGCAGAAATAAAACTCGCACTGTCTCCGCGGAAAAGCATAGATTTTGTGACGAGAAAACCCGACGCAATGAAGAACATATTCACCGCAATGTAGCTGAAGGTGTAGTGATAAAAGACGTGAGGCTCGTATTCTGTCCCCCCAAAGGCGATAACATAAGCATGCCCAATCACGACCAGAGACGCGAAAATCAGCCGTAATGGTGTGAAAAAATTATCATGGCCATCACGAATTTTAACGGCATTGAACATCATATTCCCCTTATTCAGGCATTAGCCTTAGCCGATAGGGGTTAAAATAAGCGAAACATGAGTCAGAAAGTCTACAAACCTATTTTTTCGTTTGCTCATAAGCAAGGGCACGAAAATCATCATGGATTTGCGGGTCCTCGGCACTAAAAAATTGGAGCATAATTATACCGAAAGCATCATTTGGGCGATCAATATAAAAAACGGTTCTTGCCGCGCCGCTCCAACCCCATTGGCCTTTGGCCTTCCCGCTTTTGGCTAATTTTTCAGGCGTATCGGCAATTTCTACAGAACCGCCATAGCCAAAGCCTGACATTTGGGCTGGACCGATCCAAGGCTGAAGATAAGGCTTATCTTGACCCATATGGTCTTGCATCATCAATTCGACAGTCTCTTCATCTAAAACGCGGTGGCCTTTATAGGCACCGCCCTCCAGCATCATTTGTGCAAACTTTGCGTAATCACCAAGCGTTGAGACCAGGCCGCCTCCGCCGCTTTGAAATTTGTTGTCAGGATTTAAATAAGGGCTCGTTTGGCCATCTTCGGCCAAAGCAAATGAGCCATCTTGTGCAATAAAGTAATTAGAGACAAAACGGGCTTTCTGATCTGGCCTTACGTCAAATCCAGTCTCTCCCATGCCCAGTGGATCAAAGATACGCTCATCCATGATCTCGCCCAATGTCTTCCCTTCAATCACCTCGGCAATACGGCCCAACACATCAATTGAATAGCTATAATACCAAGCTTCGCCGGGTTGAAACATAAGAGGTAGCTGAGACAGCTTCGTCATTTTTGTTTCAAGATTTTCCTCAGGTGTAAATAATCCTGCCTTTTCATAAGCCGCGGCCACTGGATTAATAGGTCCGAAAATACCATAACCTAACCCCGAACGGTGCAGCAAAAGATCCTCAATCGTCATAGGCCGCGCTTGAGGTTCGAAAGAAGGCGTTCCGTCTTCACCCATTTTGGCGACCTGCATTTTACCGAGTTCAGGTATATATTTTGATACAGGGTCAGAGAGCTTTAACTTCCCCTCTTCCCGCAAATCCATAATAACAACAGACGTAACAGGCTTGGTCATGGAATATATCCGCCATACCGTATCCATCGTAACTGGCGTTTTACGTTCACGATCGCCAAGGCCGAATGTCCCAGTATAAACTGTTTGTCCCTTACTAAAGACAAGCGCGGATGTCCCGATTACATCCCCTTTTTCAACGGCTGTGCTGAGCAGCGTATCCATAGCAGCTTTGTCAAAATTTGGCATAGATACCTCCTCAGTTGATGAAGGCGTTGCGGCGGAACACCCCATGAGAAGAATGGCCGAAAGTGTAAGCGCTAATTTCATAATATCCCCGATCCTTTTTTAAGAACCTATCATGAAACACAAAAGCCGCCAAAGCACATTCGTGCATGGCGGCTTTCAATTTTGTTCTCGGGATAACCCCTAGCTTTGCATTGTCCAGCCTTCGACATCCATCGCCGCTTGGCGAACAGCCT
>JAHDDT010000054.1:7350-15701 GCA_020629195.1 Hellea sp.
CCCTAGCTTTGCATTGTCCAGCCTTCGACATCCATCGCCGCTTGGCGAACAGCCTCGGTGATGGTCGGGTGGGCATGACATGTTCGGGCAATATCCTCGGATGCGGCTTTAAATTCCATTGCCAAGGTAACTTCGGCAATGAGGTCACCAACATGGGCGCCAATCATATGCGCCCCGAGAATTTCATCTGTCTCTTCATGTGCCAAGATTTTAACGAAACCGTCCGTCTGGTGATTAGCCCTCGCCCGTCCATTCGCCGAGAAAGCAAATTTCCCTTTTTTATATGGCGTACCAGCCTCTTTTAGCTCTTCTTCTGTTTTACCGACGCTAGCGATTTCAGGATATGTGTAAACAACGCCTGGGATTGCATCATAATTCACATGACCTGCTTTACCCGCAATAATTTCAGCGGCTGCAACACCTTCATCTTCGGCTTTATGGGCTAGCATGGGTCCATGTGTGCAATCCCCAATCGCATAGATACCAGCGACATTGGTCTTAAAGTGATCCGTTAGAATAAAGCCGCGCTTATCGGTCTCCACGCCAACGGCATCTAAACCTAACCCTGTTGTATAAGGTCGGCGGCCTATACAGACCAAAACGACATCCGCTTCGATATCTTTTTCTTTGCCGCCGGCACTCGCTTCAGTTTTAACGGTTAAGCTCTTGCCAGATTTTTCAATACCCGTAACTTTACGGCCGAGCTCAAATTTCATTTTTTGTTTTTTGAACAGACGCAAGGCTTGTTTCTGAACTTCAGCATCCATACCAGGCATGATGTGATCTAAATATTCAACAACAGTGACCTCTGATCCCAAACGCCTCCAGACAGAACCAAGTTCTAATCCAATAACGCCGCCGCCTATCACGAGGAGTTTTTCAGGGACAGACTTCAATTCAAGAGCCCCCGTTGAGGAGACAATTTTTTTCTCATCAATCTCAACATTGGGAAGCGTCGCCACTTCTGAGCCTGTTGCGATAACAATGTTCTTTGTTGTCAATTTTTTACCATCTACGTCAACAGTATTGGCATCAATAATTTTACCAAAGCCTTGAAGATGCTCGACCTTGTTCTTGTTAAACAAAAATTCTACGCCAGCTGTGAGGCCGCTAACTGTTTTTTCTTTGGCCGCCATCATTTTTTTCAGATCGAACCCGACTTTACCCGTTAGGCCCATGCCTTCAAAATCTTTCTGAGCCGTCTCATACATCTCGGTGGCGTGAAGTAAGGCTTTAGACGGAATACAGCCAACATTCAGGCATGTTCCACCCAATTTTGTATGCGTCTCCACACACAGAACTTTCAGTCCTAATTGTCCGCACCGAATAGCACAATTATAGCCGCCAGGGCCGCCGCCTATGATGATGACATCGTAATTATCTGACATGAGAAACTCCGCATCTCGTAAGTAAGTCACTCACTTACGCGCGGCACCATTTCAGGTCAACAGGTGCTAAGCGATAATGCCTTTAGAGCGCATTTTTAGGGCAAACCAAATGATGAAAATACATTCGATCCAGATGAATATCATAAAGCCATAATCGCTCGCCCCCATTACAGCCTTAAACCGCGCATCAAATATCGTGGGGATGAATCCAATGATAGCACCGACAAATGACGCATAGAAAAAGGGCAAACATAAGCTCTTTCGTAGCATAAGCAGGATTATCCCTGCCAATCCCCCCCAGACACCCACGGCATATCCAGCTGTCGCCCACCATGGTGTTATGTCGCGTAAAGCCAACATATCTGCGCCAAAGTTTTCGGTGTAAGCGGCGTCCCCCATCATATGCTCAACAAGATACATAGAGCAGCCAATGATGCTCCATAACAAATAGAAAGCAGTGATAAGCCAAAACCACCAAGGGGCTTTTTTGAGAATCGAGGCCATTACGTTAAAATCCTTTTTGTCGTCATTCTTCTCGCAAACCAAACAAGCAGCACGGCAATTACAACAATAGAAATATACATGATTTTATTCCCCATGGGCACACTCGCCATGACATCGGTGCCAAACCAGGAATAGCCTTGCTGAACGAGAACAGCTAAGAGCGAAATGATGAGTGGCCAGATGGCTATTTTTTTACGCAGCAAAAGTAAGAGACAGCCTAGCGCGCCTCCAAAAACAGCTAACGCATAAGCCCCTGTTACGAAGGCAGGTTGCGACTGAGCTGCATCCGCTAAGGCCTGACCATAATTTTTGACCATATCCTCATAGCTCATATTCATGTCGCTAATGTAGGCGCCAACACCCATCAAATTCCACAATAGCGCGACGCCGCTTACAAGCCAAAACCACCAAGGCGTTCTTGGTTTTCCAATTTCCGTAGCCATAGTCTTATCCTCCCCAGAATAGGGGTTAAATAAATAAGATTTAGCCCTGAGAGTCCAGAGGGTTTAGGTTGTGGAAAGTTCGCCTTGGTCCTTGGCTGAATAGGCTGCCCAGAACAGGTAAATGCCGATAATAAATTCAACAAGCGAAATACCCATTAAGGAACCGCCCATTATCTCAAAGCCGCCGCGCAGACTAGCATCTAGCTTTAAAACTAACAGAGCGCCTAAACAGGCGGCAAACCAAAAATAGGCATTTTTCCGGCGCAATAATAAATAAGCAGACCCAATTAAGCCTGAGAAGATAGAGACAACATGTGCAAATTTTGCCCAGAACGGCGTCGCGCCTAGATAGGAAAGCTGCTCTGGAGAATAGATGTTAGAGAGACTATTGGTGTTAAGAGACAGCATCATGACAAAAACCATGAGACTGAAAACATACCAAGCTACGGCCATAGAGGCCATAATTCCAAGCCACTTATCCCGAGGGGATTTATCAACGGGCGCTGTAAACTCTTCTGTTAATAGTAACTCTGTCATTCGCACGGATTAGCAAAGACTTCCTAATCCGTGATGAAAAGAGACCCTTAATAAATCTTTACAAATCAAGCAGCAGACGTTCAGGATCCTCAAGACACTCTTTGACCCGAACGAGGAACGTAACAGCTTCTTTGCCATCGACAATACGGTGGTCATAGGACAGCGCCAGATACATCATCGGGCGGATGACGATTTGGTCGTCAATCACGACAGCGCGTTTTTCAATTTTATGCATCCCCAATATCCCGACTTGCGGCGGGTTAAGGATAGGCGAAGACATAAGCGAGCCGTAAACGCCGCCATTCGAAATGGTGAAGGTACCGCCCATCATATCATCCATGGAGAGCTGACCTTCACGGGCTTTCGCGCCAAGCTCACCAATACCTTTTTCAATGCCGCCCAGCGAGCGCTCATCACAATCACGCAATACAGGAACAACAAGGCCCTTCGGCGTGCCGACGGCAATGCTGATATCGTAGTAATTTTTATAAATAATATCGGTGCCGTCGATTTCAGCATTCACCGCTGGCACGTCTTTCAGCGCTTGGACACAGGCTTTGACGAAGAAGCTCATAAAGCCAAGCTTGACGCCATGCTTCTTGATGAAAAGCTCTTTATATTGCTTACGCATATCCATGATATTCGTCATGTCGACTTCATTATATGTCGTGAGCATGGCCGCTGTATTTTGGGCTTCCTTCAAGCGGCGCGCAATCGTCTGGCGCAAACGTGACATACGCACGCGTTCTTCACGCGGACCCAATTCGCGAGGCGCAGATGGAGCCGCAGGAGCTGATGCTTTCGCAGGAGCGGGATTAGCTTTAGCGGCTAAGGCGTCACCTTTGGTGATACGGCCATCGCGGCCTGTGCCCGAAATCGTAGATGCATCGAGATTATTCTCTTTGATCACGCGTGACGCTGACGGCATTTCAGTCCCACCCGTTGGTGCATTTGTCGGCGGCACTTCGGGGAGTGCACCTCCAGCTCCGCCTTCATCCCCCGCGCCTTTTGCGGCAGGCTCCGACGGTGCGGCATCTGAGTCACTCTCGCCTAATTTGGCAAGCGTATCGCCAATTTTAGCAACATCGCCCTCAGCGATTAAGATTTCAGTTATAACACCCGCACGCGGCGCGACAAGTTCTTGCGCGGCTTTATCGGTTTCAAGCTCGACAATGGCTTGATCTTTTTTGACGGCCTCACCAACGGCTACCATCCAGGAGGCAACTGTGACTTCGGAAACGGACTCGCCAACATTGGGCACGTCAATATTTATGCTTGCGCCGCCAGAAGATTTGGCCGCATTTGGCGCTTTTGTTTGCGCTTTGACCTCTGCGTCACCTTTGGGCGCTGCCGCTTTGCCAGACCCGCTGCCAAGCTTGGCAATGACAGTTCCGATAGTCGCATTATCACCTTCCGCGACGAGAATTTCTTCAAGCACGCCATCTTCGGGCGAGACCAGCTCTTGCGCCGCCTTATCGGTTTCAAGTTCCACCAGAGCTTCATCTTTTTTCACCGCATCGCCTGGCTGTTTAAACCACTGCGCGATTGTTACTTCTGAGACGCTCTCGCCTACATTTGGAATTTTGATATCAGTCATGTTCAACTCTATTTCAGCTCGAAAGCTCTATTTTGCAAAGACGCCGTCAATAATGGCTTGCTGTTCTTTTTTATGTTTAGCCGCAATACCTGTCGCCGTCGAGGCCGCAGCCGCACGTCCAATGTAGCGCGGGCGCGTGTGCTTGGCTTTAATGGCGATCAGGCTTTCCTCAAGGAAAGGATTTATAAAGGCCCAAGCGCCCATATTTTTTGGCTCTTCCTGACACCACACCATCTGGGCATTTTTAAAGCGCTTAAGCTCTTCCTGAACGGCATCATCTGGGTACGGATAAAGCTGCTCAATCCGTAAAAGATATATGTCATTACGGCCAAGCTCTTCGCGGGCTTCGAAAAGGTCATAATAGATTTTACCTGAACAGAGCACGACTGTTTTGATCTCTTTAGCCGGCAGCAATTTTATCTGACTAATCTCAGGCTTATATTCAGCGTCATCCCATAAGAGACGATGAAATTCAGACTCCCCGCTCATCTCCTCAAAAGTCGAGACACAGAGCTTATGCCGCAAGAGCGACTTAGGGCTCATATTGATAAGGGGTTTGCGGAAATTACGTTTCACCTGACGCCGCAGCGCGTGAAAATAATTGGCAGGCGTTGAGATATTTGTCACCTGCATATTATCTTCGGCGCACATTTGTAAGTAACGCTCCAGACGGGCGGAACTATGCTCGGGCCCCTGTCCCTCATAACCATGCGGCAAGAGCATAACGAGGCCGCTCATTCGCAGCCATTTTTGCTCAGCCGAGGAAATAAATTGATCGACCATAACCTGAGCGCCATTGGCAAAGTCACCAAATTGCGCTTCCCAAATTGTGAGCGCATGCG
This sequence comes from Hellea sp., assembly GCA_020629195.1. Lineage (GTDB taxonomy): Bacteria > Pseudomonadota > Alphaproteobacteria > Caulobacterales > Maricaulaceae > Hellea. Next base: position 12,662 of record JAHDDT010000054.1, read on the forward strand.
GCGCAGCGCCAGAGAAACCATATTCAAATCCAAGCACTGCTTCTTCGGAAAGATGCGAGTTGAGAACTTGATAATATTCTTGATCATTTGAGAGATTATTGAGCGGCGTATATTTTTCTTCCGTCACTTGGTCGATGAAATTTGACTGACGCTGCGAGAAGGTGCCGCGCTCTGAGTCTTGCCCCGAAAGGCGCACGGGATGGCCCTCTGTAATGAGCGTTCCGAAAGCTAGATGTTCCGCCAATCCCCAATCAATATTCTCACCCGAAGCCACCTTCTCGGCACGCGCCTTGATGATGCGTTTTAGCGTACGGTGAATATTCACAGAATTTGGAACTGTTGTAATCTTCGTGCCGATATCTTTCAAAATAGATTTATCGACAGACGTGTTGCCGCGCCTTTTTCCTGTTTCTGTCGGCAGACTTAAGCCTTGCCATACGCCTTGCAGCCAATCGGGTTCTTTCGTCTCATAGGCTTTGGCTTTGTCAAATTCGGAATCCAAGAAGGCATAAAAATCATCAACGCGCTTTTCATGCTCGGCCTTGGTCAAATCGCCTTGCGCGATGAGGCGCTCGGCATATTTCGTCATGGTTGAAGGCATGTCGCCAATGGTTTTATACATAATGGGTTGGGTAAAACTGGGGTCATCCCCTTCATTATGGCCGTAACGGCGATAACAAATAATATCGAGAACAACGTCTTTACCGAATTTCTGGCGATATTCAGTGGCCACGCGCGCTGCAAAAACGACCGCTTCTGGATCGTCGCCATTGACATGGAAAATCGGCGCTTCGACCATCATCGCTACATCTGACGCATATTGACCTGAGCGATACTCATCTGGCGTTGTTGTAAAGCCGATTTGGTTGTTCACGATGACGTGGATCGTGCCGCCCGTACGGTAGCCCACCAATTGGCTCATCTGGAAACATTCCATGACCACGCCCTGCCCCGCAAAGGCAGAATCGCCGTGAAGGATAACGGCCATGACTTCTTGCGGGTTATGGGATTGGTAAGTGCCTGAGGCCATTTGCTGTTTTGCGCGGGCTTTACCCATGACAACAGGGGCTACAACTTCGAGATGGGACGGGTTCGGCGCGAGAGATAAATGGACGCTATTACCATCAAATTCGCGGTCATCGGACACGCCCAAGTGATATTTCACATCACCAGATCCAAAATCCTCTGCGCCCGCCGCGACGCCGCCAAGAAATTCATAAAAGATCGCCGAATAGGGCTTCTGCATCACAGAGGCCATAACGTTGAGGCGTCCGCGATGCGGCATACCGAAATTAATATCTTTGAGACCTAACGCGCCGCCGCGTTTAATGATTTGCTCCAATGCGGGGAGAAGGCTTTCCGCGCCATCAATACCGAAACGCTTTGTTCCAGGGTAACGTTTGTGAATGAGCTGTTCAAAGGCTTCGCCCTCAATCAGTTTTTGCAAAATGGCCAAGCGGCCTTCTTTGGAGAAGCTGATCTCTTTATCGGGACCTTCAATACGCTCTTGAATCCAGCTTTTCTCTTTGGGGTCTGAGACATGCATGAACTGCACACCAAAAGTCGAGCAATAAGTCCGCCTTACGATTTCCAATATCTGATTGAGGCTTGCAGATTCGAGGCCCAAAACACCATCAATGAATATTTCGCGGTCCATATCCGCATCGGTAAAGCCATATGTTTCCGGCATTAGCTCTGGATGTGGCGGAAGAACATCAAGCCCCAACGGGTCAAGATCAGCCACCAAATGACCGCGCATACGATAAGCGCGTATAAGCATAAGGGCGCGGAGGCTATCTTGCGTGGCTTGACGAACCTCATCAGAAGACGCGCCGTTGAGGCGGGCAGAGACTTTGTTTTCAACTGCAGCCTCATCGCCCCAATCACCAGTTAAGGCTGAGGTGAGCTCATCCGTGGGGTCAGCGGGCCAGCCCCCGCGTTTCCAACTTGGGCCCTCAGCATTCTTTTGGGCATTAGCCGCCTCTTCGCCAAGTGAGGCGAAATATGTGCGCCAGCTTGGATCAACGCTATTAGGGTTAGCCGCATAACGGGCCTGCATTTGCTCCAGATAAAAGGCATTGCCCCCATCCAAAAACAGAGTATCGAGCATCGCTTGGTTCTGCTCACTACGACTTTTATCAGCCATATATTCAGCCCTTTCGAGGCTTAGTTACGCGCCATTATCCGATTAGGACGTCCATCACGCTTTAAACGACTAAGCGTTTAAGACATCCATCATTGTCACACCGAGTTTAGCAGGAGAATCGGACACGCGAATACCCGCTTTTTCCATCGCCGCAATCTTATCTTCCGCGCCGCCTTTGCCGCCCGACACAATCGCGCCAGCATGGCCCATTGTCCGTCCAGGAGGCGCTGTGCGGCCCGCAATAAAGCCAACCATTGGCTTACTGATTCCTTTTTTGGCCATATGCGCAACATATTCTGCCGCTTCTTCTTCGGCTGAGCCGCCAATTTCGCCAATCATGATGATTTGCTTAGTCTCGTCATCATGAAGGAAGAGCTCAAGACAATCGATAAAGTTTGTGCCGTTAATCGGGTCTCCGCCAATACCAATCGCCGTTGTTTGGCCAAGGCCAACCTGCGTCGTTTGGAAAACCGCTTCGTAAGTCAGCGTACCGGAACGTGAGACCACGCCGCAGCTCCCCTTTTTGAAAATTTTACCAGGCATGATACCGATTTTACATTCTTCAGGGGTCAAAACGCCCGGGCAGTTCGGCCCAATAAGGCGAGATTTAGAGCCCTGCAAAGCACGCTTTACGGGGATCATATCACGAACGGGAATACCTTCCGTAATCGCGATGATGAGCTCCATCTCAGCATCGATGGCTTCGAGGATAGAGTCTGCTGCGAAGGGCGGCGGCACATAAATCACAGAGGCTGTCGCGCCTGTCGCATGTTTAGCTTCGGCCACCGTGTCATAGTTAGGAAGGCCGATATGGGTCGTCCCGCCCTTGCCCGGCGTAACGCCCGCAACCATTTTAGTACCGTGATAAGCAATGGCCTGCTCCGTATGGAACGT
>JAHDDT010000001.1:0-36211 GCA_020629195.1 Hellea sp.
TTTTCTATGAAGGCGTCTATACCTTCTTTGGCGTCGTGTCTGAGCATGTTTTCGACCATAACCTCTGATGTGTAAGCATAGGCTTCAGGCAAGTTTAAATCTTTTTGAGCGTAAAAGGCTCTTTTGCCTGTCGCGAGGGTGAGAGCTGATTTTACAGCAATTTTCTCTGCGAGTTCCATAGTTATTTGTCTTAATTCAGACGCTGGGACGGCGCGATTGATGAGGCCTATCTCTGCGGCATAATTTGCGGAAATCATGTCTCCCGTTAGGAGCATTTCCATAGCCTGCTTTGAGGACACATTTCTAGAAAGCGCGACCATGGGCGTTGAACAAAATAGCCCGATGTGAACGCCGGGCGTACTGAAAACGGCCGTTTCAGACGCTATAGCGAGATCACAGCTAGCCACTAATTGACATCCGGCGGCTGTGGCGACGCCCTCTACCTCAGCGATGACAGGCTTAGTGCAACTCACAATGTTTTGCATAAACTCTGAGCAAAGATGCATGAGTTTTGTAAAAAAGGCCTGTCCTTTATCGTGATCACTGCGGTGGGACGAAATCTCTTTTAAGTCGTGACCCGAGCAAAAAGCAGGGCCTTTAGCTGCGATAATGATCACGCGAACATTGTCGGTTTGATCAGCCTCTTTAATGGCGCGGCTCAGTTCCATCAGCATGGTTTCGGATAAGGCATTGCGGCGGCGATTATCATTCAAAGTCAGGCGCTGAACGCCTAGAGGGCTCAATTCGGATTGCAAAATATCAGTATGTTGGGTCATCAACTTGGTCTCACAATTCTAGAATTTTTATATTTTTCTAAGATGTTACGCAGCCAGATAGTCTGAAGACTCTAATATCTTTTTTTAAAGGCCACCTTGGATCTGCCTATAGAATCTTTGTCTTTGGGTGTCGCTAAAGCTCTCTTGCTGATAATTTTTAGTGATAGGGATGATAAGATAATTTAATTCCAAAGCGCCTATTAGCCTATAACTGTGACATATTTAGCGCAATATTCGGATTTTAGCAGTAATTATCTTTCATTTAAGGCCAAGCGCATCACCTCCACATTTGTGTTTTCTAATAATGTTGTTACACAGCTCACTTATAAAAAAGACTCCGCGCCCGGGGTCGATACAAAGGGAATCCAATGCAAAAGAAAAATCTATTAGGTTGTAGTGCAATCAGCATCATCATGGCTGGCAGCTTAGCGGCTCCGGCTTACGCCCAACTCGAAGACGAAGTTATTGTCACAGCCACCAAGAGAGCGGAGACAGCCCAAGATGTTCCGATTGCTGTTGCGGCTTTAGGGGAAAGCACTCTTGAAGAATTGCGTGTTGACGTTTTTACAGATTATCTTGTTCAGCTGCCAGGTGTTACGGCTGGCGGTGCGGGTCCGGGTAACAACACAATTTATATTCGCGGTCTCGCGTCTACTACGCCAGCCACATCCATTGCGGGTGTTGCGGGTCTAGCGCCGAACGTTGCTTTCTATCTTGACGAGCAGCCCCTAGTTCAGCCTGGCCGTAACTTAGATGTTTATGCGGCTGACTTAGAGCGCGTTGAAGTTCTCTCTGGTCCGCAAGGTACGCTTTTCGGAGCGAGTTCTCAGGCCGGTACCGTTCGTATGATTACGAATAAGCCAAAAATTGGCGTTGAAGAGGCCAATTTCACAGTCGGAACATCTTTCACCAAAGGCGGCGAGGCCAGCTTTAAGGGCGAGGCCGTTTATAACGTACCTGTGAGTGATAGCTTTGCTCTTCGCGCGGTTGTCTATGGTGACCGCCAAGGCGGCTGGACAGATGCTGTAGCCGGGCAGCTTGATACAACATCTGCTGCGCGTTATCGGTCTGCAGATGCTGTTCGTGATAATGGGACATTGGTTGGCGCTCGTGCTGGTTTTGATGCCGGTGCAGATACATCGGGTATCAATGCTATTCCTGCGATTGCCATTGAAGAGAAAAATCAAAATGACGCAACTTATTTTGGCTTCCGGACATCAGCTCTTTATCAGGCGACCGATGACTGGTCACTCTTGGTAGGATATGCGCACCAGCAATTGCAAACAGACGGTATTTTCCTAGCAAACCCAGATTTGGGAAGCCATAAAATCCAAACATATGAGCAAAGCGAGCTTGATGATGAGTATGATAATCTCAGCTGGACGTTGAAGGGCCGTTTAGGCGCATTGGAAGCCGTTTATACGGGCGCTTACACGGACCGTAAGGCCGAGCAACGTATCGACTATTCTGAGTATGTTTTCGTGTCTCAGTATCTACCTTATTATATTTGTGACTATTCAACCTATTCATCGGCGTATTCTGATGCAGAACCGACAGGCACCTGTCAGGCGCCGAACCTTTATGGTGATGTCGAGTCAAATCTAGAAGTTCAGACACATGAGCTTCGGTTTAACACGCCGGCTGAAAAACGTATCAGAGCAACTGTCGGTGGTTTCTACAGCGACACAGTCTTGGAAGAACTCGTAAACTTTAACTATCCTGGTAATAAGTTTATCTTTGACGCCGATGGTGATGGTCAACCAGATGGTTATCCACTGAATTTCCGTTTCCCTGGACCTGGCTATAGTTCTGATGATACAGCCTTTGATGAAGATACAATCTTCAGAAACGATGTAAGACGAACCGATAAGCAACTTGGTGTATTTGGTGAAGGTAGCTTTGATCTAACGGATCAATTCTCTATCACACTTGGGGCGCGTTATTATGATAATGAGGTTGACCTAGAAGGAACGGCGAACTCATCTTTCTGTAACTTGTTCTCACAAGAAGACAGAAACGCCTTTGGTACGGATATCAACGATCTTTATGATGGTGATGGGTCTTATACATTCACGCGCGATTGTAATCCCGACAACCAGATTACATTCACATTAGCGGACACTGTAGATGATATTCGCAATGCGCTCCCCGCCAACCGCCAAGGACAAGCGCAGCGTATTTTCAATGAATTGCGTGCGCCCGATAAAGCCGAAGCTGATGGCCTCATTAAAAAGGCGACTTTAACCTATACGCCAAATGAAGAAATGCTCTTTTACGGAACATATTCAGAAGGTTATCGTCCAGGCCTTTTGAACCGTCCCGGCGGTGCTGTTTCAGGAAACTTTACAGTTCCGTTTGAGCTTGAAACAGATGATGTGACTAACTTCGAACTCGGTTGGAAAACACGCTTGATGGATAATCAGCTTCAGTTTAACGGCTCAGCTTTCTTTGTAGATATCGAAAATCTGCAAGCGACAATTTTTGATACCTCAATTGTTAACCTGTTCTTCAACGCAAATGTGGGTGACGCAGAAGTTAAAGGTATAGAGGGCGAGATTACTTATGCGCCGTTTAGTATGGAAGGCCTGACTGTCACAGGTGCTTACAGCTTCTTGGATACTGAAATCACAGAAGTCTCCATTCCAACGGATGATGTACGTGAAGGTGACTCCCTCTCATTTGCACCGAAGTATCAGTTCAATGTGCGGGCACGTTATGAGTGGGATACGGCCAGCGGCCTTACGGCTCACGTCATGCCGCAAATTGTTCACTCTGCGAAATCCTTCTCAGATATCATCGTGAAAAATCGTGATGAAATTCAAGGTTGGACAAAAGTGAGTGTTTCAGCCGGTCTTACAGCGGATGCTTGGACAGGCGAAATCTTCGTGGATAACCTCTTCGACTCAGACATCGAGCTTAACCGCCAGCACATTAATGATGTGTCGCGCGTGAGCTATGCGCGTCCGCTAAATGCAGGTGCACGTCTCTCTGTGAAATTCAGATAGTTTCAACTGATTATCGACACAGATAACACTATTTGATTATAAGTAAGCGCGCCCCATGATTGGGGCGCGTTTTTTCGTATCAGGCTATTATGACCGACACCAAAGATGCTCACATGGCCGTTCAAGGCTTGATGCAGCAAGGCCAGTTTTCGAAGGCTTTGGTGCAGGCAGATGCTTTGCTGAAAGACACGCCCGAGGATATTGAAGTTCTTTATATGAAGGCCGTCTCGGCGCGCTATTCGAAGGACTTCGCCCTTGCGGAAAAGACCTTAGAGGAATTGAAAAATATTCAACCTAATTTCGGACGGGCTCTGCAAGAAGAGGGTCATCTCGCGCGGGATCAGGGCTTGTTTGATGCCGCATTATCGGCCTATCAAAAAGCTTGCCGTGCCAATCCGGCTCTGATTGCAAGCTGGAAATCTCAGGCTGATATTTTATCGCGCAAGGGTTTGAGGCAAGAGGCCTATAAAGCCAATTTTCAAGCAGAGCATTTATCCAAATTACCGCAGGAATTATTGACGGTTACGCATTTTATTCATGAAGGAAAGCTGCTCAAGGCCGAAGAATTATGCCGTTTTTTCTTGCAAAATAATCCGCATCACATAGAGGCCATGCGGCTGCTCGCAGATATTGGATCAAGATTTGGTGTCTTTAACGATGCCGATTTTTTACTGGAAAGTGCCATTGAGTTTGATCCCGACAATATTCAGCTTCATCTCGATTATATCCAAATCTTGCGTAAGCGGCAGAAATTTGCGGCGGCGCTTGAACAGGCGGAAGAGCTATATAAACGCGATCCAGAGAATCCTATATTTCAATCGCATTTAGCGATTGAGAGCATGCAAACAGGCGATCATGAACGTGCTTTTGCATTGTTTGAAGATGTATTGAAAAAAATACCACATGATCCCGCAACTCTGACCTCGCGCGGGCACGCTTTTAAGACCTTTGGTAAACATGAAGAAGCGGTGGAAAGTTACCGTGCCGCTTACCAGTCAAAAGCAGATCATGGGGATGCTTATTTTGGTCTCGCAAATCTGAAAACCTATAAATTTACGGATGATGAAGTCTCGCAAATGAAAGCTCTGACGGCACGTGCAGATATTGGCTTTATGGACCGCGTAAACTTATTTTTCTCTTTGGGGAAAGCGTTGGAAGACCGCAAAGATTACGCCGCAGCTTTCGATCAATATAAACAAGGCAATGACCTGAAATCCCATGAATCCCGCTATAAGTCATCGGACATGACAGAAGAGCTAGAAGGACAAGCCCAGATATGCACGGCTGAGCTGTTCGAAAAACAAGGCGGTAAGGGGCACCTTGCGCCGGATCCCATATTTATTGTTGGGCTGCCTCGTGCAGGGTCAACTCTATTGGAGCAAATTATCGCGTCTCATAGTCAGGTTGACGGCACGCTTGAGCTTCCTAACATTCTATCATTATCTTATCATCTTCGTGGCAGGCAGCGGGCTAAAATCAATGGCCGCTATCCTGGTATTTTACACGATCTTACCGAAGAACAGCTGAAGAGTTTTGGTGAGCGGTTTATTGAAGATACACGCATTCACCGGAAGGAGGCGCCGTTCTTTATTGATAAAATGCCGAACAACTTTCGGCATATCGGCCTCATTAAACTGATATTGCCGAATGCCAAAATCATTGATGCGCGGCGTCATCCTATGGCCTGTTGTTTCTCAGGCTTTAAGCAGCATTTTGCGGAAGGCCAAGAGTTCACCTACGGTCTTGAGAATGTTGGGACTTATTACAAAGACTATGTCGCTTTGATGGACCATTGGGACGCTGTCTTGCCGGGCGAGATATTGCGCGTTCAATATGAAGATGTCGTGGGTGATACAGAGACGCAAGTGCGGCGCGTGCTTGATTATCTTGGCTTACCGTTTGAAGAAGCATGTCTTGAATTTCATAAAACAAAACGTTCTGTCAGAACCGCAAGTTCTGAGCAAGTGCGCCAGCCCATTTTCAAATCTGGTCTTGAGCAATGGCGGAATTTCGAACCTTGGCTTGGGCCACTGAAAGAGGCGCTAGGGCCTGAAATTTTAGCGCGCTACCCGATTGAGCCGAGCTAATGGCTTACAGCAAAAATGATAAGCTAGAGAAAGTCTATGCGGCACGAAGCAATGATGAACGCCGCAGTGCTTATGATAGTTGGTCACAGACATATGATCAGGATGTAACATCCTTTGGGATTCAGTTGCCCTATGTTGGCGCAAGTGTTTTCGCGCGCCATGTGAAGATGGGGGAGAACCGCATTTTGGATGCGGGCTGTGGAACCGGTATGCATAGCCTTCCCCTCAAGCTCATGGGTTATACGAATTTTCACGGAATAGATTTATCAACGGGTATGTTAGAGATTGCAAAGTCTCGGAATATTTATGACAGTCTTGAGCAAATGGCTCTGGGGGAACGGCTTGATTTCGCAGATGATGAATTTGACGTGACCTATTCCATTGGTTGCCTGGCGCCAGGAAATGCGCCGCCTCATAGCTTGGACGAATTTGTAAGAGTTACGAAATCAGGCGGCCTTATTATCTGGTCAACACATGCCCATAAGAACGAACAGACCCAAGCTTTCCATGATTATCGACACGCATTGACGCGAGCGAAAGAATGGCAAATAGAATTTGAAACAGCTCCCTTTGTATCTATGCCAAATGGGGATCATAATATAAAACATGCGGTCTATGTGTACCGCGTCAATTAGGGGAAAATCATGAGCCATCAGATAATGAGCGTTGAGTCTATTCATAGCTTAGCGAAAGACACTTTGATGAAGTTTGGTGCGGACGAAACCAATGCCAAAGCGGTTGCGGATATCGTGACGATGGCAGAACGTGACGGCTGTGTGTCGCACGGCCTGTTTCGTCTGCCGGGATATGTCGCAACGCTTAAAAGCGGGAAGGTGAATGGAAAGGCAAAGCCAACAGTTACAAAACTCGCCGGTGCTGTTGTGCAGGTGAACGGCCATAACGCATTTGCCCCAACGGCATTGGAGGCCGGGCGGCCCGCCTTAATTGAAGCGGCTAAAACATGCGGGATTGCGGTTATGCCGCTGATTGGTGTGCATCACTTTGCGGCCCTTTGGACGGAGTTAGAACCAATTTGCGAGGCGGGTCTCGCAGCTTTTGCTTGTACGTCCTATAAACCCTCCGTCATTCCGGCGGGAGGTAAGAAAGCTTTGTTCGGGACAAACCCGATTGCTTTTGGGTGGCCGCGCGTGGGTAAATCACCGATGATATTTGATATGGCGACATCTGTTATGGCGCGAGGCGAAGTTGGCGTTGCGGCCCGAGATGGTCATACATTACCCGAAGGTGTGGGTGTGGATGCGGATGGAAATCCGACAACGGACCCGAATGAAATCCTTAAAGGCGCGCTGATGACCTTTGGGGGATATAAGGGTTCATCTTTGTCGATGATGGTGGAACTTCTGGCGGGCGCAATGGTGGGTGAAAGCTTTAGCTTTGAAGCAGCGGCTCGCGATAATAATGATGGCGGACCGCCACAGGGCGGCGAATTCCTCATGGCGATTGACCCCACTCTCGTACGCGGAAATGACGGCTGGAATGATCATGCCGAAAGCTTCTTTGATAAAATATACGCGCAAGACGGAACGCGTCTTCCGGGAGATCGCCGCATCGCAAACCGCGCCAAACACGACAAAGAGGGCGTAGAGGTTTCGCAAATAATTCTCGATAAGATAAGCGCTCTTTAACATTTAACATAAGAACGGCCTGACTTAACGGGGAGTTCAAAGGAAAAGATATGACTGATATTTACGGCCAGCTTATTAATGGCGAATGGGATAATAGCGGCCCGCAAAGCGCCAATATCAATCCATCTGATGTATCTGACACGATTGGTCATTTGGCGAGCGCCACGGCGTCACAGGTCAGTGATGCCATCGCTGCAGCGCGGGCGGCGCAACCTAGCTGGGAAGCTGTAAAGCTCGAAGAGAAAAAGAATATTCTACATGCCATTGGCCAAGAGCTGATTGACCGCTGTGATGAGATTGGACAAATGCTCTCGCGCGAAGAGGGCAAACCCTTTGGCGAAGGCCGGGGCGAGACTTTTCGGGCGGGTGAGTTCTACCAATATTATGCGGCAGAATGCCTACGCCAAATCGGCGAAAGCGCGGCTTCTGTACGTCCCGGAATCAATATTGATATTTCACGCGAAGCCATAGGGGTCGCGGGTCTTATTACACCTTGGAACTTCCCCATTGCGATTGCGGCTTGGAAAATGGGCCCAGCATTGGCTTATGGAAATACTGTTGTCTTGAAGCCGTCAGAAGTGACGCCAGCCACGGCGCATATTCTGGCCGAAGTGCTCAATAAGCATTTGCCCAAAGGCGTCTTTAATATGGTGCAAGGTGGCGGCGAAGTCGGCGCGGCATTATCGTCGGGTAAAATTGATGCTGTGTCATTTACAGGCTCTGTGCCGACAGGACGGAAGATTGCGCAAGCGGCTATTCAAAATATGGCGCGTGTTCAATGCGAAATGGGCAGCAAAAACCCGATCGTCGTTATGGACAATGCGGATATGGATATTGCAATTGCACAATCTATTCACGGCGCATTCGGGGCGTCTGGTCAGAAGTGTACAGCCTCATCGCGTCTTATTGTGCACGAAGCTATTCATGATGAATTTGTTGAAAAACTTGCCGAGGCCGCTGAAGCTAAAAAGGTCGGCCATGCGCTGGAAGACGGCACGGAATTAGGCCCTGTCGTTTCAGAAACACAGATGGATAAAATCCTCGGCTATATGGACCTTGCGAAAGAAGAGGGCGGCGAACTTATCACAGGCGGTAAGCGTCTTGAGCGCGATACCGAAGGGTATTATCTCGCGCCTACGATTTATACAGGCACAACGAATGACATGCGGGTCAACCGCGAAGAAATCTTTGGACCTATGACTTGCGTGCAAAAGATAAGCACTTACGAAGAAGGTCTGGCCATTGCTAATGATACAGAATTTGGTTTGGCGGCCTCTATCATCACAAGCAATCTGAAACAGGCCGAGCATTTCAAGCGTAATGCGAAATATGGAAGTGTCTTGGTAAACTTGGCCACAGCAGGTCTTGATTATCACGTGCCCTTTGGCGGACGGAACAGCTCTTCTTATGGCCCGCGGGAGCAAGGTGAACACGCCAAAGATTTCTACACAATCATGAAAACAGCTTACACGAACCCTGGTTAAACCGATGTTGATTATCGACGCGCTGCAATATGTAAACTGGACACGCGAGCTGTTCGAAGAGGCCAAAGCGGGCGGCGTCAACGCGATACATGTGACCATCGCGTATTGGGAAAACACGCGAGACGCACTTGAAAATATTGGAGATTGGCGAAAGCGCTTTCGCGATCATAGCGATATCATTATGCCTGTGCGTCAAGCTTCAGATATTTTAGCGGCGCAGAAATCGGGTAAGATTGGCATTATATTTGGCTTCCAAAATTGTTCACCGATTGAGGATGATTTGCGCATGGTCGAAACGTTGCATGAGCAAGGCGTGCGTATCATGCAGCTAACCTATAATAATCAAAGCCTACTCGCGACGGGATGCTATGAGGAGGGCGATAGCGGCGTCACGCGCTTTGGCCGTGAAGTTATAAAAGAAATGAACCGTGTCGGCATGATAATAGACATGTCTCACAGTGCCGAGCATTCGACGCTGCAAACAATAGAATTGTCAGAGCGCCCGATCGCTATCACCCATGCAAACCCGTCCCGTTGGCACGAAGCGCTTCGGAACAAATCTGATGACGTTTTAAAGGCCTTAGGCGAGAGCGGCGGAATGCTTGGGTTCTCCATGTATCCTTTTCATCTCAATAATGGGCCCGATTGTAGCCTTGACGATTTCTGCGGCATGATAATGGATACGGCTGAGCTCATGGGTATTGACCATATCGGTATTGGATCGGACCTTTGCCAAAATTGGGGGTATGAGACTCTGGAGTGGATGCGGTCCGGGAAATGGACTTTCAAGCCAGACTATGGCGAAGGCAGCGCCTCTAACGCAGATTGGCCGCGCCAGCCCGATTGGTTTGCAAGCTCCAAAGATTTTGGAAATATTGCCAAAGGCTTGTCCGATAAAGGTATGGCGCAAAGCGATGTTGAAAAAGTCATGGGTCTTAATTGGTTCAACTTTTTTGAAGCCGGGTTTCAGCCCGCCTAATGGTAATGCTTGCGCCGCATATCGCTGATGACGCTTTGGATTACCGCCCCGCGAGTGTCGTCATGGATATTAATCGCCTCGGGACGTTATATCCTTATCCCTTAAGTTTTATGCGCTCTTTGGTGCGCCGTATTTTGCGAGAAAAATGGGATATTCAGCGTACGCATCTCTCTCTCTGTGATGAAGGCTATGGAGAGGTTATCTATAGTGTGAAGACACCCAATGGTATTTTTAGCTATGTTATTTTTTCTAAATATCTCGATCCGAATATTCGCAGTGACCGCGTAATTGCCGAAGATTGGGATATGACGGTCACGCTCTGTGAAGGCGAGGTGGATAGCGGGCGGCTTGATGTGCTGCGCGCAAATGTACCGCTCCAAGAAAAAGGCCGCGTGGATAGTAGCTGCTTTGTTTTATCCCGCGCGAATAAGTCGGCGCGTAACTTTAATTATGTCGTGGATAGCTTGTCTTCGGGACAGCAGCCTGATTTAGATGTTATGGCAAAAGTCGGATATCTTTACCGTACAACAGCGGTTTATGGCTCAGGCAAATTTGGCATGGCCGTATGGGATAAGGTGAAATCTAAATATCCAGATTTCGCGAGCCCTTTTGCCGCTGAGATGTTCTCTTGTTTTCTCATTCGTGATTTCAGTTTGTTCCAAGCCGATTATGTGGCGAAAAAGCGAGCTCCTGATACCGCGGTGGAAATGGCACCTCCCATTAAGCGCTATGTCGGGATTGGTAATGCAACCGGGCTTGGCATGGCACCTTATCTTATTAATCACCCTCTGCTGATAAATAATTGGATTGAGGTCAGAGAAACGGCCTTAGCCCGCGTAAAGCGCAGTGGTCCTATAAGTGATGATAAGCGCGGCGACTTTCTCTGTTTGGCTGAAAAGGCGATGCAGCACTTGGATGAAATATCGACCGATAATGCAGACCAAAATGCTTTAAACCTAAAAGCCAAAACAGATATGGCGGCTTTAGTGAAATGGTTTCAAGGCGCGCAGGTTTCGGCATGGTCCGAGCTTACCGAGCATGCTGAGCTGCATTTCAGCGTCGAGGCGCAAGAGCTTCTAAATGTTCTGCTTTTGGAGCTCTATCCAGATTTATTCACTGATCTGGAAGAGAGTTTGTCTCTTGAGGAGGTTTATTCCCTAGAGGCAAGCATGTCTGTCAGAGATCTAAAACGCCTTGTCGAAACACACTATGATTGGGCGCTTGGGATTGATTATACAGACCCTAAAACACAGGGTATTTTCTGGTATCGCTCGGAAGAAAAAATGGAGCCACGTCTGGGCCAACGCTTTGAAGAGCCTGGGGCCGCGAATGAGATGCTTTTGGGTATCGGATGGTATGTTTGTGAGAGCTATAGAGATCTCTGCGAATATATTGAGAAACAAGGCGACGAACTGACAACTGCCCGTTTTGTTTTTGAAAACCCTCAACATCGTTACATCGTGCGCCGTATGCAAACGATGGCTAAAACGCGCTATGGCGAGATACGGATCAACGCCATTGATTTAGATGTGCTGCCCATACATTTGCTGCGCTGTAAACTCTCTTTCTTTGGTGTTGGCAAATTTGACCCCCGTTCCCGTATGTGGGTGCGTAATACAATGTTTCAGGGCGCGCCTCTTATATCCGATATCGGGCAAACGGTTGAGGACACGTGGTGTTTTCCAATCCGTCCCGAAGTGAATGGATGAGCGGCGAGACGCATCTATACTTGTCATTAAATGAGCTGCGCGCGCTTATGCGGCGTACCTATGAGGCGCTCTATCATCACGGTTATGATTTTGCTGTAATGGCGCGGTCTTGTCTTTGGCTTGAAGCGCACGGCCTTGACGGAATTGGATTGATTATACGCAGCCTTCCGGATTTGGAAACGCCCGCGCGTGAGATTAAACTCTCAGAGCCTACGCCGAACCACTTTTTGTTAGAGGGATATGGCCGCTGTCTTATTCCTTTTATAAATGCGTCAACAGATTTGGCGATTGCGGGGGCTCAAGAAAGCGGCTTTGGGCAAATCGACATTCTCAATGTCTTTGGCCGCCTGAATGTTTTTGCCGCCTTGAAAAAAACGGCACGGCTTAATTTATATTCTGCCGCCATCTGGTATGACGCCACTGAAGCGCGAACGCATATTCTCTGGCTTCAATCCTCTCAAAACTTGCCTGATTATTTTATTTTGAACGAGGTCCATCAAGGACCTTGGGGTAAATCTGGTTTGCGTTTTTTATGTTCAACGGAGGCGGAAGTGGTGAAAGAAAATGTGCGCCGCGTTTTACCAGAGAATACATCGCCTCATAAAACGGCAATGGAGTTAGAGAAGGCTTATGCGCACGCTTTGGAAAATGGGATTTCTGTGTCCAAAAACACCTATGCACAGCTCAATAAAATTGCAGACCGGCTGCTTGTGCCCTCAACAGATGCCTCTCGGCGCGGAGCTGGCGAGTAGGCTGGCGTCCGTTAATCCTAGGGCTGTTTTATAACATTAATAGAGCTAATATCTGTTTGGCGGAATTGACGCATTCCTGCCCTGTGGATAGGGGCTAAAATAGATAAAATATACAAGGTCGTGCCATGAGTGAGATTCAAAAAACAGCCAAAGCCGTTGTCATTGGAGGTGGCGTAGTTGGCGTTTCGACGCTCTACCACTTGGTGAAAAAAGGCTGGTCTGATTGTGTTTTGTTCGAACGCAAAGAGCTAACTTCGGGTTCAACTTGGCATGCGGCTGGCCTCTTGCCGCTCTTTAATATGAGCTACTCTGTGGGGCAGCTTCATAAATATTCCGTTGAGCTTTACAAATCGCTTGAAGCCGAAACAGGACAGGATGTTGGCATTCGTCCCGTCTCTAATATTCGCCTTGCCACCAACCAAGACCGCATGGATGAGTATCATCAATATGCGGGTGTTGCGCAGACCATTGGTGTGCAGGTGGATTTCCTCACGGCGGAGGAGGTTGTGGAGATTTGGCCCTTCGCAAAGAAAGAGGGCATTGTCGGCGCTATTCGGCATCCGGAAGATGGGTATGTGCAGCCCGCCGATTTGACTCAAGCCTTTGCGATTGGCGCGCGTGCCGGCGGTGGTAAAATCCACCGAAACACGTCTGTGCTTGCTATTGAACAGCTACCTGATGATCGGTGGAAGGTGACGACGGATAAGGGCGAAATTATCGCTGAGCATGTCATTTCTTGTACGGGTTCATTTGCCCGTAAAACAGGGGAGATGATTGGCCTTGATATTCCTGTTGTCCCCGTAGAGCATCAATATATCGTAACAGAATCTCATCCTGATATTGTGCAGCGCCGCAAAGACGGTTTGCCCGAACTGGGAGTGCTGCGTGAGTCTGATGGCTCTTGGTATATGCGCGAAGAGGCGGGCGGCTTAATCCTTGGGCCCTATGAGCACGGCGCGCCGGCTTGCTATCTTGATGGCCCTGATGCGCAGTCTGAATATGAGCTGTTCCAAGAAGATATTGACCGCCTTATGCCGCATATTGAAAGCGCCATTAACCGCGTGCCTATCTTTGAAGATTTGGGCATCAAGAAAGTCTATAACGGCGCGATTGCTTACACCCCTGATGGCAACCCAATTGTCGGTCCTGCTTGGGATAAGAAAAACTTCTGGCTTAATGAAGGTCATAGCTTTGGCATTACAGCTGCGGGCGGAGCAGGATGGCAACTCGCCGAATGGATTGTCGAAGGCGAGCCGACCGTTGATATGCTCGGTGTCGACCCGCGCCGTTTTGGACCTTATGCGACGAAGAGTTACCTCATTGAGAAGAACGAAGAAGCTTACGCGGATGTTTTCACCATCCATTATCCTGATGAGGAAAGAATGGCGGCGCGTCCTTTGCGAACATCTCCGTGTTACGACCGCATGAAGGATAAAGGCGCTGTCTTTGGGCAGCTCTTTGGATGGGAACGCCCAAACTGGTTTGCGCCTGAGGGCACCCCGCAAAAAGATGATTGGTCATTCCGCCGCTCTTCCTATTTCGAACATGTCGGAAATGAGTGCAAAAATGTCGCTGAGAATGTGGGTCTGCTAGATATGACGGCATTTGCTAAATGCCGGATCGAAGGCAAAGGCGCGGCCAAGTGGCTTAACACAATGCTGGCACAAAAAATGCCAGTGCGGGCAGGAAAACTCGCATTGGCGCATGGCCTGACATCCAAAGGCGGCGTTCATTCTGAATTTACGGTGCAGCGCGAAAGTAAGACAAGTTTCTATCTCGTTTCGGCGGGCGCTAATCATCGTTTGGATCATGACTGGCTCCGTAAGCATCTTCCTGATGACGGGTCAGTGCATATGACTGATCTCACAAATTCTATGGGTGTTTTTGTTGTCGCGGGGCCAAAAGCGCGGGACCTCTTACAGCCCATCACAGGCTCCAATCTTTCCAATGAAAATTTCCCATGGCTAACAGGGCAGGAGACCTATGTCGGGCATGCGCCTGTTAAGCTGCTGCGCGTGAATTTTGTTGGCGAACTCGGATGGGAAATTCACCATCCTATTGAATATCAGAACCATATATTTGACGCTCTTTTCAAACATGGCGATAAGCATGGCCTTAAGCCTTTTGGTATCCGCGCTATGAACTCAATGCGTCTTGAAAAATCCTACCGTTTAGTTGGCACAGAAATGTCAATTGAATATGCGGCTTATGAATCTGGGCTTCACCGTTTTGTAAATATGAAAAAGAAAGAAAATTTCTTGGGCAAAGAGGCCCTTTTGGCTTGGGAGAAAAAGGGTTTCGAGAATGCCTTTGTAACGCTGGGCGTGAGTGATGTTGATGATGCAGACGTCATCGGGAATAATCCCATCTATCATGACGGCAAGGTCATTGGGCGCGCGACAGGGGGCGGTTATGGCTGGCGCATGCAAACGTCTTTGGCGCTTGCAATGGTTCATCCCTCAGTCTCAGCGGTTGGCACCAAGCTGGAGATTGAAATTCTTGGTAAGCGGTATAAATGCCAAGTTCTCGAAGACAGCCCGCACGATCCAACAAATGAGAAACTGAGATCTTAAGTGAAATATTCTGCCATAAGCCTATTCGCGAATGCGCTATCGGGTCATAAAAAATGGCCTGTACAATTTCCGGATAAAGAACCGAAAAAAGAATATGATGCCATCATTGTTGGCGGTGGGGGTCATGGCCTTGGCGCGGCCTATTATCTCGCCAAACGTTACGGTATTACCAATGTTGCGGTTCTAGAAAAGGGCTGGATTGGCGGCGGAAATACAGGTCGGAACACGACGATAATTCGGTCTAATTACCTCTTTGATGAGAGCGCGGCCATGTATGATCATGCCGTCGACCTTTGGGATGGTTTAGGGCAAGAGCTAAATTATAATTTGATGTTCTCCAAACGCGGGGTGCTGATGCTCGCCCATAATGTGCATGATGTGCAAAGCTTTCAGCGTCATGTCCATGCAAACCGCCTAAACGGCGTTGATAATAAATGGCTCAGCCCTGAAGAGTGCAAAGCCTTTTGTCCGCCGCTCGATATTTCACCCCATCGCCGCTATCCCGTGATGGGCGGGGCGCTACAAATGCGGGCAGGTACTGCGCGTCATGATAGCGTGGCTTGGGGCTATGCCCGGGCTGCGAGTAAACTTGGCGTCGATATTATCCAAAACTGTAAAGTTATCGGTATTCGCCGGGATGCAGATGGCGCTGTTGAAGGCGTCGAAACGGAAAAAGGGTATATTGCTTCAAAGAAAATTGGTGTTTCTGCGGCAGGTAATACTTCCGTTGTGATGGAGATGGCGGGCTTGCGGTTTCCGCTTGAGAGCTATCCTTTGCAGGCTTTGGTCTCTGAGCCTGTCAAACCTATTATGCCCTGCGTTGTGATGTCAAATGCGGTTCACGCCTATATTAGTCAGTCTGATAAAGGCGAGCTTGTGATTGGCGCGGGCACGGATCAATATACGAGTTACAGCCAGCGTGGGCCCTTGCATCTTCAAGAACATAATGTCGCTGCGATTTGCGAGATTTTCCCAATTTTTAAACGTCAACGTATGCTCCGTTCTTGGGGCGGGATTGTTGACGTGACACCAGACCGATCACCCATTGTGGGCAAAACGCCTGTAAAAGGGCTTTATGTGAATTGCGGATGGGGCACGGGCGGCTTCAAAGCCACACCAGGCGCAGCCGATATGCTGGCCTATACCGTGGCGCATGATGCTCCGCATAAAATAAATGCACCGTTTAATCTGGACCGGTTCGTCGGTGGACGCTTAATCGACGAAGCGGCGGCTGCCGCTGTTGCCCATTAGAGGATAAGAGATGTTTGAAATTCATTGTCCTTATTGCAACGAAAAGCGGCCTGAGATTGAGTTCGCTTATGCAGGTGAAGCGCATTATGTGCGCCCAACGGCAAAAGAGCAGAGCGAAATGTCTGATGAAGACTGGTCACGCTATATGTTCATCCGCGATAATAAACGCGGTGAACATGCTGAACGTTGGTGGCACAATGCGGGATGTAATATGTTTTTCAACGCTATTCGCAACACGGTTACCGATAAATTCGTGATGACCTATAAAATGGGGTTGCCGCCCCGAACTGACAAACAGATTGATGCGGCTCGACGAACAGATGCCAAAGAAAAGGCGTCATCATGAGCGCTTTTCGTAAAACAGGTCGAGGCCGTGTTGACGCTTCAAAGGTGATTAATTTCACTTTTGATGGCAAGTCTTATCAAGGCGTTCAAGGTGATACAGTCGCATCAGCTTTACTGGCCAATGGCAATCATCTCATGGGCCGCAGTTTTAAATATCACCGCCCGCGCGGGGTTTTAGGCGCAGGCTGGGAAGAGCCCAATGCGCTTATCGCTGTGGATAGAGGTAAGGGTCGGGTCACGCCGAATGTTCGCGCCACAACACAGGAAATCTATGAGGGTCTGAAAGCTGAGAGTCAGAACCGCTCACCGAATTTGAAGTTCGATATGGGGGCTTTCAACAATGCCTTTTCTATGTTCTTCCCAGCAGGATTTTACAACAAGACTTTCATGTGGCCGAAAAGCTTTTGGGATAAGGTCTATGAGCCTTTCATCCGGAATATGGCAGGTCTTGGCCCTGCGCCTGACGCGGATGACCCTGATGTTTATGCGAGTGTATATGGGCACTGTGAAACGCTGATTATCGGCGCGGGCCCCGCTGGCATTGCCGCGGCTCTGGCGGCGGCTAAAAATGGCGAGCGTATTATACTTGTCGATGAGAATGCACAAATGGGCGGAAGCTTACTCTCCACTCCAAGCATTGAAATTGACGGCAAGCCCGCAGGCAAATGGCTCGAGACTTCGCTTAAGGCTTTAGCCAAAGCTGAGAACGTGACGCTGATGACGCGCACAACAGCAACAGGCTATTATCACGATAATTTCGTCGCGCTTGCGGAGCGTATAACGCACCATGTTCCAAATGCGGAAATTGGCAAGGTGCGCGAGGCGCTACACCGTATTCGCGCAGGGAAAGTTATTCTTGCCCAAGGCGGTATTGAACGTCCTTTGGTCTTTAATGGAAATGATCGTCCTGGCGTCATGCTCGCCTCTGCCGCGCAGACTTATCTAGGCGAATATGGCGTTGCAGTGGGTAATGAAGTCGCCGTATTTACAAGTCATGATAGCGCCTATCAGGCTGCATTTGATGTGGCTGATGCGAACACCCGAATTGCCGCTATTATTGATGTGCGCGGCACTATTCGGGATGATCTCATCATGGGCGCAACAGAGCGCGGCATAAAAGTTATAAAGTCCGCAGCTATCACCAAGACCTTTGGCAAGCTTCGCGTCAAAGCCTGTGAAGTTTACGAGCCTGAGAGTGGAAACAAAACGAAACTTAATTGCGACGCTATATTGATGAGCGGTGGCTGGACGCCAAGCCTGCATCTGTGGTCACATTCAAAGGGCGGAATTAAATGGGATGCAGATTTAGCCGCTTATATTCCTGACGCGCCGAATGAGAATGCTGTTTGTATTGGGGCTTGTAATGGCGACTTTGGCATCGCGGCCGCTTTAAGCGCAGGTCATAAAGCGGGCGGGGGACGTAAGACTTATAAAACGAATGAAACTGATTTTGGAACAGGTCTCGTCCTGAGCAGTCTTCCAAGTTATCTCGACAGCTCCAAGCAAAAAGCCTTTGTCGATTTCCAAAATGATGTGACTGAAAAAGATATTAAACTTGCGGTCAGCGAAGGCTTTAAATCAATTGAGCACGTTAAGCGCTACACCACAAATGGCATGGCGACTGATCAAGGTAAAACGTCCAACCTCAATGCATTGGAAATCGCATCCAAAGCCGTGGGTAAACCCATTGAAAAAGTGGGCCTTACCACATTCCGTCCGCCCTATACGCCGACGACATTTGGGACCTTTACAGGGTACCGCGATAATGAATTATTCGATCCGACGCGCAAGACGCCCATTGACCCTTGGGCCGAAGCTAATGGAGCGGCTTTTGAACCTGTCGGGCATTGGCGCAGGGCGTGGTATTTTCCGAAGGAGGGCGAAGATATGCATGCCGCCGTTGCGCGGGAATGTAAGGCGACGCGCGATAGTCTTGGAATTTTTGATGCCTCCACATTGGGTAAGATTGAAGTCGTTGGCCCTGACGCGGCAAAATTCATGAATTTGATGTACACCAACCCTTGGAGCAAGCTGCCTGTCTTAGGGTGTCGTTACGGGCTTATGTGCCGTGAAGATGGTTATATCTATGATGATGGAGTTGTCGGTCGCATGGCTGAAGACCGTTTCCATGTGACCACAACAACTGGCGGCGCGCCGCGTGTCTATCGCCATATGGAAGATTATCTGCAAACTGAATTTCCTGAACTTGATGTCTGGCTGACATCCACAACCGAGCAATGGGCTGTGATTGCGATTAACGGGCCCAACGCTCGAAAGCTGATTGAACCTTTTGTTGAAGGCATTGACCTCTCTGCAGACTCTTTTCCGCATATGACCTTGCGCGAAGGAAAGATTTGCGGCGTTCCGACCCGTCTTTTCCGCGTGAGTTTTACAGGCGAGCTTGGTTTTGAAATAAATGTCCCCGCTCATTATGGACGCATGGTTTGGGAAACACTTTTTGAAGAAGGCCAAAAATATGACATTTGTCCTTACGGCACGGAAACCATGCATGTGCTTCGCGCGGAAAAAGGTTTCATTATTGTGGGGCAAGATACTGACGGAACGGTAACGGCGCATGATGCGGGGATGTCTTGGGCTGTCTCTAAAAAGAAAAGAGATTTTGTCGGGAAGCGTTCACTGGCGCGTCCTGACCTTGTGGCCGAGGGCCGCAAGCAACTTATTGGGCTTCTGACGGAAGACTCTAAAGAGGTACTCGAAGAAGGCGCGCAAATTGTAGAGGATCCCAATCAGCCAATTCCGATGGACATGCTGGGTCACGTCACATCAAGCTATTGGAGTGAATCCCTAGGGCGTTCGATTGCTATGGCTGTGGTGAGAGATGGATTTAACCGCATGGGCGAAACGCTGAACATCCCAATGCCCGACAAAGTCATTAAAGCAAAGGTGGTCAAGCCCGTCTTTTATGATCCGAAAGGGGAGAGATTAAATGTTGTTTGATCAAGCCATCGATATCCCTGAGTGTTTAAACGCAGAGGCTCTAACGGTTTCGCTGATGGGTGAAAAAGCGCGCTATAGTTTGCGCCTTAAATCCGCAGATGTTAGCGCTATAAAAAAAGCGAGCGGTTTGAAGCTTCCCGCCAAAATTATGGGCGCATCGCACGGTAAAGACGTTACATGTGCAAAGCTCGGCCCTGATGAGTGGATTGTTATTGCTGACCCCGTCCAAAAGCCAAAGCTGGATAAGGCTCTGGCAAAAGTCTCTAAAGATTTTACTTGCAGCGTTACAGATATATCGCACCGCAATGTGGGGTTTGGCATTACGGGAGCAGACGCGGCAAAGCTTATAAATGTGGGATGTCCTCTGGATTTATCATTAGAAAAATTTCCCGTTGGCAAAGCCGTACGTACATTATTTGAAAGCGCGTCTATTCTTCTGATCCGCACGGATGAGCAGAGCTTTCATATGGAATGTTGGCGCTCCTTCGGCCCTTATCTGAGAGACTTTTTTGCGAGGGTCGTCACAACGCGTTGAAGGAATATTTCTTTTTGATATGGCTCAACTTAAAGCGCCGTGTAACCCCCATCAATAGAAAGAATAGTTCCGGTAATATGCCTCTCTCGCGCTAGAAATAATATCGCGCGAGAGACTTCTTGCGGCTCGGCGACATTGCCAATCGGAATGCTCTCCATGTTGCGCTTCACAACCGTTTCCGCATCTTTCGGATTGCTATGTTTAGAAAATAACATGGGTGAATTTATTGCGCCCGGCGCGACCGCGTTGACCGTTATTTTGCGCGGGGCCAATTCTAGCGCC
The DNA here is from genome assembly GCA_020629195.1 of Hellea sp. Taxonomy (GTDB): domain Bacteria; phylum Pseudomonadota; class Alphaproteobacteria; order Caulobacterales; family Maricaulaceae; genus Hellea. The sequence continues at coordinate 20,383 of JAHDDT010000001.1, forward strand.
ATAGTTCGCGTTAATTGATTTAGTGCGCCTTTAGAGGCGCAATAGGCCGCAAGCCCAGCCGCCCCGACTTGGCCGCAAGTCGACGAAACATTGATAATCGTGCCGTCGTCCAAATCTTGCTGCGCAAATTCACGGCTGAAATAGAACGGGCCATTGACATTTACGTCCATAATGAATTGCCAATCGTCATCATTCGTATCACGTGCATCCGCTCTGTGAATGGCCCCCGCATTATTGACAAGTACATCCACTGCGCCCGCTTGCTTAAAAGCGTTTAGGGCTGTTTGAGACTCTCTGACGTCACCTGCAAAGTAATCGTATCCTGTGTCTTTTAACTTTTCAGCTGTGCGTCCGACTAAAAATATATTTGCGCCTGCATCTGAAAACAGCTTGGCGCATTCCAAACCCACGCCACTACCACCACCTGTAATGAGAACTGTTTTACCTTCGAAATTTCGGGGGTCTCCAGCCATGAAAATCCTACAAATTTGGTAGCGGAAGTTTTGCCATACGGCCGCCCGCGACGATGATTTCTTGACCGGTTATAAAGCCTGCTTTGTCACTTGCCAGATAAAGGGCTGTATTGGCGATATCTTCAGGCAAACCCAAACGGCCCACGGGATGCAGGCTTTTTATCTCGCTATCCACTTTCGCCCGGTCCGGATATTGACCGAGAAATTTTTCATTAAAAGGCGTGTTAATCCATCCCGGCGCGATGGCGTTACAGCGAATGCCGTGCGGCCCGTATTCTAGGGCAGTGTTATGGGTGAAACTCGCAACAGCGCCTTTAGACGCGCCATAAACACTATGTTGCGGGTTTGCGCCGAGGCCTTCGATAGAGCTTATATTCACGATGGCAGGTTTTTCTGAAACGCCATTCGTCATGAGCGGGAAAGCATGCTTGGTCATGAGGAATACGCCTTTGACATTGATATCCATTACGCGATCCCACTGCTCTGTGGACATATCCTGAAGGGGAACTTCGATGCAAATGCCGGCATTATTCACGAGAACATCTAAGCGGCCAAATTCACCACTGACCATCGCCATTAATTTCTTGACGTGGTCTTCATCAGCGACATTTGTTTTGTGAAAGGTGTGGGCGGTCTCTGTGGGCGGGCGAATATCTGCGATAACGACGCGGGCGCCTTCAGCGGCAAAGCTATTTGCAATCGCAAGGCCAATATTTTGTGATCCACCCGTGACGATAACGACCCTACTCATATGGGACGATCCTGCTTTTTTGAGAGCCAAGCCCTGCAATCGTCGGTTCCATGATGTCGCCCGGCTTCATGTAAAGCTGTGGCTTCATGCCATATCCGACTCCGGGTGGGGTGCCTGTGAACATTATGTCTCCTGCTTCCCATCTTACATATTGAGAGATGTTTGAAATAAGCTCAGCCACGGTAAAAACCATGTCACCCGTATTACTGCTCTGTCGCGTGACTCCGTTTATCGTGATTGAAATATCTAGAGCATTCGGGTTTGGAACATTTTCCTTAGTGACAAGCCACGGGCCGATAGGTTTCAGTGTGTCCGCGCTTTTCCCCTTCGTCCATTGCGTCCCGCGCTCAAGTTGAAATTGGCGTTCGGACACATCGTTACCCACGCAGTAACCTGCGACATGCTCCATAGCCTCATCGGCAGGAATATAGCTTCCGCCTTTGCCGAGCACGACCACAAGCTCTGCCTCCCAGTCAAGTTCTGTTCCGCCGCGCGGGATAATCACGTCATCATAAGGGCCGTTAATAGCTGTGCGTGATGTGAGCATGAACATGGGCTCACTAGGCGTTTCCAATCCTGCTTCTTGGGCGTGCTTGCCATAGGTGAGGGCGCATCCAATAATCTTGCCGATTTGCCCGATAGGCGGGCCTAAACGCGTGGAAGATTTTATGACGGGTAGATTTGAAAGCTCATGCTTTGCTAAGAGGCTCTCAGCACTACCTACCGTTTCACCTGTCCAATCGCTAACTAGCGAGCTTACATCTCTCCATATATTTTGGGCATCTATGATACCAGGCTTTTCCTGACCTTTTTCTCCAAACCGAATGAGCTTCATGCGTTTTTTCCAATCAGTGATAATGCAAGTTCTGGCGTTAAAACATGCCTATCACGGGCCTTCCTAAAAATATCCAGAGTTTGAGCAATCCCGTCCCGCATAGACCTGTAGGGCGCAACGCCGAGCAATGTGTCTAGCGCTCCATCATCAGGCGCGTGAGGGAATGGCAAAGGTGAGCCCGCCATATGAATATCCGCCCCCTCGATTTGATGTTTGATGTCTGTGAGGACATCGGCAATGTCGGCTTCAGTGCCTTGCATATCAAAGACTAAGGCGTCTTTTATATCTTTTGAAACGGCAGCGATAAATCTGTTTGCGGCGTCTTCAACATGGACAAAGGCAACGGGGCCTGAGAATGGAATAGTATAGCTTTGCTCAAACAAGGCGGCCAATATAGCCATAGTGGGCGCCGCGCTCATGCCTTGATCGCGGCCGGGACCATAAATCACGCCAGGCCTAATGCACAGGCTCGGGACTTGCCAGTCTTGCCAGTAAACAGCCGCCATCTGTTCGCCGCAAACTTTATGCGCGCCGTAAAGCGTAGCCAAAAAATCATTATCCCCCATGGCAGGAGAGGCAATGGAGCTGGCATAGGTCAGCCGTTTAATGCCAAATTTTCTAGCAGCTTCAAAGATGTGCGTCGTGCCGACCACATTGACCTTAACACTTGTGATAGGGTCTGCTTTACAAAAGGGCACTTGCAATGCAGCGAGGTGAATGATGGCAGAGACATTATGTTTTTCAATCACGCCGCAGAGACGCTCATAATCTGTAATGTCGCCTATTTCCCATACCACTTTAGCAGCATCATCCATTACTAAGGCAAGGCGTGAACGATTATCCGTCAAATCGAAGACAATGGGTTTCGCGCCTTGCTCCGTTAGTTTTTTAACGGTCCAAGCCCCGATACACCCTGCGGCCCCAGTCACTAGGACAGACTTGTTTTTAAGATTTGTCATTAACGACACGGCCCCGCAATTGAATTTCGAAATTTAAGGAGGGGTTCCAAAGCGGCGTCGAGCTGTTTGGTAAGAGCCTCATTATCGTCATGAAGACTGACGGATTTAACAAGTTCTTCGAGCCTTGCCGACGCTCGCCAAGCTTCGTGCCGCGTTAATTCTGCGGGAAGCCCTGGGTCATCCCAGCTTAGCATATTGACTGAGTTAGTCGCATCATTCGCCGTTGGCGGCGTGACGACAAAAGATGGTACCATCGTTATGCGTTCCGCTTTTTGCTTGAGGCGGCAAGCCCGGTGGAAAATCATATTGCCTTGTTGCATAAATCCATATCCTGCTGCGGGGAAAGGAACCGTTATTGTTCGGTCTTGCGGGAGTTCTGTATCAAGCCCTTCTTCACCCTCAATACCGAGTAAGCGCTGCCCCTCCATTTTTGTCCCGTGGAAATATTGAAACTCTCCGCCCTCAAGCAACTGAGGGTCTGACACCATCATGACGATATCGAACGCAACGGAATCAATATGCCAACTATCAACGGCTTTGCGGATATCTTTCGGCGCATAATTCACCCCGCAAGCGACGGCCGGAACAGAGTGCCGTGCTAAGGGAACGCCTGCCATATTTGAAAGATAATCTGCCAGTTCAGGGCTGTCACAAAAGTCTTTGATAAATTGCGAGCGATAGCCCGCGCCGCGCACATAAGAGCCAAGTCTGTTAAGGCCCGTACCGATACTGACATTGCGGTTGTCATACATGGCGTTGCAAATTTCATGCATAGCCGCCACGCCTTCGCGGGATAAAATTCTAAAGGCCGTTGAGACACCAAAGTCAGAAGGACAGTCGTCAATTTCCTTATCCGTATAACCCAGCTCTCCAAGGGTGGTGATTTTTTCAACAGGCCCTAATGCGAGATGTTTACCGGCTTCAAAGACCGGTTCTTTGCTCAGCTTTATATAGCTGGGTGGCCGTTGGTCAGGAAAAGGCAATGTAGTCTTCATATGCTGGGCTTACCAAGTTATATCTGCACGCGTTGTTTCGCCGCTCATCGATAAGGTCAATGTCTTAGCTCCTATGATAAGGGAGCTTAATACTTGCATTTAAAACCGTGATTTAACAGCTCTCTTCGATGTCTTTCACAATTTACCGAGAAAATCATTTGATGCAGCCCTATGAGTCCCGCATAGATATTCGAAAATAAAGGGAAATTATGTCCACCACCGATGATAGCACTGCTGATGAGAGCCTCAGTTTAAAGACGGCCAGTTCCGGGTTTTACGCCGGCTTTAATCCAGTTGTCGCGATAGGGTCAAAAGTTCTTATTGGTATTTTGATTGTTTGGGCAGGCCTATTCCCATCTGAAGCGGGCGCAGTCTTGCTTAAGATTCAGAATTGGACAATTTCAGCATTTGGGGGATGGTATGTGTGGGTCACCGCCTTTTATGCCATCGTCTCTTTGGGCATAGCTTTCTGGCCTAAATCGGGGCGCATCAAACTCGGTAAGCCCGATGAGACGCCTGAATTTTCGCGCTTTTCATGGTTTTCTATGATGTTTGGGGCGGGCATTGGTGTCGGTATGCTAACCTATTCCACGGCAGAGCCTATATTCCATTTTGCGAATAATCCGGACGTTATCAAAGGTCTTTCCGACGGACAGAGCGCCAATAATGTGCGAAATGCTTATAAGTGGGCGATGCTGCATTACGGTATAACCCCTTGGGCCTGTTACGGTATTGTCGGAATGGCGTTAGGTTATTTTGCTTATAATCGTAATTTACCGCTCTCCTTTCGGTCTTCTTTAAAACCGCTTTTTGGAAAAAGACTGGAAGGCGGCCTCGGCAATGTCGTGGATATTGTAGCCATCCTCGCGACAGTCATTGGCGTGAGCGTTACGATTGGGTACGGCGTTTCTCAATTCGCGTCGGGCGTCTTTAATATCACCGCTTTTGAATGGATTAGCGCTGAGAACGGCAAGCCGACTTTGATAGCACAGCTGCTCGCATTGCTTCTGATTATTGGCGCCTCAATATTCTCAGCGATTTCTGGTGTCGATAAGGGCATTAAGTGGTTGTCTAACATTAATATGGGGTTGTCGTTTTTCTTGCTCGCCTTCTTTGCTGTTTTCGGCGCGACCATTTTTGCTTTCAAGCAGTTCTTTGTGACCCTTTGGGATTATTTCATCTCGCTCCCGGCAATGTCATTTACCGTGTGGTCTGAAGGCGAGTTAGCAATTTGGCAAGGCGCTTGGACCATTTTTTATTGGGCGTGGTGGATTGCCTTTGCACCTTTTGTCGGCTTCTTCCTTGCGCGGGTTTCGCGTGGTCGGACCATTCGTGAATATGTCTTAGGCGCGATGTTTGTGCCAGCGGCGATGGGACTTGTTTGGTTTACATTAGTTGGCGGCACAGCGATAGATCTGGAGCTGTCGGGCGTGGCGCAAGGCAGCATCGTCAATGCCGATATTTCAGCGCAGCTTTTCCAAACAATCAACCTTATCCTCACGCCGCTTATGGCCAAGCTCATGTCATTTGTGATCGTTATTTTGCTGCTGACCTATCTGGTCACCTCAGCGGACTCGGCCATTCTTGTGATCAATACAATTACGTCTGCGGGCAGCCGCGCAAGAGCCCACACGCGTCACATTATCATTTGGGGCGTGATCTATATTGCTGTAGTGGCGGCCTTGCTGACAGCGGGCGGTATGGATGCCTTACGTTCAGCCATGATTGTTGGGGCTTTGCCATTCTCTGTTGTGACGGCTTTGATGGCTATATCACTTATGAAAGCGCTTATTACGGACCGTAAAAATTAAGGCAAAATTTGAGCTAAAGGCAAGCTACCTTATTTGAAAGGTAGTTTGCAAATGGTAGCTTCACGGTCGCCATTGGGTGTTTTCACAGTGACGACATTGCCTATATCCCAATGGTCGCGTCCAATCATGCCGATCGCGACATTGGTTTTAAAATCGGGCGACCATGCGGCTGAGGTAACTTGACCAATCTGAGAGCCTTCATGGGTAACAGGCCAAACATTTGGGCAGGACGGAACGGCATCGCCAGAAATGGAAAGACCGCGTATTTGCTGTTTTGGACCCTCGTTTTGTTCTTTACGAAGAGCATCAGCCCCTATGCAGCCGCTCGCCGCAGGACCTTTGCAAAACCGTCCTAAACCAGCTTCGTAAGGTGTGTTTTCAATGGTCATGTCATTGCCGTAAGATAACAAACCGCCCTCAATCCGCTCAATGAGGTTCGGACAGCCAGCTTTGACATCCAAATCTTTACCTGCTTCGAAGAGCGCGTCCCATAGGGCTTCGCCTTGATCCGAGCCTTCGACATAGATTTCAAAACCGCCTTGCACAGAATAACCTGAGCGCGCGATTGTATGCTCTTTTCCATTGAAGGATATCTTGCGGTGTCGAAAGAATTTAAGGTTTGGGACATCCTCGCCAAATACTCTTGCGACCAGAGTGTCTGATTTGGGGCCTTGTATGGCCAAAGGCGAGACATCAGGTTCGTGGATTTGGACATTAAGGCCTTTGCCAGCGGCCAGTCCCTTAACCCAATACATCAAGTCAGAGTCAGCTAGCGATATCCACCAATGGTTATCATCATGCTTTACTGCGACAGGGTCGTTAAGCATGCCGCCATTTTCATCCACCACGGGAATGTAATAACACTGGTCATCTTTCATCTTCTTCAGATCGCGCGGCGTAAGCATTTGGATAAGCCGGGCAGCATCTGGTCCTTTAACTTCGACTTGCCGCTCACAGGCGACATCCCAAACCTGCACATGTTTTTTTAGGTGATGATAGTCAGCCTCCACGCTGTCAAAGACGGTCGGCAACAACATGTGATTATAGACTGTATAGCCTTTGACCCCGTGGGCTGTATTCTTATCTGTCCAGGGCGTGCGGCGCAGACGGCGCGAAATAGATAAAACAGGCTGCATAGAGCAATCCCCTTAAAAACTCTATTTTTCCGCCTAAAGGAATATAATATTCTCTGTCACAAAAAAATTCCGCTGTGCCGTTTTCTAATAATTAGAATTAGAGCGGGGTAATATGTTTGTTCTAGATAAATAATTCGCGCGTTAACTCCACGGGAAGGGGCTGTTAGACGTCGGGTGTAACTCGCCTTCGGCATAGCGAGAGAATCTGAATGGCGTTAGCAGCGCCGAGCTTTCCCCCATAATATGTTGCGCTACCAATTTGCCAACGCCAATCATTTTATAGCCGTGATTGCTATCCGCCAGAATATAAGCATTTTCGCAAAATTCATCAAAGACGGGGAAGCTGTCAGGTGTGAAGCAACCCACGCCGCCAGAGGGTTCTTTATGGTATGAGTCCATCAAGCCTTCAAAGCGCTTATGGCAATGCGCCAAAGCCGAGACCCACATATGCGCAAATTCAGGTGAGCTAATCCATTCAGGAGAAGCTGGGCCGTAAGGGTCTAATTGCAGCTCATCGACAGGAGTTGTGACGGGATAGGGCATTGCGCCGCCTTGGACGCCGCCAAAGTGAAAGTCAGGTTTATAATAAAGCCCCCAAATCTTATCTTGCTCAATCACAGACCCATCGACGGTTGAATAAAGCGTAGCATCTGTGTCCACATGCATGACGGGAGGTTGATTGCCATCATTGGTTTTAAACATGTCTGGATCAACATTTAAGACCCCTTCCTCGAGCTGCCAAAACGTCCACATATTTATGCCGTCATGTGTTTGGCCGTCTTTGCCTTTAATGCTGACAGTCTTGGGAAGCTCTAGCATGTTCCAAAAGTCTCGCACCCAAGGCCCTGCGCCGATAACAACATAATCGCACGCGACGTCACCTTTGGAGGTTTCAACGGTTTTTATGGCGGAGGAGGTACCATTTGCGCGCTTGAAGCCTGTAACCTCAACACCCGTTATGATGCGAACACCTTCGGCCTCGGCTTTGCCGGCTAATCCATACATGGATTTCGTATTATTTGCGTAACCGCCTTTTTTCTCGTGTAAGACAGAGGTGATATTCTGAGCTTGCCAATCCTCGTAAATATTTTCCATATAGCTTTTGCAGTCTGCCTCACCCTCAATGAGAACGGAGTCATACCCAATGGATTGCTGCTGCTCATATATTTCGGAAATGTCAGCGTGCATAGACTCGCAAGATATCTGCATATAGCCGACGGGATGGTAAGAATAAGCTTCGGCATCAGACTCCCAAACATCGACGGAATGGGCCATCAATTCACGCATAGCAGGTTGATAGTAATTATTTCGTACAACGCCGCAGGCTATGCCCGAAGCTCCTGAGGCTATCCCGCCTTTGTCTAGGATGATGATGTCTTCGCCGCTTCCTTTGCCCGACGCTTTTAGGTCCAATGCGAGGTGGTAAGCGGTTGAGAGGCCATGTATACCTGCACCGATAATAACATATTTCGATGACGTGGGAAAACTCATTGGAAACTCCTGATCGTGATCTAGAGCCATAAACAGTCTCGTTTTCGGAACAACTAAATATGCCGCTTTTCACTTTTATTTATCTGCCAACATTAAGATTATTGATTTATAGAGTGAAAATAAATGCAAATTTGGTGTGTTTAAGGGGCTTTACTTAATGTCTACTAATGGTAATGGCGTTTTGTAAAATATAAATTAGGGGTTTGGGATATGAAGATTCCAAATAACTTTGACCTTCGGTCTTTGCAAGTTTTTGTCATAACAGCAGACCAAGGGGGTATGACCCAAAGCGCTAAAGTATTGCGCATGACCCAATCCGCGGTCTCTCAAATCATTGCAGGACTGGAAGACGCTGTCGGCGTCAAACTTTTTGACCGTTCAGTTAGGCCTATCGTCTTGACGTCGGCGGGGCGCATATTGTTAGAGCGCGGGCGGCAAATTCTGCGTGATACCAAAGAAGCCTTTCGAGAAACACGCACATTGGAGCGCCGCCGCTTAGCGTCTCTGACAATTGCGATGACGGATAGTATGTCAGCCGTGCTGGGCTCTCATCTTTATGAGACAATGAACGAAGTTTCGAGCTATTGGCGATTTTGGAGCGGCCTATCACCCTATCACCGCGAAGAGTTTCTCACCCATAATATCGACCTTATCATAACAACAAGTGACGTCATGGAAGATGTCAGCGGTTTGAACCGCTATAAAGTTTTTCAAGAGCCTTATGTTCTTATTTTCCCTAAAAATCATAAAGGCTCAACAAAGCTTGAAGATGGAGAACGGGATTTGCCGTTTCTGAGATTTTCAATTCGTTCTGCCATGGGGCTTAGAATCGAAAGGCAGCTTAACCGATTGCGTCTTAAGTTCCCTGATATTGCTGAATTTGACCGCGCCCCTGCGCATACGCTTGCGGTTGCAAAGGGACTTGGTTGGGGTGTCACAACGCCCTTATGTTTGCTCGAAAATCCTGAGTTGATACCGCACGTGGATATTCAGCCTATTATGCGCGGAAGTTTTAGCCGTCATTTTGACCTGTTATCCCGTGAAGATAACCTAGGGGATATTCCTGAGAAAATTGCAATTGAATCGCGTCGTATTCTGAAGAAACATTGTCTTCCTAAGCTCTATGATCAAGTGCCTTGGCTTGAAGAGATGATCTTGCAAAATGAGGATTAAAGAGTTTAACGCGGCTAATACTGCGTTATGGTTTTTTCTTATTGGTCAACACATACTCTTGCCTCATGAGGCCTGACGCTTTTAGGGTTTAGTATGAGCTTACAAAACGTCATAAAACCATTGGCTACCGCTCGCGGGCTTCCCAATGAGCATTATATCACTGCGGATATGTATGCGCGAGAGCGTGAGGTGCTTTTCTTCAAAAATTGGTCGGCTGTTGCCTTTGAGAGCGACGTAAAAAAACCTGGTGATGCGTTTCCTGTGGACTTTATGGGAGTTCCGCTTTTGCTCGTGCGGGCCAAGGATGGCGCGGTAAATGTCTTCCAGAATACGTGTCGCCACCGCGGTATGATATTAGTTGATGAGCCCACCCATCTAAAAGGCCCCATAAGATGTCCCTATCACAGTTGGTGCTATTCTCATGAAGGTAAATTGGTTCGAACGCCTTATGTGGGCGGTGTCGACATAGATACGCATGAGGCCATAAAGCCTACCGAGCTTAGTCTTTTCGAAATGAAAAGCCATATTTGGCACGGCGTTGTCTTCGTGAACATCTCTGGGGATGCAGCACCTTTTGAGGAGGTCCATAAAGACCTGTTAAAGCGGTGGTCGGAATTTCAGCAACCCTATCACCTTGGCGGTACGGCCAGCCGTTTTGATATGAAGGTATCTGCGAATTGGAAGCTAGCAATTGAGAATTTTTGCGAGTCTTATCATCTGCCTTGGGTGCATCCTGAACTTAATGAAATATCGCCGATTAATGTTCATTATCCTATCGATGATAGCTCGGGCTATGCCGGGCAGGGTAGCCGCAACTATAATCAACTTGTCGGCAAAGACGATAAGCGCTTTCCTGATTTTAAAAACTTATCACCCATATGGGAAAAGCAGGCTGAATATGTTTCATTTTTCCCCAATGTCCTCATGGGTGTTCACCGCGATCACACTTATGCCACCATTTTAATGCCGCAAGGCGCGGAAGAGACATTTGAACGCGGCGCCTTATTTTACGCAGATGAGCATATTGATACGCCGCAATGGCAAGACCTACTCAAGGAAAATACACGTATTTGGCAAGATGTGTTTTCAGAGGATATCGGCGTTGTCGAAGGCATGCAAAAGGGCCGTCATGGGCCGATGTTTGATGGCGGTAAATTCTCGCCTGTCATGGACGGTCCAACCCATGTTTTCCATAAGTGGGTCGCACGTCAGATGCAGTCAAATGAATAGCTAATATTTCTAACTCTAATGATGCAAAGCGCCTCTTGTTTTGTTATGATTATCGGCAATAGGACGCATTATGGTTACCCTACTAAATACAGTTGAAGATAAGTTTGCGCGCGAGATCTGCCGAGATCACGGTGACAAATCAGATGAGCTCTTGGAGATTTTACACGCGGTACAGCATGAGAAAGGTCATCTCAGTGATGGCGCGCTAAGGACAATTGCGCAGGCCCTTAATATATCCCGGGCTGAAATCCATGGTGTGGTGAGCTTCTATCATGATTATAAACGCGAAGCTGGCGCTCAATTCACGCTCCATATTTGCCGTGCAGAGGCGTGTCAGGCGGTTGGCGCAGATGAGCTTATCACGGAAGCCGAAACACTATTTGACGTTAAGCTCGATGGGGGCGGTGAGGATGTGGCTTTGGCAGCAGCTTACTGTCTTGGAAATTGCGCTTTGGGTCCGGCTGTCTTAGTCAATGAGAAACTTTATGGCCGCGTAGACAAAGCCAAAATCAAAGCCATTGCGGCGCAACATATGGCGCAAAACTCATGAGCGTAAAAATTTACATCCCACGCGATTCCGCAGCTTTGTCAGTTGGCGCTTTTGAGGTGGCTGAAGGCATCAAAGCAAAAGGCGGAGATGATGTTCAAATCATCGCTACAGGCTCTCGCGGCATGTTATGGCTTGAGCCTTTAGTCGAAGTCGAGACGCCAGAGGGCCGCGTAGCCTATGGCCCGGTTCAGCCAGAAGATGTGAAGAGCTTATTTGACGCTGATTTTCTAAAAGGCGGCGATCATAAGTTACGGCAGGGTTTGACAGAAGAAATTCCTTATTTCGCAAAACAGGACAGACTAACCTTTGCCAGAGTTGGCGTTATTGATCGTTTGAGCCTTGAAGATTACGAAGCGCATGGCGGCCTTAAAGGGTTGAAGGCGGCGCTTTCAATGACGCCTGAAAAAATCGTTGAAGAGGTACTGGAGTCAGGACTTCGCGGGCGCGGCGGTGCTGGCTTCCCAACAGGCATAAAATGGAAGACCGCTCTCGCGCAAACATCTGAACAAAAATATATTTGCGCAAATGCGGATGAAGGCGATAGCGGCACCTTTGCGGACCGCATGTTGATGGAGGGTGATCCGTTCTCTCTCATCGAAGGCATGATAATTGGCGGCCGAGCTATCGGGGCCCAGACGGGCTATGTCTATATCCGTTCAGAATATCCACATGCCATTCGCGTGATGCGGCGCGCTGTAAAAGCGATGGAAGATGCTGGCTGGCTGGGCCAAAACATAGGCGGATCAGATGCCCATTTTGATCTTCACATCCGTGTTGGTGCGGGCGCTTATATTTGCGGCGAAGAAAGTTCGATGCTCGAAAGCCTCGAGGGCAAGCGTGGGCAAGTCAAAGTCAAACCGCCCATCCCGGCGATCTCGGGTCTGTTTAACAAACCCACCATTGTGAATAATGTCCTAACCCTTGCGACTGTGCCTTTTATTTTATCCGAAGGCGCGAAAACATATGCAGATTATGGACAGGGCCGATCGCGCGGGACACAGCCTTTTCAGCTTGCTGGGGATGTGGCGCAAGGTGGGCTCATTGAAATGGCTTTTGGCGTTACGATTGAAGAAATTGTCAATGAATTTGGCGGAGGCACGCGTTCAGGCCGCCCTGTTAAAGCCGTTCAAATTGGCGGGCCTTTGGGCGGATATTTAACGCCAGAGCAATTCAGCACAAGCTTGGGTTATGAAAGTCTTTCAGAAGCCGGGGGCATGATTGGTCACGGCGGTATTGTAGTTTATAACGACACCACAAGCATGATGAAAATGGCGCGTTACGCGATGGAGTTTTGCGAGCTTGAGTCTTGCGGAAAATGCACGCCTTGCCGCATCGGCTCTGTACGCGGGAAAGAAACGCTCGATAAGATAGCTGCGGGTGACGATGTCGCTGCCAATCTGGATGTGCTAGACGATTTGTGTGATCTCATGGAAGAGGCCTCGCTTTGCGCTATGGGTGGGTTAACGCCAATGCCTGTGCGAACAGCGATGAAAGCCTTTCCAGAAGAATTTACGGGCCCCCTAGAAAAGGCTGCGGAGTAAGATAATGGCATTATTACAAGAGACGGATTACGGAACGCCTAAGGTCAAATCAGACAAGGTTGTCTCGGTTGAAATTGACGGTCACAACATTTCTGTGCCCGAAGGGACATCTGTCATGCGGGCGGCCGCAGAAGCAGGCATTCCCATCCCCAAGCTCTGCGCAACGGATAGTCTCAATGCATTTGGCTCCTGCCGTTTGTGCGTGTGTAAAGTCGAAGGCAAACGCGGAACGCCTGCCTCCTGCACAACGCTTGTCGAAGAGGGTATGAAGGTCACAACACAAGATGACCATCTTGCGAAAATCCGCAAAGGCGTGATGGAACTTTATATCTCTGATCACCCGTTGGATTGCCTTACCTGTTCTGATAATGGCGATTGCGAACTTCAAGATATGGCGGGCGCTGTGGGCTTGCGTGAAGTACGTTATGGTCATGAGGGTGAAAACCACACAGATGCCCCGACGGATGACTCTAATCCCTATTTCAGCTTTGATGAAAGCAAGTGTATTTTGTGTTCGCGTTGCGTGAGGGCTTGCGACGAAGTGCAAGGGACTATGGCGTTAACCGTCGAAGGCCGCGGATTTAAATCTAAAATCTCAGCCTCAATGGGCGAGAAGTTTATGGAGTCGGAATGCGTCTCTTGCGGCGCTTGCGTCCAAGCTTGCCCAACTGCGACACTTCAAGAAAAATCCGTGATTGAACACGGCGTGCCGGACCGTACGGTTCTAACAACCTGCGCTTATTGCGGTGTTGGCTGTTCCTTTAAAGCTGAGCTTAAGGGTGATCAGGTCATTCGCATGGTGCCTTACAAAGACGGTAAAGCTAATCATGGTCATAGCTGTGTGAAGGGCCGTTTCGCCTTTGGATATGCGACCCATAAGGACCGTATCACGCAGCCCATGATACGCGAAAATATTACAGATGCATGGCGCGAAGTCTCTTGGGAGGAAGCGTTCAAATTCTCAGCAGACCGCTTGAAAGCGGCGCAGGCCAAATATGGTATTAAGTCCATTGGCGGCATTACATCAAGCCGCTGTACTAATGAGGAAGTTTGGCTCGTTCAGCGTCTTATCCGTCAAGGCTTCGGGAACAATAATGTTGATACCTGCGCGCGTGTTTGTCACTCACCCACGGGCTATGGTCTCAAACAGACCTTTGGCGAAAGCGCTGGCACACAGAATTTCGACTCTGTGATGGAAGCGGATTGCATCATGGTGATTGGGTCAAACCCCACCGATGCCCATCCGGTCTTTGGGTCACAAATGAAGCGGCGTCTGCGCCAAGGGGCCAAGCTTATCGTTGTTGATCCGCGAGGCATTGATCTTGTGCGTTCCCCGCACATTAAAGCGGATTATCATTTACAGCTTCAGCCCGGAACCAATGTCGCTTTGATAAATGGCCTTGCCTATGTCGCGGCGAAAGAGGGCCTGCTCGATGAAGAGTTTATCAAATCGCGGACTGATATTGCGAGCTATAAGGAATGGAAAGCCTCGATATTAGACGAGGTGAACTCACCTGAGAGCGTGTCTGAAATAACAGGCGTTCCAGCCGAGGATATTATCGGCGCAGCGCGGCTCTTTGCGGCGCAAAATAATTCGGCCATTTATTACGGGCTCGGCGTCACGGAACATAGCCAAGGCTCAACCATGGTTATGGGTATGGCTAATTTTGCGATGGCGACGGGTAATATTGGTCGCCCCGGCGTCGGCGTAAATCCAATGCGCGGACAAAATAATGTCCAAGGGTCTTGCGATATGGGCAGCTTCCCGCATGAGCTATCGGGCTATCGTCCTGTTGGCGATGATGCTGCACGCGGATTATTTGAAACAAAATGGGGCACAAAGCTTGATAATAAGCCGGGTTACCGCATTCCCAATATGTTCGATGAAGCGTGCGCGGGAACCTATAAAGGTATGTATATTCAAGGCGAGGATGTGGCGCAATCTGATCCAAATATTCAGCATGTCGAAGCGGCCCTCAAAGCGCTTGATATTTTGATTGTGCAGGACTTATTCCTCAATGAAACCGCACGTTTTGCGCATGTCTTTTTACCGGGAACAAGTTTTCTCGAAAAAGACGGCACCTTCATCAACGCTGAACGCCGCATCAATCGCGTGCGCCCCGTCATGAAACCCGCCACAGGAAAGCATGAATGGGAAGTCACTCAAGATTTAGGCCGTGCTTTGGGTATTGATATGGGCTTTAACTCGGCTTCTGAAATTTTAGACGAAATCGCAGATCTCACGCCTCAATTTGCGAATGTCAGTTTCAAAGTTTTGGATGATGCAGGCAGCCTTCAATGGCCTGTCAATGATGAGCATCCTGAGGGCGCGGAAGTTATGCATGTCGGCGAATTTGTGCGCGGTAAGGGGCAATTTGTTCCAACTGAATATCAGCCCACACCTGAGCGTACCAACCGTAAGTTTCCGCTTATACTCACAACGGGCCGAATATTGTCTCAGTATAATGTCGGAGCGCAAACGCGCCGCACAGAGAATAATCAATGGTGGGATGAAGACGTTCTTGAAATTCATCCATCTGATGCTGAGGCTCAAGGCGTGAGAGATGGGCAGTGGGTTTCGCTTAAATCCCGTAAGGGTGAAATTACGCTACGGGCCAAGCACTCAGACCGTATGGCGCCGGGCGTTGTATATACGACTTTCCACCATCCTGACACGGGCGCAAATGTTGTTACGACGGATAATGTGGATTGGGCGACAAGCTGTCCTGAATATAAGGTCACAGCCGTCGCTGTTGCGCCGGCAAACCATAAATCCGATTGGCAGATGAATTATGAGGATGAGCTCTCTGAGTATCGCAAGATCGCTGAACCTGCTGAGTAAATGCCATTCCCCATAAATATTCATGGGGAAAGCCTTGCGGCT
>JAHDDT010000001.1:36311-69811 GCA_020629195.1 Hellea sp.
CTTGATATCACACAACGCCGTCGCAATTTGGTTGGTTCAGCCAGTTGCGGATTATGCGGGCTTGAAAATGTAGAGACTCTTTTTAAAGTTTTGCCTCATGTAGCTGAGTCTCCAATAGAGCTTTCAAATGATGTCATGGATAAAGCGATGGCGCAGCTCAGAAACCGACAGCCCCTCAACGCGCAAACGCATAGCGTCCACGCTGCGGCTTGGGTCTCGCATACTGGCGAGATTATTATGAGCCGCGAAGATGTAGGGCGGCACAATGCGCTTGATAAACTTTTAGGGGCCTTAGCTCTGAAAGATATGGATGTGACTGAAGGGTTTCTACTTATGTCTAGCCGCTGTTCTTATGAGATTGTTGAGAAAGCGGCGCGGCGCGGCGTTCAGGCCATCTTATCTATTTCGGGGCCGACAGCATTTGCCATGCGAAAGGCAAAAGAGGCGAATATGAGCCTCTATGCGCGAGCCGAAAATAAAGGCGTAAGAATAAAAGTCTGAGTTTTTAAGCTCCAGTTCTTTTTCTGACTTGCCAATTCTGTAAAGCAGCCATATGGCGAATTGAGACTTAAATGCGCGGCTAATAACCGCCTGTAAGGATGTGAGACAATGCGGGCTGTTCTTAGCTCTATTGGGGCGCTGTTAATATCAGCCGCAATCCTGCTCGCGGGCGGAGGTCTGCTCTCGACATTGATTGCCATCCGCGCAGAGGTCGAAGGCTTCCCGCTTGTTGCCATTGGACTTCTGACATCCGCCTATTTTGTAGGCTTTATCGGCGGGTGCATCGGCACGCCTTATTTGGTCAAGCGGGTAGGGCATGTGAGGGTATTTGCTGCATTATCGGCTTTAACGGCGGCGGCAACGCTCACCCACGTTCTGGTTATAAATGTGCCAACATGGCTTATTTTGCGCGTCATAACAGGCTTCAGCTTTGCGGGGCTCTATATGCTTATTGAGAGCTGGATAAATGAGCAAGCGCCAAATGAGAAACGGGGGCAAGTCTTAGCCATTTACCGCATGGTTGATTTAGGTGCTGTTACGGCAGGTCAATTTATGCTGACTTTGGCTGATCCCAAAGACTTCATTTTGTTTTCAATCGTGGCAATTTGTATTTCCATGGCGATATTCCCCATATCTGTTTCGACCTCCAAAGCCCCAGTCGCGGTTTCGCAAACGTCACTTAATTTAAAAAAGCTCATCAAAACCTCTCCCTTGGCTGTAGCAGGGTGTTTTGCGGTGGGTCTATCTAATGGATCTTTTTGGGGCGTTGCTCCCGTCTTTGTAAAACAGCTTGGCCATCCAATTATTGTTGTGTCGACTTTTATGAGTCTCGCCATCGCGGCAGGGGCTTTCCTGCAATGGCCAGTTGGGGCTTTGTCGGATAAACTTGGACGGCGTATAATGATTATAATTATGTCAGCTTTGAGCGTGGGCGCTGGAATTTTTCTTTGGCAATATGCGCCGTTATCTCAAACCATGTTACTCTTTGGCGGAGCGCTTTACGGTGCTTTTGCGATGCAGCTCTTTGGGTTGTCTGCTGCCCTTGCAAATGATTATGCAGAGCCGCATGAATTCGTCGCAATTAGTGGCGGCTTATTTTTAATTTATGGTATTGGGTCTGTTATAGGCCCCTCAATCGCGCCTATTGTCATGTCGCTTTACACGGCCTCAGCTATGTTTGCATTCACGGCTTTTGTTCATATGGGTCTGGTGTTTTATGCGCTCTACCGCACGTCGCAGCGCAAACCAGCAGAGGGAGGGGATTACGTTAATGTGGCGCGTCCGCGTTCCATGATGTTGATATTGCGCACAGATCCGCGAAACCTGCTTAAGCGAAAGAAAAAGTCATAAACGTTCTTGATGAGGGGAATGTCCAAATTTTGCTTTATAGCTTCGCGAGAAAGTTGAAGCAGAATTGAAGCCACTGGCTAACCCAACTTCCATCACTGACATAGCCGTTTGGCGCAGAAAATGTCTGGCGCGTTCTAGCCGTAAACTAAGGTAGTATTTGCCAGGTGATGTTTTGAGTTGCTCTTTAAACAATCGTTCTAATTGCCGTAATGAAAGACCTACTTTTTGGGCCAAGCGCGATAATGTCAATGGCTCTTCGATATAGGCTTCCATATAGCCTATAGCGGCCAAAAGCTTGGGGTGTCTTATACCCGTGCGATGCGTAATTGCCATGCGTTGATTATGATGAGGCTCGCGAACAAAATTATGTAAAAGCTGTTCAGCTACATTTTGGGCTAGGGCATCACCATGGTCGAGTCTGATAGAGTGTATCATCATATCTATAGGCGCTGTGCCTCCTGAACATGTGTAACGCTTTCGGTCGATTTCGAATAAGGTCGCCGTGATCTCAAGGGCTGGATACAACTCTTTGAAAGATTCAATATTTTCCCAATGAATGGTGCAGCGATGTCCTGATAAAACACCTGCATAAGCCAAAGCCTCTGAGCCCGTACAGACAGCGCCGACAGCAAGGCCTTTTCGCGCAATGCGCCTTATATCTGCGCCCAATTCAGGTGTTAAAAAACGGCGCGGACGTAACCCTGCACAAATAAAGACTACGTCGCAATCCAAAGCACCTGCAGAGGTGTTGTCGGGTGTTATCGTGACTTGGTTGCTGGCTTTAACAGGTTTGCCTTCCGAGCTTAGGGCTTGCCATTCATAAAGCGGCTTTCGGCTTAATCGATTGGCCGCGCGCAATGGTTCAATGCAGGCGGTAAAGGCCATCATGGAAAAATCAGGCATCAAAATGAACCCAATTTTTTGTGGTCGATTATGTGGTCCTTGGCCGAACATCAGCCTATATATAACTTTTGGTCAAAAGAGCGAAGTTCGGAGTTACAGGGCATTTTGCAGCAACCTTTCTTCATAAGGGTATGGCGTGAGGTTTTCATATCCGTCCTGGGTTATGAGGATTTGATTTTCCAGTTTTACACCGTTAGTGCCGCCAACTTTGCCCGTATAGGCTTCCACGCATAGGATCATGCCGGGTTGTAATTCATCTTCGAAGGCCCCCTCTATGAAGTGATCCTCATAATAAATGCTGGGATATTCATCGCATAATCCCACCCCATGCATTTTGACGCAGTATTTTTGAGCTTGATACGCCTCGGGCAAAACATGGCCTTTAAATGTGAGGTCTTTAAATGAGACGCCTGGTTTTAAGAGCTCCGTATTTTCAAGGATATGGTCATAGGCCATTTGGTAACAGTCTTTTTGTTCCGTTGTACCGTCTCCATCGCCGACAAGCCACGTTCGCGACATGTCACAGCACATACCGTAAAGTCCGATAAGGTCTGTATCAAAGGCCAAGAGCTCTCCATCTTTTATGATACGAGGCCCTGCTTCCTGCATCCATGGGTTTGTTCTGGGACCAGAAGAGAGAATGCGCGTCTCAATCCACTCTCCGCCGCGCGCAATATTTTCATGGTGAAGTACGGCCCAGAGTTCCACTTCGGCGAGTCCGGGTTGCAAAGCTTTATGCATATTCTTAACGGCTATTCCACATGCGGCAGCGGCGCATTTCATAGCTGTAATCTCGTCTGGGCCTTTAATCAGGCGAGCTTGTTCCATGATTGATTGTCCAGACCTATAATTGATGCCGACATCCTGAAAACTTTGAGAAACGGCTACATCCATGCGGTCAATAGCGATACGGCCTTCACAGCCGTGCTGTGTCATGACATCCTTTATCTCTTTTGCAAATTTTGACGCTTGAGCAGATTCTTTTGCGCCATGTTCAAAATAGAAAGCGCCTGCACCGCTGCGAACTTCGTTAATGAGTGGAAGGTGGCGGGTCATGTGCTCGCAATGCGTAAAGTCCCATAATACAATGTGCCCGTCTGCACTGATAAAGGCCGCACGTGCCAGATTATGCAGAGTCCAGACCTGCATATTCATGGAATCTGTTGCATAGCGAATATTGATGGGGTCGAATAATAATATACCTCCAATATTAGATTTCTGAAGTTCAGCCATAATACGCTCACGGCGATAAAGTCGCATCTGAGGCAAGTTAGGAAGGGAAAGCCCCATTTCGGCTAATTCAGTCATCGCCCGTAATGTCGGCCCTATTTCGGGAGTGTCAAAAGATGCACGGCGCGCCTCAATATCCGCCTGAATTTTAGGCCCAATTTTGCGGTGTATTTGCGGTCTCGCTGTCGTTATAGGCGATTTTTGAGGTCTCATAACGTCAATAATACAGTACATTATCAAGATAGCGTATAGCTACACCCTTCAATAAGAGAACCATTCAAATTTATTATTCCAGTCATAAGTGCAGTTGCAATTTCTGGTGCTAAAGCGCTATGTGAGAAAAATTTAGCTACGTCGCTTTTCGTAAATTATTTGACGTATATTGAAAAGTTATGTGCTATTTTTGCTCTAGTTTTAAATAAAATTACAATAGGCTTTAAGGCATGACACAGCAGAACCTCCCAGCGCCCGGCGCAGCAGATATCGACATTGCGCGCGCGGCTAAAATGAAGAGCCTATTACCTTTGGCGGAAGAAAAGCTTGGTATTCCAGCTGAAGCTCTCGTGCCTTACGGCCACTACAAAGCAAAGCTGTCCTTGGATTATATTGATAGCCTTAAAGATAAGCCCGACGGGAAATTGGTACTTGTGACGGCTGTGACGCCAACCCCCGCTGGTGAGGGAAAGACAACGACATCGGTTGGCCTTAATGATGGCCTTAACCGCATAGGCGTTAAATCTATGGTATGCCTAAGGGAGCCTTCTTTGGGGCCATGTTTTGGTATGAAGGGCGGGGCTGCTGGAGGTGGGCGTGCGCAAGTTTTACCGATGGAAGACATTAATCTTCACTTTAACGGGGATTTCCACGCCATAACCTCTGCACATTCTCTGATTTCAGCTATGTTGGATAATCATATGCAGTGGGGGAATGAACTGGATATTGACCCGCGCCGAATTACGTGGCGCCGCGTTGTGGATATGAACGACCGTGCACTTCGCCATATCGTCATGGGTCTCGGCGGCCCGACGCAAGGTATCGTGCGCGAAGGCGGTTTTGATATCACTGTGGCTTCAGAGATCATGGCAATTTTCTGCTTGGCGACGGATCTTAAAGATCTTCAAAAGCGCATTGGCGATATAATTGTTGCGAAGACGTCAAAAAAGAAGCCTGTCACGGTTCGTGATATCGGCGCGGATGGCGCCGTGACTGTTCTGCTTAAGGATGCTTTCCAGCCTAATCTTGTGCAATCTATAGAGCATAATATGGCCTTTATTCATGGGGGGCCTTTCGCCAATATCGCACATGGCTGTAATTCTGTAGTAGCAACGCAAACGGCGCTTAAGATGACTGACGTTGTCGTAACAGAGGCCGGATTTGGAGCGGATTTGGGCGCAGAGAAGTTCCTTGATATTAAGTGCCGTCAATCGGGTCTTCGTCCTGATGCTGTAGTGCTTGTCTGCACAATCCGCGCTATGAAGATGCAAGGCGGTGTCCCAAAAAATGAGTTAGGGCCACAAAACATTGAAGCTGTTCGTGAGGGCTGCGTGAATGTTGAACGTCATATCCAAAACCTAAAGAAATTTGGCCTTACGCCTGTGGTGTCTATCAACCACTTCATCCATGACACGGATGAGGAGATTGCTGTTGTGAAAGAAATTTGTGATCGTGAAAATGTTCCTATGGTGATAGCGCGTCACTGGGCCGAAGGCGGCGCAGGGGCGGAAGACTTGGCCAAAGCCGTACAGGCAGAGCTGGCAAAGCCAAAGCCAAGCGTCACCCTTATGTATGAGGATTCGGATAAGCTTGCGGTGAAAGTCGAGAAGGTAGCGAAAGAAATCTACCGTGCGGAGAATGTTATTATCAGCGCCGCCGCCAAAACAACATTCAGGCAGGTTGAGAAGATGGGATTTGGACATTTGCCGATTTGTATTGCCAAAACACAATCTAGCTTTTCAACGGATCCTAAAAAGTTAGGCGCAACATCAGGTCATACTGTTGAAGTCCGCGAAGCGACTTTAAATGCAGGTGCAGGTTTTGTAGTTGCAATATGCGGAACGATAATGCGTATGCCGGGCTTGCCGCGCCATCCAGCCGCACTAGATATTGGCCTAGATGAAGACGGGCAAATTGTGGGTCTCGCATAGCGCGGTCTGTGAAGGGAAATTATTATGAGCGATCAAGACGAAGAAATCATTCTCAAAGACTTAGATGATACTGAGCTTGTCCAACAAATGATGGACGATCTTTATGACGGGATGATACCAGAGGTCACAGAAGGGACAAAAATTCTGCTCGACAGAGGGTGGGATGCCAATATGGTTCTTAATGACGCCTTGGTCGAGGGTATGCGTATCGTTGGCGTTGATTTCAGAGATGGTATTTTATTTGTGCCCGAAGTCCTGCAAAGCGCTAATGCGATGAAGGGTGGTATGAATTTACTCCGTCCTATCCTTGCGGCGAGTGAAAATAATTCCAGCGTCGGAAAATATGTTATCGGAACGGTTAAAGGCGACATTCATGATATCGGTAAAAATCTTGTTGGCATGATGCTCGAAGGGGCTGGATTCGAAGTTATTGATTTGGGAATAAACACACCCGTTGAAGAATATCTCGCCGCTATTGAGGAGCATGAGCCTAATATCTTAGGTATGTCGGCGCTGCTCACAACAACTATGCCTTATATGGGTGTTGTGATTGAGGAATTGGATAAGCGAGGTATCCTCAAAGAACTGCCTGTGATGGTGGGCGGCGCCCCGCTAAACCAAGAATTTGCAGATGCGATTAACGCCCATACCTATGGTCGTGACGCGGCTATGAGTGCGGAGCTTGCAAAAGCAATTATGGGTAAAAATAGATAGGCCGTTATGAGAGTGTCTTCTCAACATAAGACTCTCATTTTGGCGTGCGGTGCATTGGCTAAGGAACTTGTCTATTTGCTCGGGCAAGCGAAACATGAGGCTGAACTGAAATGTTTGCCCGCCAGTTATCACAATCACCCAAACAAAATTGTCCCAGGACTAAAGGCCATTTTAGACGAATGCGCCGCTGAATATGACACGATACTCATTGGCTATGGTGATTGCGGGACGGGCGGCGGCTTGGACAGATTACTTGAAGACTACCCGAA
Organism: Hellea sp.; assembly: GCA_020629195.1. Taxonomy (GTDB): domain Bacteria; phylum Pseudomonadota; class Alphaproteobacteria; order Caulobacterales; family Maricaulaceae; genus Hellea. The sequence goes on from JAHDDT010000001.1 coordinate 43,423, forward strand.
TGCGACTCGTTTACCGGGAACGCATTGCTATGGCTTTTATGCGGGACTAGCCCAGTTTGATGATATGATGGAAGAAGAGTTAGGAACCTTTTTCTTGACCGATTACCTTGTTCGGCATTTTGACACCTTAATCATCAAAGGTATGGGCATAGACCGCTATCCTGATCTGAAAGAGACATATTTTGAGCATTATAAAAAACTGACTTACTTGGCGCAAACCGAAGATGAAGCTTTGCAAATTCAAGCTCAAGCCGCTGCCCGTAAACTAGGTCTAACTTATCACTATCATTTTACAGGCTATGGCGAAGTTGAAGCGGCTATTACATCATTCGGTTTGGACACTAATTATCAAGAAAGCATACGTCATGTATAAAGTGCGCCTTTGGTCTGTTCGCCGTTCGCGTTTTATGGAGGGGCTCTATAATACTGTGAACCCAGCTATTATTGCTGTGTTAAAGGGCATCACAAAAGTCTTTGGTAAGAAGTTGGATAAACCCATCACAGCGGCAGAAGCTGGCTTGAAAGGCTTTCTGTTTGATTGCCAGATGTGCGGAAATTGCGCTTTGTCCAAAACAGGAATGAGCTGCCCAATGAATTGCCCTAAGACTATTCGTAATGGGCCTTGCGGCGGCGTTCGTCCGAATGGCATGTGCGAAGTCAAGCCTGAGATGCGCTGTGTTTGGGTCGCGGCTTGGGATGGTGCCTCGCGGATGAAAGATGGGGATGCAATTAAATCCATTGATTTCGCAGTTGATCATCGCGAAAAAGGGACATCCACTTGGCTTAAATTAGCACGTGAAGAGCTCGCTGAGGATGCCAAATGATAGAAGAAATTCAAGATGCAGAAACGCTTGGGACTAATCCAGGCGATCCGCTTCCGCAGCTTCCGGGTCACGTGTCCCATGGTCGTTTTGAGCGCGTTTTAAGAGCAGGACATTTCGCCGTTACAACAGAAATTGCTCCGCCGGACTCGGCTGATCCCGATGAAGTTCTCACGCGGGCCTCATTGTTTGATGGGTATGTTGACGCCATTAATGCGACGGATGGTTCGGGTGCGCATTGCCATATGTCGAGCTTAGCCGTTTGCGCCATCCTTACGCGAGCGGGTTACTCACCGATTTTACAAATCTCTTGCCGCGACAGAAATAGAATTGCCATTCAGGGTGATACATTAGGCGCGGCGGCTTTGGGCGTCTGTAATGCTTTGTGTTTGTCTGGTGACGATGTTGGCGCTGGGGATCATCCCGAAGCGAAACCCGTTTTCGATTTTGACAGTGTGTCGCTGACGCGGACGCTAAGAGTATTGCGAGATGAGTCGCGTTTTCTGAGTGGACGTAAGCTTGATCTCGCGCCTAAATTATTTATCGGCTCATCCATCAATCCTTTTGTGCCGCCTATTGCGAATAGAGCCGATCAACTCGCGAAGAAGATTGAAGCGGGGGCTGAATATATCCAGTCACAATATTGCTTTGATATGGATGTCCTCAAAGACTTCATGAGCAAAGCCGTGGACATGGGGCTTACGGAAAAAGCTTATATCCTCATTGGCGTGGGTGTTTTGCCGTCAGCTAGAACTGCAAAATGGATGCGCGCAAATGTACCAGGCGTGCATATTCCCGATAACATCATTAAACGTCTTGAGGGCGCCGATAAGCCTTTGCGAGAAGGCCGGAATATCTGCGTCGAAATAATGCAACAGCTTAAAGAAACAGCAGGCGTCAGCGGCGTTCATGTTATGGCTTACCGACAGGAAAAATGGGTCAAAGATGTCGTAAAACGTTCAGGCGTTTTAGACGGACGTGTACCGTGGTCGCCTGAAACTGAAGAATTGAATTAGGATTATAAAATGGCAAGAACGATATTAGCGTCAGCGACCAAGGAACATGTCATTGGGTTTGACCAACCTTTCACCATGATTGGAGAACGCATAAATCCAACGGGACGCAAGCTTTTTTCCAAAGAGCTGAAAGAGTTTAATTATTGGCGCGTGAAGAAAGAGGCCCTCGCGCAAGTTGAGGCTGGAGCTCAAATTCTCGACGTCAATGTTGGCGTCCCTTTGGCTGATGAACCGCTGATTATGTCAGAAGTTATCCCGCTTATTCAAAGCCTAACAGATGTTCCGCTGTGTATCGATAGCTCTGTGATGGACGCTTTGGAAGCTGGCCTCAAAGTGTACAAAGGACGCCCGCTTCTTAACTCTACAACGGCTGAAGAGGAAGTTATGGAACGCATCCTGCCGCTTGTCGCAAAATATGACTGCGCCGTTGTCGCGATTTCAAATGATGATACTGGGATTTCAGAGGACCCTGATGTTCGCTTCGAAGTCGCTAAACGTATCGTCAACCGCGCGGCGGATTACGGCATAAAAGCTGAAGATGTCGTCGTTGACCCCTTAGTTATGCCCATTGGCGCAGTGAATAGCGCCGGGACGGACGTGTTCAAACTTGTGGGACGCCTTCGCTCTGAGCTCGGTGTGAATACAACATGCGGTGCGTCCAATGTGGCCTTTGGCTTACCAGAGCGCCATGCCATTAATAATGCGTTTTTGCCTATGCTCGCTGCAACAGGCATGACATCCGCAATCGTAAACCCCCTTCATGAAGGCCTTGTTCCAGCGGTGAGAGCGGCTGATGTTCTTAATGGTGTTGACCCAAGCTGCACGAATTGGATTAAGCATTACCGCCCCGCACCTGCTGCAGGTGAGGGTGAGGGCGGACGCCGTGGTAGAGGAGGTCGTCGTCGCCGCGGCTAAGACATATACGGGCAAATGCCTTTGCGGAGAGGTTTCCTTTAGCGCTAAAGGGCTGTCGGATATTTGGTATTGTCATTGTCAGCAATGCCAACATTTGACGGGTCTCTATATCGCAGCGGCTGGCGTGAAGCGGGATAATTTGACCATTGAAGGCCATGTGAATTGGCTCCCTATTTCCGAGGGGTCTAAATCCGGGCATTGCGCCTCTTGTGGAAGTTATATGTTCTGGGACGAAGCGGTTCGCGATACCGTAAGTGTTTTAGCGGGAAGCCTTGATGATACTGAGGGCTTAACGGTCAAAGGTCACATCTTTGTAAAAGATAAAGGGCCTTATTACGAAATTACGGACGGCTTGCCGCAATTTGAGGGGTTTCCGCCCCAAGGCACGCGCGGGGAAACATTATAATCAGCGCTGACAAGAAACGCGCTCATTGGGAGGAAAGATATGGCTAGACGTGCTAGATCAGGGGGCCGCGCAGGCCGCGCCGCTGCAAGAGGGGCTGAGGCACCGCCTCGCGAGCCGTATATTAAACGCAATATTCCAACTTATTCTGTCCTTAACGATACAGACCTAGCGCAGCTTGAGCATAATGCGGATACGCTCCTCGAAGAGGTCGGGCTTGAAATACAAGAAGATCCTGAGTCCATTGATTACTTCGTCAAAGCCGGGGCTAAAGCTGATGGCGATCGCGTGCGCTTTCCAAGAGGCATGTGCCGCGAAATTGTCCAAGCGACAGCACCCAAAGAGTTCACTCAATTTGCCCGCAACCCTGCGAATAATGTTCAGATCGGCGGCAATAATACGGTTCTCGTCCCGGCTTATGGTCCGCCCTTTGTCTATTCAAAAGAAGGTGGCCGTCGTTACGCCAATATCGAGGATTTTCGTAATTTTGTAAAACTCGCTTACATGTCGCCTAATTTGCATCATAGCGGTGGAACCGTTTGTGAGCCTGTCGATTTGCCTGTTAATAAACGTCATTTTGATATGAATTACAGCCATATCAAATATTCAGACAAAGCTTTTATGGGATCCGTAACTCAGCCGGAACGTGCACTCGATACGGTCGATATGGCGAAGATTGTTTTTGGCGATGACTTCGTTGAAGAGAATTGCGTTTTGGTCAATCTCATCAATGCCAACTCTCCCATGACGTGGGACCGCGTGATGTTGGGGTCATTAAAAAATTATGCCCGCCATGGTCAGTGCGCAATGCCAAGTCCATTTGTTGTCTCGGGCGCTATGTCGCCTGTGACGGCTGCGGGTGTCGCTGCGCAAAGTCTAGCCGAAGGCTTGGCAGGAATGGCGTTGACGCAGCTTGTCCGCCCCGGGGCTCCTGTGATTTATGGAAACTTTGTGACATCTATGTCTATGCAGACGGGAGCGCCGACATTTGGGACACCTGAAGCATCGCTAATTATTAATATGAGCGCGGCTTTGGCACGGCGTTTAGGTGTGCCTTTCCGGTCTGCGGGCGGTTTCAATGCGTCTAAAATACCTGATGCGCAGGCGGGATATGAAGCTGCTAATTCCTTGCAAACGGGACTTTTGGCAGGTGTGAACTTTATGCTGCATACTGCAGGTTGGCTTGAGGGCGGTTTGGCCATGGGCTATGAGAAATTCATTATGGATGCAGACCAAGCGGGTATGATGGCGAAATTTGCCAAAGGCGTAGATATGTCAGCCAATGGTCAAGCCATGGACGCGATTGCTGAAGTCGGGCCGGGACAGCATTTCTTGGGCTGTGAGCATACGCAGAAGAATTTCAAAACGGCGTTTTATCAGTCCAATGTGTCCGACAATAGTAGCTTTGAGCAATGGGTCGAAGACGGAAGCTTGTCAGCAGAAGATCGTGCAGAGAAAGTCTACCAGACGATGCTCAATGAATATGTCGCGCCAGAGCTTGATGCGGATATTGATGCGCGTTTGCTGAAATATATGGCTGACCGTAAGGCCAGCTTCCCCGATAGCAATATCAGCTAAGCACGTTGTCTGCGGTATGAATCAGAGCGTCTAAAAATGACCTCGCGGAACTCCGCGGGGTCAAAAGCTGAATTTCGGTTTCGCTATATTTTATGACAATCACAGCGATATGATGAGCTGATGTACGGGTTGCAAAGCCTTCAGGTGCTTGCCGTAAATTCAGCGGAATAAAGCGCTCAAGCACATCATATAGAGCGGCGTTTTTGGAGGTGTCGCTTTTTACATTAATTGACGCCCAGCCATCACTTTGCAGCGTTGCATAAGCACATGCGCCCATCTTCTTGGCGATGTCTTTATCGGCATTTATATTCTCGCCCTCGAGTAAAATTAAATATTGGTCTGGAGAAGACCACATGGCAAAGCCACCTTTTACGGCAATGATCTGTGAGGGCTCAGGCGCAGCTTTGCCAAATGTCTTTTTAAAGGCGGGCTTAAAAGCGCTCTCTTCATCGCGTGCGATAGCCAAAGAGATAAGCTCTCCAGTATAATGTTCTTCAACCGTTAAGTCAGGCCAGTGCTTTGAGAAGCTCTCTAAGGGCAGGGTAGGTGATAATTTAGACACGCAAACGCTCTCCCTTTGGATCAAAGAAATGCGGACTTACGACTGTCACGTCCACATGGCTATTCCCCATAAGATGGCTGGCTTGAATAACTTCCCCCAGACGATTTTGTCCATTTTTGAGAAAACCCAATCCGATGTAGGTTTCCAGCATAGGTGACCAAGCGACGGAGCTCATATAGCCGTGATCTGTTTCTGGTGATGGGGTTTCACCTTTGGGGATGAAATGCGCTCCATTTGTGAGCTTGTCCTGAGAGCTCACCGGAATAAAGCCGACCATTTGTAAAGAATCTTCAGCGATTAAACCTTCGCGCTGAGATAAAACCTTACCGATGCAATCTTTCTTTTTTGATACGAAACCGCCTAATCCTAAGGCTTGAGCCGTTGTCGTTCCGTTTAACTCATTACCGGCGGCATGACCTTTTTCAATACGCATGACGCCAAGCGCTTCTGTTCCGTAGAGAACTGCATCAAACGCTTCGCCTTTCTGCATCATTTCGCGAATAAGCGCGTCACCATAACGGGCAGGCACAGAAATCTCATAGGCGAGTTCACCTGAAAAAGAGAGGCGGAAGAGACGCGCCCGCGCGCCCCCGCATATTGTAAGCTCGCCGCAAGCCATATAGGGGAAAGCTTCGTTTGAAATATCAAATTCTGGATCGACAATTTTTTCCAAAAGTTTGCGCGCATTAGGGCCAGCGACGGAGAATTGTGCCCATTGATCTGTCGTCGAAATTAGATGCACATCCATATCAGGATAGAGGCATTGCCTTACAAATTCTAAGTGCCTGAAAACAGGTCCTGCCTTTGCCGTTGTCGTCGTCGTCACAAAATGGGTTTCTGAGAGGCGTGCCGTCGTGCCATCATCCATTGCTATTCCGTCCTCGCGCAACATCAACCCATAACGGCACTTACCGACTTTGAGAGTTGAGAACGTGTTGACATAAACCTTATTGAGAAACTTACCCGCATCGCGGCCTTGCACATCTATCTTGCCTAGGGTCGTAACATCACAAATACCAACAGAGCTGCGCGTCATGAGAACTTCACGATCAACACTATCGCGCCATCCTTTTTCACCTGAACGTGCGAGCCATTGCGACCGTTTCCAATAGCCTGTCTCGATAAAAGTCGCGCCATTTTCCGCGGCATATTTATGGGAGGGCGTCAGCCGCGTCGGTTTGAAGTGTTGTCCGCGATGCGTCCCTGCAAAAGCTCCAATGGGAACAGGGGAATAGGGCGGACGAAAAATTGTGGTTCCCGTTTCAGGAATGCTTTGCCCTGTGGTATCGGCTAATACGGCCAATCCGACCACATTAGAGGTTCTGCCTTGGTCGGTCGCCATACCTAATGTTGTGTAACGTTTAACATGCTCTACGGATGAGAAACCCTCTTGGTGCGCGAGGGTTATGTCTTTGGCTGTGACATCATTTTGGAAATCGACCCAAGCCCGCTTTTTACCTTTGACATGCCAAAAGGCTGAAACATTAATCGGCGCATCTTCTGTTTGCGGCAGTGACGAGGGTTTCGCGCCGAGCTTTTCAGTGACATCATTAGCGTCCTTAAAGGCCGCGTGAGTTGAGAACTGACCATTGGCAGCCCCAATAACAGACATATCAGAAGGAAGCGTTTTGGGGTCTGGCACGAAACACCTTAGTGTCTCGTCCCATTTCGGGCGTGCTCGCTTATGACAGGTCAAATGAACATTAGGATTCCAGCCTCCGGATACAGCTAGATGGTTGGCAGCTATCTTTTCACCTGTGTTGAGTGTGAGAGAACGCACCCCCTTACGGCCACCGACATCAGTGACATAGCTGCCGTTGCGCGTGTCAAAAATATGCGCGGCATCTGTCTGCAATCCGTCATCATTATTTGTCAGAAGAGCTGTATTTTCTAAATCAATGTCGAAGCGGTTTTTGTAACTCCGAACAGCACTTGCGAGCATGACGCCAGGGCGGTCATTATTGGCGAAGGCGATGGGCCGTTCTGTTGCTCCCGCTGCTAAAATGGATGATTTGGCATAGATGCGCCACAGGATATGACGAGGCTTTGATGACCCTATTTCATCTGTTGTAGTTTCAAGGCCGCCATAGATGCCGTGATCATAAACGCCATAAATAGAAGTGCGCGACATTAACCGCACATTGGGTAAGCTTTCTAGCGTTTGAATGGTTTCATTTACCCAATTAAGCGCGGGAGCTAAATTTATCTCATAATCTTCAGATAATAAGCGCCCACCCATTCTAAAGTCATCATCAGCGAGGATAATATTATGACCTGCAAGGCCAAGATTTAAAGCTGTTTGCAATCCTGCGGGGCCTGCGCCGATGATAAGAGTGTCACAATGTAAAAACCCCTTATCATAACTATCTGGATCAGCGGCTTTAGAGAGTGTTCCAAGCCCAGCCGCGCGGCGAATGACAGGTTCGTAAAGCTTTTCCCAAAAAGCTTTGGGCCACATAAATGTTTTGTAGTAAAATCCTGCTGCCAGAAATGGATGCATGAAGTCATTTATAGCAAGTACATCAAAATTAAGCGGCCCCATGTGATTTTGGCTTTTGGCATTTAAGCCATCAAATAATTTAATTGTCGTTGCGCGGCGATTGGGCTCGCAGGTTCCCGCGCCGTGAATTTCAACAAGCGCATTTGGCTCTTCACTGCCTACGCCCATAATCCCGCGGGGACGGTGATATTTGAAGCTCCGTCCAACAACGCGAACCTTATTCCTCAATAGGGCAGAGGCCAGCGTGTCGCCTTCATACCCTTGATAGGCTTTGCCGTTAAAGGTGAAGCTTAAGACCTGTGTATTATCGATGAGGCTCATTTTTGAGACCTCGCAACATCACGCGCCAGTTCAACTTTTGTAATATCATGGGTCAGCGTGTTGCGGGTAACGACGAGCCAAGATCTATCGCCTTGCTCATGATACCAAAGCTCTCTGTGTTGACCTACGGGATTATCCCGTAAATATTGATAGCGGTGGAAATCCTCGGCTGCCGTTTCTGATTTAGGGTTCGGACGGTTCATGAGCGACGCATCGCCCAGATAAACAAATTCAGAGGCGTCACGTGGGCCAAGAAGAGGGTGGTGAATAATCATTAGTGAAGATTAGGCTGTGCGCCTTGCCCTTTTTCATCAATCATATAGCCCCGCGAAAAACGGTCTAGGCGGTAAGCTTTTGCCGTGTCGTGATACGTATCGGTGGCCAATAAATGAGCGAAGCTATAGCCGCTCGCAGGTGTAGCTTTGAAGCCGCCATAACACCAGCCGCCATTAAAATAGAGGCCGTCAATATGAGTCTTATCTATAATTGGGGAGCCGTCCATAGACATATCCATAATGCCGCCCCACATACGCAGCATTCTAGCTTTGCCAATCATGGGCATGACGCTCATGCCGCCTTCACAGACATCTTCGACAACCGGTAAATTTCCGCGCTGGGCATAGCTATTATAGCCATCAATATCGCCGCCAAAAACAAGTCCGCCTTTATCAGATTGACTCACATAAAAATGGCCCGCGCCATAAGTGATGACGCCGTCGAGAAGTGGCTTTAAGCCTTCACTCACAAAGGCTTGTAAGACGTGACTCTCAATGGGCAAGCGCATTCCCGCCATGGCCATGACGCGTCCCGAATTTCCGGCAACAGCCACGCCGACTTTCTTGGCACCTATAGGGCCGCGCGTTGTTTGGACGCCCGTACATTTACCATTTTGGATATCGAACGCTGTGACTTCACAATTTTCAATAATGTCCACGCCGCGTTTATCTGCGGCATGGGCATATCCCCAAGCGACAGCATCGTGGCGTACAGTGCCGCCGCGCGGCTGTAATAAGCCTCCGCGAATAGGAAAACGCGCATCATCAAAATTAAGGAATGGGTACATCTTTCGTACCCCCTCGGCGTCCAATAATTTGGCATCTGCGCCGTTTAACATCATCGCATTGCCGCGCCTTATGTAAGCATCGCGCTGCGGGTCAGTATGATACAGGTTAAGCACGCCGCGTTGGCTCACCATTGCGTTATAGTTGACGTCTTGCTCAAGCCCTTCCCAAAGCTTGAGTGAAAATTCGTAAAAGGCTTCATTTTCATGGAGCATATAATTGGAGCGAATAATGGTTGTGTTTCGCCCGACATTTCCTCCGCCAATCCACCCCTTTTCCAAAACGGCGATGCGCTTTTGGTCAAATTTTGAGGCGAGATAATGCGCTGTTGCGAGGCCGTGTCCGCCGCCGCCAATGATGATGATATCATATTCAGCTAAGGGCTCGGCTTTGCGCCAAACGGGTTTCCAGCCTTTATGGCCTGTAACAGCCTCTTTAAAAATGCGAAATGCAGAATAACCCATAGGGTGAGCTTAACGATAATAGGCATGGGCTCAATCTGTGTCGTCACTAATAAGACTTATTAAGCCTTATAAATAAGGGATATCAATATTGGCATTGGCGACATTTGGTTCTAAACGCCTTTCATGACAAATTCTTCTTATTTCAAACCTGCCACCATCGCTTTGCATACGGGCTACACCCCCGAGAGCGATCATGGATCGCGCGCCGTTCCGATTTATCAAACCACATCTTATGCCTTTGAGAGTGTCCAGAGTGCCTCAAGCCTTTTCAATGTTGAACAAGGCGGGCATATTTACTCACGCATTTCAAACCCGACTGTAGCTGTTTTAGAGCAGCGCCTTGCGGCACTCGAAGGCGGGGCAGGGGCAATATGTACGGCTTCAGGCATGTCAGCGCTCTTTGCGACATTTATCACGCTATGTTCTGCGGGCGATCACATTGTGTCTTCTGAGCAAATATATGGGTCAACTGCGACTACTCTACGTTACACGCTAAAGCGGTTCGGTATCACGACAGATTTTATCGATATCAATGATAGCGACGCTTTAAAGGCCGCAATTAAGCCCAACACAAAAATGGTATTTTGCGAGTCCATTTCTAATCCTGGTATGCAAGTTTCAAATCTGCCTGAAATCTCGAAGGTGGCAAATGAGGCTGGTGTGCCTGTCGTGATTGATGCGACCTTTGCAACGCCTGCGCTGAACCGTCCTTTGGAGCATGGCGCGAATATTGTCGTGCATTCCATCACAAAATGGATTGGCGGACACGGCGCAGCGATTGGCGGCTGTATAATTGATGGCGGTAATTTTGATTGGGGCAATGGCCGCTTCCCTGAGATGACAGAGCCCTATGCACCGTTCCACGGAATGAAATTTTGGGAAGAATTTGGCCCGACGGCTTTTGTGATGAAAATTCGCAGTGAGGCTATGCGCGACCTAGGCGCGGCTTTGTCACCGCATAATGCCTTTTTGATTTTACAAGGCGTTGAGACATTGGAGCTACGTATGCAGAAACATGTCGCAAATACGCTAGAGCTGCGAGATTGGCTATCAGAACAAAAAGGTGTGACCTGGGTAAGGCATCCTAATTTAGACGCTGAACCCCATGTGGCTGAGATGTTCCCAAAAGGGGCAGGGTCAATGCTTTGTTTTGGCGTGACGGGCGGACGTGAGGGCGGGGCGGCCTTTATAAATACTGTCTCTTTGGCATCTCACCTTGCAAATGTAGGCGATAGCCGCACATTGGTTTTACATCCTGCTAGTACAACGCATTCTCGCCTGACTAAAGAGGCGATGGAAGCTGCAGGTATTCCCGAGGACTTAATACGCGTCTCCGTAGGATTAGAAGATTTCGCGGACATCAAAGCGGATTTTGCAAAGGGCCTTAAGGCGGCTTTACGGGCGGCAGGGTAATGGAACTGATAGTGAATAGCGCGCCGGTTTATGTGGCGACAGGTGGTAAAGAGTTTGATCCGAAATTACCTACAGTTTTATTTCTACATGGCAGTGGCGGTGATCACAGGACATGGGCTCTACAAACACGTTGGTTTGCCTATCATGGTTTTAGTGTTCTTGCGCCAGACCTTCCCGGGCACAGCCTTTCTGGCGGTGACGCCTTTACATCCATAGAGCAGAGCGGATCATGGTTGGTAGAGTTCCTAGAAAAAGCGAGTGTGAAAAAAGCGCATATCGTTGGACACAGCCAAGGGTTTTTAAGCGCATTAGAGCTTTATAAATCAAAGCCTGAAATGTGTTTGTCCATCTGCGCTATTGGTACGGCGGCCGCTATTCCCGTAAATCAAGCTTTGATTGACACCGCTAAGGAAAGTTCTGCTAAGGCCGCGCATATGATGTGCAACTGGGGTTTCGGTCCTGGCGCACATCAAGGCATAAGCTCTGTTCCAGGCATGCAACCCATTGCGATTTCTCGGGCTATCATGAGCCGCAACCCGCTAGCCGCAGACCTCCAAGCTTGCGCTGATTATTTGGCAGGTTCCGAAATAGCGGCTTCTATAAAGGCGCCGCGGCACTGTATTCTTGCCACCGCTGATAAAATGACGCCTCTGAGGTCGGGCAAAGCCTTAGCTGAGCAAATGGGCATTACCCCAACAATATTAGAGGGTTTTGGTCATATGCTGCCGCTCGAAGCGCCCAGACAAACTTTGGCCGCGCTTCGAGAATTCATTCAAACTGTACAAAACGAAAGTGCATAGCATGACGATAAAAAAAGTTGCCGTTATCGGCGCCGGCACAATGGGCGCTGGCATTGCTGGACAGGCCGCAAATGCAGGCTGTGATGTCTTATTATTAGACCTTCCCAGTGAAGGCGCTGATGTTAATGCCTTGGCTCAAAAAGGGCTTAATCGTATTTCCAATCCTGCAGATCCAGGGATACTCCATCCCGATATTGCGGGCCGCATCACCGTCGGAAATATCCGTGATGATTTTGGTAAATTATCTGAATGCGATTGGATTGCGGAAGCTATCTTAGAGCGCCTAGACCTTAAGAAAGATCTTTATAAAAAGCTTGATGCTGTCTGTAAGAATACGGCAATCATCTCGTCTAATACCTCAACAATACCTATTAAGTTATTGGTTGAAGATATGCCGCTCGCTTTTAAAAAACGTTTTGCCATAACTCACTTTTTTAATCCCGTTCGTTTTATGCCTTTGCTTGAATTGGTGGCGGGCGAAAAAACAGACCCCGCGATCATGCAGACGCTTAATACGTTCTGTGATAAGGAACTAGGTAAAGGCGTCGTCCTTTGCCGCGATACGCCAGGATTTTTAGGCAACCGTGTTGGCTGTTACGCTATCCAAGCGGCGCTGCATACGGCGAATAATATGGGGTTATCTCCTCAGGAAGCGGACGCTGTATTCGGGCGGCCCATGGGCATCCCCAAGACAGGCGTCTTTGGTCTCTATGATTTAATCGGCATTGATCTGATGTCAGATGTGGCTAGCAGCCTTGTGTCTATCTTGCCCGAAGGTGATGCCTTTCATGACGTTGGTAATAAATTACCCCTGATGGAAGATATGATCGCGAAGGGGCAGCGCGGCCGTAAGACAGGCGCAGGGTTTTACCGTATTCATGATGGTGAGAAGCAAGTCATGGATTTGCAGAGCGGCGAATATTCTACCGTTAAAAAAATAGATATTCCCGTTGCGCTGAAAGCCGAAAAAGAAGGTATCCTTCACATATTAGAGGATAAATCTAAATATGGAGATTATGCATGGCAAGTCATGTCCAATATCCTCGTCTATGCCGCTGGGCTAATTCCTGAAGTTGGCGATAATGGCGTTGCCGTGGATGACGCCATGAAAATGGGGTATAATTGGATTAAAGGCCCCTTTGAATTGATTGACGAGATCGGTGCTGATTATTTAATTGCGCGCCTTGAATCTGAGCAGCGTGAAGTACCAAGATTTCTGCGCGAAGCGGCGGGATCGTCCTTTTACGATGGCTTGAAAGCCCGCACAGAGGGTGGCGACTGGCAAGATATAGAGCGGGCCGAAGGTACATTACGATTTAATGACCGCCGCAAAACACTTTCGACTAAAGGGTCTAATGATGATGCCAGTTGGTATGATTTAGACGGCATCGCCTTGGTCGAATTTCATTCCAAAGCGAATGCTCTGGGCGCAGAGTCCATGAAGATTCTAGAAGAGGCCTTAAACGCTGTCACAGAAAATAAGATGCAAGGCTTAATCGTTCACAATGATGCCCAACATTTTTCTTGCGGCGTAAACCTTAATGTCGTGCGGTCTTTCTTTGAAGCTGAGGATTGGGACGGGCTGGACGCATTTTTAAGTCATTTTCAAAATACCGTCCATAAAATGGCGACGGCACAGTTTCCTGTCGTTGTGGCGCCTGTAGGCTTATCATTAGGCGGCGGGTTTGAGGTAGTTCTGCATGGTAAGCAAGTCATCTGCCATGCCAATTCCAATATGGGACTCGTCGAGTCTGGTGTGGGCGTGATTCCTGCGGGGGGCGGCTGTAAGGAAACGCTTTACAGATGGATTGAAAAGAAAGATGGCGATGTCGCCGCGGGAGCTTGGGAAGCCTTTATGTCACTGGGTTATGGAAAGACAGCAAGCTCTCCTCTCATTGCGACAGAAATGGCGATGCTACGGAAGAATGACCGTTTTGAAAATAATCGTGACCGTCTTTTGGGAGAGGCGATTGCGGCGGTTAAAAGCGGTGCTGAGCAAGTCGACTTCACCCGCAAGCCTATCGCTATGGCAGGCCGAGAGGATTTTAAAAAGATGGTAAGTTGGGCCGAAGACATGCATGCCAAAGGTAAGCTGTTTAAACATGATGTATTTGTCTCAACACAAATTGCCGAGATTGTAACAGGCGGCGACATTGAACCTGGCACAATGTGGTCGGAGCAGGATCTATATGATGCAGAGCGCCGCGCCTTTCTAAGGCTTGCAAAAACAGCTGAAACGCAAGAGCGCATACGGACGCTTCTTGATAACGGAAAAGCAGTGAGAAACTAATGCCAAAAGCTTATGACGACCTTCCGAAGACGGGCGCTAACTTTGTTCCTTTAACGCCGCTTTCCTTTCTAGAACGCACGGCTGATATTTATCCTAGCCGTGAGGCTTTGGTTTATAACGATAGACGGTATAATTGGCAGCAGGTTCGAACGCGCTGCCGCCGCGTCGCCGCTAGTCTAAATGAGCGTGGCATCGGCAAGAATGATACTGTCTCTGTTTTGGCTTATAATACGCCTGAAATGTTTGAACTTCAATTCGCCGTTGGAATGGCTGGGGCTGTGCTCAATACGATAAATACGCGTCTTGACGCCGCGACAATTGCCTACATTATTGATCATGCTGAAACGAAATTATTTATTCTCGACCGTGAATTATGGCCCGTTCTTGAAGCCGCTCTTGAACAATGTGACCTATCGCCCGAAGTGGTCTTCATTGATGATAGCTTCGCAGCCGTAAGGCCTGACCTTCCAGCAGATTTTGTTAGCTATGAAGATTTATTAGAGCAGGGAGATCCTGACTATCGTGGTGCAGTGCTTACAGATGAATGGCAGGCTTTTTCACTCAACTACACATCAGGGACAACGGGCCGGCCCAAAGGCGTCGTTTATCATCACCGCGGCGCATATTTAATGGCAATGGGAACCGTACCGTCTTGGGGACTGCCGCCACATCCGCAATATTTATATATCGTCCCCATGTTTCACTGTAATGGGTGGGGCCATGCTTGGACAATGACATTATTAGCAGGAACAACAATTTGTCTCCGGGCCATTACGCCTAAGGCTGTCTTTGATTTGATTGCGCAGCATGACGTCACACATTTTGGCGGCGCGCCTATTGTCTTAAATATGCTCGCTAATGCGCCTAATGAAGAAAAGCCAAAGCTCGAAAGGCCTATTCAAGTCATGACGGCGGGAGCGCCGCCGCCAGCCAGTGTGTTGGAAGCCATGGCGAATATGAATTTTAACGTGCTTCATGTTTATGGCTTGACCGAAACATATGGTCACGTTCTGCAAGCCGCGCCGCAGTCAGAGTGGGGAAACAAATCTATTAAAGAGCAATCTGAATTAAAATCTCGCCAAGGTGTTCGCTTCGCAAATACCGAAGCTACAGATGTTGTGGACGGAGATGGAAATCCTGTACCTCATGATGGGGAAACTATGGGCGAAATAGTTATTCGCGGCAATGTGGTCATGAAGGGCTATTTAAAAGATAAAGCGGCGACTGCAGAAGCCTTTAAAGATGATTGGTTTGTTTCGGGTGACCTCGGCGTTGTTTACCCCGACGGATATATTCAACTCAGAGACCGCGCTAAAGATATTATTATTTCTGGCGGTGAGAATATTTCCTCGGTCGAAGTAGAAAACACATTATACAAACACGAAGCTGTTGATGTTGCCGCTGTTGTTGCGATGCCTGATGAAAAATGGGGCGAGGTCCCTTGCGCCTTTGTCGAGCTAAAAGGCGAGGTCACAGAGGCTGAACTTATCGCCTTTTGTGGGGATAATATGGCAAGATTTAAGCGGCCAAAGAAAGTTATCTTTGGCCAATTGCCTAAAACGGCAACAGGGAAAATTCAGAAAAAAGAGCTACGAGACCGCGCGCTTAAGCTTTAATATAAGCCTCATCCCAAGCGGGACGTCGGAAGACCTCTTCCAACATGGGACGAAAATGCTCTAAGCTCTCAGTCGGGTAGTCAGGATCAAATGAGGTTTGGTCCCAATCTCTGCAAAACTTTTCCGCAGCGTCGAAATAGGGGCTATCTTTATATTTTTGACGTTCTTCAGGGTTGAGCCCAACTTTGTCCGCATAATATTTATATTGGAAAATACCGTGATGCTGTACAGTCCAAGAACATTCTTCGCGGACATAAGGTTTCACAATCGCCGCGGCTAAGCTGTCATGATTATGGGGCGCAAGATCATCTCCTAAATCATGAATAAGCGCGCAAATAATCCAATCCACATCAGCTCCGTCCCGCTCAGCGCGCGTTGCCGTCTGCAGACTATGTTCTAAGCGGTCAATTTTATACCCTGATAAAGAATTTCGAAGCGCCTCTAAGCGTTTTAAAATTCGGCTTGGTAAATCATGTGCAAACTCAGCTTCATGCTTGGCTAGGAATTCATACTCTTCCTGCGTGCCGTCCTGCATTTTTGTAAAGGAGACTGTATCCATTTAATCCTCGCGAATAACGGATGTTACGTTACGCCCTTTTGCAAGCATGCGAAAGAGACTAGCAGGGCCATCATGGTCAATATAGCAGCCTTGAAGGTGACGATGTCCTTGCGCCCCATTAAACGCGGTCCGCCCATGCAAAAGGCGGTAATTATTCATCATTAAAAGCGTTCCGGGACGAAAGGGAAAGCTGATTTGAAAATCACGACTATTGCTCATTTCATGAAGCCGTCGGCGGCCCGCATAAAAATGTGTCAATGTATCGACATCTAAAGCAGGCACATAATCAAGCCGAGAGGAGAGGCGAATGTGACGAATGAAACCTTCGTGATCGCGCTCTATAATCGGGCCGTGATGTTCTAAAATAGCGGAGGGGCCTTCATAACGAAAGCGCACATTGATCTGTTCCAATATATCGGCCTGTTGCGCATTTTCTTCACGCAGCGCTTCGGCTATAGCCATGCCATCGACAAGTGTTGATAACCCGCCTGAAACCTCATTTTTCAAGCAGTGTAAATATTGGATTCCTGGAATTGGGTTACGGTAGGGGTTATCGGTATGAGACGCTAAGGCTACATCGGTGTAAGCAAGGTCGGACGGATTAGGTTTCGTTTCTACGTTAAAAAGCTCACCAAAATTCGTTTCTCTAAGATAGCCAAAACGTCTTGAAATCTGTTTGAGACTATCACGCTCGGTTGGTGTGTTTTGAAATATACAAAACCCATAACGGAAATAGTCTTCTAATGCGGTTTTCATAACGTTGGTGTCGTCAAGGTGAGACCAGTTATATTCAGGTAAAGTATTAAGGCTTGCATCCCAGCTTTTTGGCTTAGGTGGCGCCTCTAAGTTCTCACTCCATTTCATCTCTTGGAACGTCTCAGCCAGAATAAGCTGTAAGGCTTGTCCGTCACTAAACTCTAATTCTAAAGCCTCATCTGTCTGATTTAAGATATTTGTAATGCGCAAGTCTTGTGGGAGGTCGGCATGCTCATACATCCGCTGATGGCTAATCGGGTCAAAAACATTCGGTCCGCTAACACGTTCGCGCACCCATAATGGGTGAAGAATTGTTGAGTGAGAGTCTTTCTTTAGCGCTAAGCCGCCAGAGTTATAATCGAGAGTTATGTGGGCCATAAGGTAAAGCTCGCGCAGGTCGTGACATCCTATACATAACTCCAAAAACGCTAATATTCTATAATTAGAAAGTTTAAAGACCCATGCCACGAAGGTCTTGAGTCTTTGCGTGAGCTTGTTAGGAAAGCTTATGTCTTACGGTTCTCATGCATATATTCCCGACCCGCGTAATGAGGGGGTTTTATTTAATGTGAATGGCGATTTGCTGCCGCGCGATAAAGCTGTGGTGAACGTATTCGACTCTGGCTTCATGCTCGGTGATGGCGTTTGGGAGGGCCTGCGTGTTCACGGCGGCAAAATAGCTTTTCTTCAAGACCATCTTGACCGTCTTTGGGAAGGGGCGGCCGCGCTTGATATTGATATAGGTTTGAGCCAAGAGGCGCTTACAGGACGTCTCTATGAAACGTTAAGTGCAAATGACATGACTGAGGATGTTCACATCCGCCTCATGCTAACGCGCGGATTGCGTAGCACACCTTATCAAGACCCCCGCGTTGTGATTTCGAAGGCGACGATTGTTATTGCGCCAGAGTTCAAAAAAGCCAATCCCAAAACGGCGGAAAACCCGCTCTCGCTTTATACTGTTTCCGTTCGCCGTGGCCGCGCGGATGTGCAGGATCCAGGACTGAATTCGCATTCTAAAATCAACTGCATTACCGCTTGTATTCAAGCCATAAAGGCGGGCGCGGATGAAGGCCTTATGCTCGACCCACAAGGCTTTGTGGCGACCTGTAATTCAACCCATTTCTTTATTGTGAGAGGTGGCGAAGTTTGGACGTCCAGCGGGGATTACTGCTTAGGCGGTATCACGCGGCGTAAGATTATCGATTTGTGTAAGGCTAATAACATTCCCGTTTATGAGAAGAATTTTAGCCTCATGAAATGCTACAGCGCTGACGAAGCCTTCACGACTGGCACTTTTGCGGGACTCGCCCCTGTTGGGGAGATTGATGGCCGCAAGATTGGTAGCGGTGAGCGCGGGCGCATGGTGAAGCGCCTGCAAGACCTCTATCTCGAATTGATTCATAGCGACGCCGCATGACAATCATCGCTATGTGGTCGGGGCCGCGGAACCTGTCCACGGCGATGATGCGCAGCTTTGGCGCCCGAGAGGATTGTTCCGTCATAGATGAGCCGTTTTTTGCGCCTTTCTTAAAGGTCAGCGGTAAAACGCATCCAGGGCGTGAGGAAACTTTGGCGCGCCATGAATGCGATCCTCATAAAGTGTCTCAAATGTGTATGGAGAAAACGCCCACGTCTTACTGTTTTCAAAAACATATGCCGCACCATATGTTGGACGGTTTTCCAATGGAATGGGCCATTAATGCGAAACATTTCTTCCTCATAAGAGACCCTGCACGCGTCATTGCGTCCTATGCGAAAGGCCGCGAAAATTTTGATGTGGAAGATTTAGGTTTCGCGCCTCAGAGAAGACTTTGGGAAAAATTAGGCCGGCCGCCCGTCATAGACTCCCTTGATATTTTACTCTGGCCACGAACAATGTTGAGCCAGCTTTGTCATGCGATAGGTATTCCTTTTGATGCTGCCATGATGTCTTGGGAGAAAGGTTCACGACCCGAAGACGGAGCTTGGGCCCCTTATTGGTACGCGTCCGTTGAAAACTCGACAGGGTTTACAGCGCCGCCCAAAATGCGGCCGACCGTTCCTCCAGAATATCAAGATATGCTCAAAGCCTGTGAGGCGGATTACGCCGTAATGGAAGCCCGAAAACTCACGCTGAAACTCGCCTAATGGGCGCAGAATATAGAAGCGTCTCTCTTATGATGATATGCGTTTTTTCAATGGAGAAAATTATGCGTAAATTTGCTTTGTCTTTTGCAGCCCTCATCATGATGTTGCCAAGTGCTGCGATAGCGGCCTGCTATCATGGTCCAGCAAGTTCTGTGAATGTGAGCTGCGAGCAAGGCGTTCGGGTTTACCGTGCGTCGCCAATGGCAGCTCCTGCTGCGCCTGTAATTATCTACAAACAGCGCAATAATGACTTAAGTCAACAGCGTGCGGCGCTTCAGAGTGAACGTCTAGCGGCGCAGGCTGATAGGCTTGCCGCGCTTGAAAGCCGTTTGGAACAAACCGAAAGACCTCGTCGCCGCCGAAATGTGTATTCGGCGCCTGTGGGCGCATTTGGAGCCGCGCCATTCGTTAATCGCCGCAGAGGTTTTAAAAACCGCCGTAGTTCTGGCATTAAAGTTCGGTATAATCGCCGCATTCGCGGTTAAGAACAGGCGGGGCAATCCGGATCTTGCGGGAGAGATACTGTTCTTGTCTCGGCTTTTAGCCCGTCAAATAGCCAAATTTTACCTATCAACGGCTCCCCTGCGCCCGTGATGAGCTTGATAACTTCCAGCGCCATCATTGATCCAATCACACCTGCTAAAGCACCTACCACTCCGACCTGAGAGCAAGTCTCAGCATTGGGCGGCACGTGAGGAACAAAACAGCGGTAACAAGGGCTTTTCTTATCCGAGCGAAAGGCGCTGACCTGTCCGTCAAAACGGCCAAGCGCGCCTGAAACTAGCGGAATGCCTAAGGCTAAAGCCGCATCATTTATCGCAAAGCGCGTTTCAAAATCATCGACCCCGTCAAGGATAATGTCATGTCCTTGTAACAACTCTTCTGCATTTTGGGCGTTTAGCCGCCCAATGTGGCCTTTAGTCTGCACGTCAGGATTCAGATCATCCACTGTGTCGGCCATAACTGTCGCTTTTTCCATACCGATGTCAGTCGTCACAAATTGAACTTGGCGCTGGAGGTTGGAGGCCTCCACGACATCATCATCTATGATCGTAATTTGCCCAACGCCAGCTGCCGCCAAGTAAAGTCCCGCAGGCCCGCCAAGCCCGCCCGCGCCGACAATGGCGACCTTAGCCGCTAAAAGCGCTTGCTGCCCCGCCCCGCCAATTTCCTTTAGGACAAGGTGGCGAGCATAGCGATTGACGTAATCAGGGGTCACTTAGTCAAAAAGCGGTGTTGAAAGATAACGCTCCGCGAAGCTGGGGATAATCGTCACGATACGCTTACCGCGCATTTCGGGTCTTGCGCCAACGAGAAGACTAGCAGCGATAGCAGCACCTGAACTAATCCCGACAGGGACTCCGTCTTCGGCAGCCACATGTTTGGCTGTGCCAAAAGCGGCGTCATTATCAATCGTGACCACATCATCTATGACATCCGTATCGAGTACCTCTGGGAGAAAGCCCGCGCCAATGCCTTGAATTTTATGGGGGCCTTTTTCGCCTTTGGAAATCATGGGTGAGCCGATGGGTTCCACGGCGATAATTTGGCAGTCAGGATTCTTCTCTTTTAAGAATTTGCCTGTCCCCGTCAGCGTGCCGCCTGTGCCGACGCCTGCGATGAAGGCATCAACTTTGCCGCCGCAATCATGCCAGATTTCAGGGCCCGTGGTTTTGTAATGAATAGCCGGGTTGGCGGGATTGACGAATTGCCCGGCTTGCACCGCACCAGGCGTGTTGGCACAAATCTCATCGGCTTTGGCCATAGCGCCGGGTATGCCGCCAGCGGCTTCGGTTAAGACAAGTTCCGCGCCAAGAAGCTTCATCATTTTGCGGCGCTCAATACTCATTTGCTCTGGCATAACCAGGATAGCCTTATATCCCTTCGCAGCAGCGGCAAAAGCGATAGCAATACCTGTATTTCCAGATGTCGGTTCTACGATAGTGCCGCCGGGTTTTAGCTTGCCCTCCGCTTCTAAGGTTTCAATCATGGCAATCCCGATGCGGTCTTTTACGGAGGCAATAGGGTTGAAAAATTCAAGCTTATAGCAGAGGTCAGCCGGCACGCCTTTGGTGATGCGTGGGAAACGCACAAGCGGCGTATTGCCCATCGTTTGCATGATATTGTCGTAAATTTTACCGCGAATGAGGTCTGTCATAACTGTCTCCTAAAGCTCGGTTCTTATGTCCCATAATTCGGGGAAGAGAACAACATCAAGCATGGCTTTTAAATAATTGACACCAGAGGTTCCGCCGCTGCCGCGTTTAAATCCAATGACTCGTTCAACTGTGGTGACGTGATTAAAACGCCAACGGCGAAAATAGTCTTCGAAGTCGACAAGCTTTTCAGCAAGCTCAAATAAACCCCAATGTGCTTTGGGATTTTTATAGATGGTGAGCCAAGCGTCTCGCACGCTTTCATTTTCAGAATAGGGAAAAGACAAATCCCGCGCCAGATGATTGGGATCAATTTCAAATCCGCTGCGAGATAAAAGGGCGACGGCTTCATCATAGAGGCTAGGTGTATTCAGCGCGGATTCTAAACGCGCATAGGCTGGTTTGTCCTTATGGGTTTCAAGGTGTCGGGCCGCCTTGTTTCCCGCTAAAAACTCAATTTCACGATATTGCCAACTTTGAAACCCGGACGCCGCTCCAAAGGCGTCCCGAAAGGCTGTATATTCATCGGGGGTAAGGGTTCTCAGGACATCCCAAGCCGAGTTTAATTGCTCAAAAATACGAGATACGCGCGCTAACATTTTCATAGCGGGCGGAAGGTCGCCTTTGCTGATGGCCTTCCTCGCGGAAATGAGTTCATGGACGGCCAGTTTCATCCAAAGCTCAGAGGTTTGATGCTGGATGATAAACAGCATTTCGTCGTGTTTGTTAGTCAGCGGATGTTGCGCTGATAATAGCGTCTCTAGGCCCAGATAGTTTCCGTAGGTGAAGGTGGAATCATTTTTCATAAATAGGCCTAATATAGAGATTACTCATCATTGCCATGCTATAGGCTGTAACTATGTCTTATAAACATCTATTTTCAAAATCTCTCAATGCTGCGCCTGAACGCTTGCATATGGCCGCGCATAGTCATCATCTTTGGCCTGATGCCTCCTATGCTGGGCAGATGCAGGCCTTTGAGGATGCGGCGCGTCTGGCCGATGATAAATGGGATCACATTTTCGCAGAAGTTTACCCAGAGGCGCAGCGTCATGTGGCAAGGCAGTTGAGTTTACCAGACCCTTATACGCTCGTTTTTGCGCCGAATACACATAACCTAATTCTGAGTTTATTCTCTGCTTGCGAGAGCCATCCCATTAAATTGCTGACAACGGATGGGGAATTTCATTCTTTGACTCGTCAAAGACAGCGTTGGGAAGAGAGTGGCAAGGTAACGGCAGATATTATTCCCGTTCACCCCGCTGAAACCTTTGATGCGCGTTTCTTAGAGGCTGCTAGGTCAAAGGACTACGATATTATTTTTACCAGCCATGTGTTTTTTAATTCGGGTCATATCTTTGGCTCAATCTCTGAGTTAGCAGAGTTAGCGAAGCCTGAAGGCCCTTGGGTTGTCTTGGATGGTTATCATGGATTTATGGCTGTGCCGACGGATTTATCCGCTGAAGCTGATAAGGTGTTTTATCTGTCTGGCGGGTATAAATATGCCATGGCAGGAGAGGGTGTATGTTTCATGCACGCGCCAAGCGGTGTCGCGCCCCGCCCTGATATAACAGGGTGGTATGCCGCCTTTGGGGATCTCGTTGCGCCGCCTAAAGGCGGCGTAGGTTATACCAAAGATGCAGGGCGGTTTTTCGGTGCTACTTTCGACCCATCAGGGCTTTACCGTTTCAACGCTGTGCAAAATATGTTGGCTGATCAAGGCTTAGATGTCGCCCAAATGAACGCCTATATTGGTGGCTTACAGATGAAATTGGCCTCTGCAATCAAAACAGGTCAAGCAGGTAGTTTGGCGCAAGCGCGGGCCCTAAATGATATTGAGGCAAATCGTTCAGCACGGTTTCTTGCTTTGGAGCATGAAAAGGCCCAAAGTTGGAAGGCTGAACTTCATGCGCAGAATATCATTACGGATGTGCGAGGCAATGTCTTGCGGATTGGACTTGGACTCTATCACGAGATGGCAGATATTGACCGATTATGCGACGTGGCTAAGACTTTGTCTTAAGCTACCAATTCCTTATGATTTCACGCGCGAGCCGCCCTGAAATTGTGAGGTCTTGTTCACGCCAACCGCCATGTGAAGAGGCTCCAGGTTTAAGCATTGAGGCGGTTTCATCTTTGTCACTCACCGCCCAATTTAAATGCGTAAGGCCATGTTTTTTCGCAAACCTCATCCATTCGATTGATGAGTCTATATCGACAAATCCATCACCACTATAGGTGACACTGCCCCATTCTGAGATAATGAGCGGCAGACCTTTTTTGATTGCATATTCGGCTTTTTCTCTAACAAATTCCTTATGTGTCGCTGCATAGAAATGCAGTGCATAGAGTATATTTTTCTGTCCTCTGATTGGGTTGTCAGCGGCCTTATCGACTTCGGTTGCCCAGCTTTGTGTGCCTACAATAATGAGGTTGTCAGGGTCAATTTGGCGGATCGTCTTAATCATCACCTCAGCATAAGGTTTAATCACGCGGTTCCAATCGGTCGTATCAAGCGGCTCATTATAGATTTCGTAGATAATATTTGGAGTGTGGCCGTAACGTTTGGCGATATGAGTGAAGAACGCTTGAGCTTCTTTGACGTCTCGTTCGGCTTGGTGGGAATGCCAATCTACAATGACGTAGAGGCCATTATCTATGGCGGCTTCAATGACCGTTTGCGCGCGTTTTAGATTACCACGGCGATCTTTGAGAATGCTTCCATCATTTTGCGCACCGACGGCGACGCGGACAATGCCAGCCTTCCAGTCTTTTGCGAAGGTGTTAACCGCGCCGCGTGTGTAAAATCGGTCTTGTCCCCAGCCTGTATTACTCCAAAAGAAACTTGGTCCAGCAAGTGATGTAACGGCGCCGTTTTTATCGACAATATGTTTCCCTGAGACGCGTAGGTCGCCATGCTTCTGAACCGGTGTTTGGGCGTAAGCGGTGGATATGCCAATGATCCAAACGAATAATGTGAGAGAAAAAAGGCGTGAAATCCGCATAATTACTGTGTTCCTGTACTCCCAAATCCGCCTGCGCCGCGCACGGTTTCGGATAATTCTGTTACAGCCTCAAAGTCTGGCTGCGTTATGGGGGCGATGACCATCTGTGCGATGCGTTCTCCGCGGTTAATCGTAAAAGCGGTATCGCCGTGATTAATCAGCAATATTTTCACTTCACCCCTATAGTCTGCATCAATCGTGCCAGGTGTGTTCAGGCAGGTGATACCGTGTTTATAAGCGAGCCCTGAACGCGGACGAATTTGCGCTTCATATCCCGCAGGTAGGGCCATAGCCATGCCGGTTGGCACAAGGGCGCGAGCCCCGGGCTGCAACACCATGGGTGCATGTTCGGGTACGGCGGCGCGAAGGTCGGCACCTGCGGCAAGGACGGTTTCATATTTTGGGAGGTCCAGCTCGCCGAAATGGGCAAGTTTTTTAATTTCAACGACAAGTGACATGAAGCGGCCTTATTCTGCGTCTTTAAGCTCCTCAGGCGTTAAGGCTTCC
The DNA here is from genome assembly GCA_020629195.1 of Hellea sp. Classification (GTDB taxonomy): domain Bacteria; phylum Pseudomonadota; class Alphaproteobacteria; order Caulobacterales; family Maricaulaceae; genus Hellea. The sequence goes on from JAHDDT010000001.1 coordinate 68,296, forward strand.
ATGTCCTTCTCCACCGGAGCCTCGTCTTTCTCGATAGATTCGTCCGCGCTGTCATCTTGAGTCTCTTCTGCATCTGTGGATGAGTTGTCTGGTTCGGGATCATCCTCTTGAGTGCTATTCTCTAACATCGCTTTTTCTTTTTCGGCCAGGTCGTGGGGCTGTAGATTAAAGACCTCTAAGCGGTCCTTCATTTCAGCCTCTAACGTGTCCGATAAATCAGGCCCTTTATAATCAGATCGAAATTCGCCATCTTTAAAATAGATCGTGGTGAGTCCTGTTTCTGTGCTGTCAAAGTTTTGAGATATCATGAAAGGCGTTCCCGTCGCCACAATCGGAAAGTCACGTAATGACGGAATGACGCTCTTGCGTTTACACATGACCGCGCGAATGGGGAGGCCGTCTATCTCGCGCAACACATCAGCTTCGTCGTCATAGATGCTGGCTATGAAATCCGCTGCGGGCCTAAAGCTAGCCACTTCGGCTGTGCCTTCAACACCCTCTTGCTTAATTTTCTCCATCAGTACCACTTCGCAGCCTGCAATATTATCGGCGAAGGCGGGTGTGGAGAGGCTTAAAAGAAGCGCCGTTAATAAAACTCTCATGTAAAATGCTCCGCAATTTTAACCGCCAGGCGTTTGGCGCTATCGGCCTTAGTGAGGCGCGGCCATTCATCTGCGCCCGTCTCGGTCACAAGGATCATTTTATTATGATCTCCGCCCATGACATCGCCTGATACATCATTGGCAACGATCCAGTCACACCCTTTTCGCAGTCGTTTCGCAGTTGCGTGGTCAATGACATCATTAGTTTCAGCCGCGAATCCAACCACCAATCTGGGGCGGTTTTTAGACGTGCTAAGTGTTTTGAGAATGTCGGGATTTTCTTCCAGCTTAAGCGGAGCAGGGGCATCGCCATTCTTTTTGATTTTCTTATCCCCGCGAGAGGCAGGCCGCCAATCGGCGACAGCGGCTACGGAGACGAAAACATCAGAGGGCAGTGCGGCCTCACAGGCGGCTAGCATCTCAAGCGCCGTTTCGACTTTTACGAGGTTCACATTCGATGGCGGGCGGATTGAGACGGGGCCGGAGACAAGCGTTACATCTGCGCCCAAATCGGCGAGCGCACCCGCAATAGCATAGCCTTGCTTGCCTGAACTATGATTGGAGAGGTAACGCACAGGGTCAATCGGCTCGCGCGTTGGGCCTGCTGTGACGAGGGCCTTTTTGCCTTTTAGAGGTTTGGGGCCTTTTAGGCCGTCTAGGGTTGTCACGCCCTTCAGTGCAGCTTCAACCGCATCAGCAATGTCCTCGGGTTCCGCCATGCGGCCTTCGCCAAATTCCCCGCAAGCCATCGCGCCTGCATCAGGGCCGATGAATAGGGCGCCGTCTTTCTTCAAGCTTTCCACATTGCGCTGCGTCGCGGCGGCTTCCCACATGCGCACATTCATGGCGGGGGCGTAGAGCACGCGCTTATCTGTGGCGAGGAGGGTCGTCGTGGCGAGGTCATTGGCAATGCC
>JAHDDT010000055.1:0-2170 GCA_020629195.1 Hellea sp.
AAAGAATTTTACAACCCTAAGGCCTTCATCATTCACGCGGCATGGCTGGATCAGGGTTGCCCCCATTGTCCAATATTCCCCACTGCTGCCTCCCGTAGGAGTCTGGGCCGTGTCTCAGTCCCAGTGTGGCTGATCATCCTCTCAGACCAGCTATAGATCGTCGCCTTGGTAAGCCATTACCTTACCAACTAGCTAATCTAACGCGGCCCCATCTTTCACCGATAAATCTTTCCCCCGGAGGGCGTATACGGTATTAGCAGTCGTTTCCAACTGTTGTTCCGTAGAAAAAGGTAGGTTGCCACGCGTTACTCACCCGTCTGCCACTGTCTGCCATCCGAAGATGGTTTCTCGTTCGACTTGCATGTGTTAAGCCTGCCGCCAGCGTTCGTTCTGAGCCAGAATCAAACTCTCATGTTGAAAGTTGATCCGACTGTCGTTTTAACTGGCATGACATATAAATATGTCTTGCTTCGTTGCGTTTCAAAGAAATAACGAAAACCTCTATCAGAGCCTAAGCTCATCAAGCGATTTCATTATTTTCATAAAGAGAAACGTCATAAACAGTCGTTCAAATGTTTTTGCAGCTTGTTACCAAGTCTGCGTCACAGTCAAACGCCGCCTGCGTCTCTCTTCCCAATATTCACAATGTCAAACAGCCTGGAAACGAGTTATTACTTTTTTCCAAAACAAAAGGCCTTCCGTAAAGGCCTTGGCGCCCGCTAAGTGTTCCTCAGCGAGGAGCGCTATATAGGGAAACGATTTTTCACTTGCAACACCTTTTTTTCAAAAAATGCAGAAAAAACGAGATAAGTTATAATTTGGCGTTTTTTCTTCTAAAAACCCAATAAAACCGTAGTTTTTTGGCACTAAACTTATCCACAGGCGCTGCATTTTAACACTTTTTCGAGTGTTTTTGACAGCTCGCTGATATTTCCAAGTAGTTTCATTATCAGAAACCACCCAAAAAAGCAAATCGAGGCATAGATTCTTCGGCGTGAGTCCTCCAAAAACCATGTTCATTGAGTCAAAAATAATGCAGAAACTGCAAATAAAATTTCATTTTGACAAAATAAGTTCCGCTGGAGGCCCATTTCATGACACATCATAGCATCACATTTTCTCTTAAATGGTTATCTTCATCTATTCTTGGGCTAAGTACGGCTCTTACAATATCCGCATGCTCTCCCGCAACAAGCTCTGCGGCAAGCACATCAACCGACTCTTCCGAAAAAAAGCCAGCGAAAAACGTTATTCTTTTCATCGGTGATGGCATGGGCATCTCTACGATTACAGCCGCACGTATCTTTGACGGACAGTCCCAAGGTAAGAATGGCGAAGAACATCAGCTCGCATTTGACACATTTGAGAATGTAGCCCTTGTCAAAACCTATAATACGAATGCCCAAGTTCCCGACAGCGCCGGAACAGCCACAGCCATTATGTCGGGCTATAAAACCCACATTGGCTCCGTTAATGTTCCGCCGGCACTGCTACAGGCGCGTTCTGAGGATAGCTGCAACCCAGATGCCCTGCCACCGACACTCACAAAGCGGGCACACAACGTAGGCAAAGCCGTTGGCATTGTCTCAACCGCGCGCATCACCCACGCCACACCCGCCGCCATGTATAGTCATTCGCCGTCCCGCGACCTTGAAGCCGATAAAGATATTAAAGGCGTCTTTGAGGGCTGTTTGAGCATCGCGCAGCAAATGATCCAAAGCCAAGCCGAGCTTATTATGGGGGGTGGTTTTAAAGAGTTTTCGGACGCGCAAATGGAGACGCTGAAAACTGACTTTATATATGTAAATAATAAAGATGAGATGATGCGTGCCGAACCAGGTAAATTACGCGGGCTTTTTAACCGCTCTCATATGAGTTTTGAAGCGGATCGCGGGGAAACCGAAGAGCCCTCATTAGCCGAGATGACATCTATTTCAATTGACCGCCTTTCTGCGGATAAAGACGGCTATGTCCTAATGGTCGAAGCGGGCCGCGTCGATCATGCCCATCACGGCACAAATGCTTACAGGGCTCTAACGGATATGCAGGCGTTGAACGAAGCCGTAAAAGTCGCCAAAACCAAGGCAGGCGACGATACACTTATTATGGTGACGGCCGATCACAGCCATGTCTTTACTATGGCGGGCTATCCCGTACGCGGCAATCCGAT
>JAHDDT010000055.1:2270-15516 GCA_020629195.1 Hellea sp.
GTTATGGAGCAAAATAAGATTTATAACGTGATGGCAGACGCTATGGGGTGGGAGGACTAAGCAAATGGCTTAACCACAAAGTCACGTGAGGCTTGATAAGCAAACGCAAAAATCTATAGACCTAACATTAGACGTTCAATTTTCTCGAAAAACGAAAGCTTTACACATGACACATTTTTCACGCCGCCTTCTGACCAGTGCCGCCGCGCTAGGCCTCCTTTTGTCTGGCTGTCAGGCTAAAGCCACAAAATTGGCGGATGACATTAGTAAAGAAGACATGGTCGCCATGATGAAAGACGCCATGGTTGATGCCAAGGCGACATCGGGCAGCGGCTCACCTGCCATGTGGACCTTTTCAGATGACGACACCACCGTTTACCTTTACGGCACAGTACATCTGTTAAAACCCGAAGTGACATGGCGCAGCCCTGCACTGGATGCCGCACTCAAACAGGCCGATACGTTAGTTTTGGAAGCCGATGTTGCTAGTCCTGAAAGTGCCGCCGGACTGCAAAAATTGGTTATGGAATATGGCGTTTTTTCGGATGGTCAATCTTTAACGGGTCTTTTAGAAGATGATGACGAGGCCGTGGTGAGTGCCGCGCTACAAGCCAACGGCATTCCCATGCAAGCCGTAGATACAATGAAACCTTGGATGGTTGGGCTTCAACTTAGCATGATGCAAATCATGCAAGCGGGATATGACCCGCAATCAGGCGTCGAAACTGTTTTGATGGCAGATGCCAAAGATAAGAAACTCGCTTATCTCGAAACAGCCGAAACACAAATAAAGGCGCTCGGCGGCGCTCCTCTAGAAGATCAAGTTCAGGGCTTAATGGCAACATTGAGTTCTATGGAATTAGGCGAAGAATACCTAGATACATTAGTCGCGGAATGGGCTGATGGCGACGTGAAAGGCATTGGTGCTTTAATGGCCAATCCGGCTATGTTCGGCACACAAGACAGCTATGACGCTCTGCTAACAACACGGAATAAAAATTGGGTTCCGGGTATCAAAGCCTTATTGGATGAACCGGGTACAAAACTCGTCGCCGTTGGCGCAGGACATTTAGCGGGGCCCGACAGCGTTGTGAAAATGCTGAAGAAAGACGGCATCAAAATTAAGGCTGTCAATTAGAATACATAGAGGCTTTCCAGTCACTCGGAAAGCCTCTATCCACAGCTTCCTTCTAATCCTGCAATCCAATTTTCCAAAAGCTTGGCGCCCTCATAATGGGTCAAGCTACGCCCTAGCTCTGGCATCATCGCGCCAGGGTCTCGCGTCTCCATACGATAGAGCATAATAGAGTCGCCGGGCTTGCCGGGATGTATATCATATTTTCGCCCGCCCGTTCCGCTACCGGCCGCTACGGCATTTTTACAAATGCCTAAATGCGGCGCACTTTTATTATCTGGGTTAAGGTGCAGTCCAGACGTATCAGCAGGGCCAACGGGGTTATGGCAATGGGCGCAATTTATATCCAGATAAGCCCGCAAACGGTCTTCAAGAGGGTCTTCAAAACTAGTCCAGACAGCGCTACGAGGCCGTTTATTCGGAGCTTCATCAAGATAGCCAAGCTGAATAAGTTTATCGAGTTGGTTCATCGCGCCTTCCGCATAAGTATAGGTGCCGTTTAAATGACGTGCCTTGGGTCCAATTGGCGATATTTTGCGAGATGTATTATTAGGCGCATGGCATCCCGCGCATTGATTGATATTTGGCACCGCATAATTAAAAGGCGTCATGTCTCCGTCATCTGATAAAGTCAGCTTCACAATCGCACCAATGCGCGTGAGCTTGGCTTCAGTCTCTTCTTTATTCCAGATATAAGAGAGCGGCTCCCACCCTGCATCTCGGCGCACAAGGAGGCGTGTTTCGACAAGGCGGTTTTTGGAAAGATCCAAGCCTGTTTTGGCGGTGACAGGTTGCGAGTCTTTGGTTTTTAGAACAACGTCACCCTCGCCTTCGGGATAATAAAAGGTCTTGGAAATGACTGTCCCCATAGGAAAGTTCAGCACATCTTCCTCTCGGTATTGAGCCGTCATACCATCAGGCATCCAGACCGTCCGAAGCTTATGAGCGTAATCTGTAAAAAGCGGCGTATTGAGCGTGTAGGGCACAACACCTTTCCCTAAGCGAAGCTCTCCACTTTTGACGCTTAACACACCCCATTCGCTAAGCTCCGCAGGGTTTTCGACTGCATGAAATGTGGGCGCAACGGCCTTAGCCCCACAAGAGGCAAGTAATAGCCCAATGAGTAATATCCATAACCTCATTTACCTAGGGAACTTACTTGGCGGAGGCGAGGCTAATCGCAGGAAGCGGGTCAAGTTTACACTTAAACGGCTGAGATTCGACACGAGGGTTTTTATTGTTACCAGGCATGTCAGCATTCAAAACCTCAACATCATCTTGAATACATATTTGCGCCGTTTCCAGCTCTTCATTGATATATCCATCCCAGAGCACATCTGGAAACTTACCCTTTAAACCAAACATCGCCGTCTTTAGCGCCTTCAGTTCAAGCCCGTCAGGTTTATCACCTCCGCCGACATACCGATTATTATGTAAACTTATCTGTTCAGGATAAGGATCAAATGTTTCTTCCATACCTTTATCGCCGTAATTTGAAGTATATATAGACGAGATAATGACATTGGCTGTTTTGTGATCTCTGATGTCATTATTGAAAATCTCTACTTTATCATGAGAATTTACCACCACGCCTGACCCCGCAGGAATACTGGCAACAGGCGTGCCTTTATGACCAAAATTTTTGGTATTATTCTCGTAAATTTCATTTTCATAAACCCGCACATTCGCGCCATATTGTGTAAGATTGGGCATATTAAACACAAGAATTCCGCCCGTATTATTTACGGCGACGTTATTATAAACATCAGCGTCTTGAGTATTTTCAATCTCAATTCCCGCGACGTTAAATTCTGCCCTATTATTTCGTACAACAACATTTTTAGACTGCCCAACATAAATGCCCGCATCTGCAGCCGCGATTGCTACGCAGCCTTCAATCAAAACATTTGTCGTTTGGACGGGATAGAGTCCGTAAGCCCCATTTTTCGTATCAGGGCCATTCGTCCACTCTGTGCGGACATTTCGAAAAACAATATTGTCGCCTTCATTAACTTTGATCGCATCGCCGACTGAGTCTTCTACGGCGAGATCTTCAATGGTAAAGTCAGATGCTGTCACAAGCAAACCTTCCGCGCCCTGTAGTTGGGTCTTGAAACTCAATATAGTTTTATCCATTCCCGCGCCCCGAATAGTGACGCCATCGACAGTTAAACTTAGCCCGCGATCAAAAGAAAATGTCCCCTCAGGAATAGTGATTACGTCACCAGGTTTGGCATCGATAAGCTGGGTCAGTAAAATGTCCTGATAGTCTGTATCGCTGGATCTTTCCGGAGGTTTCTCGCTGCTGCAAGCCATGAGCGCTAGCGCTGTTGCAAAAGCTAAATTCTGTCCTTTGAACTTCATCATAATCCCCTATGTTTTTCATTGAAACTGAAGGGTTTTAAGGATGAGGTCAAGGCAGCTTGAAGCGCTCATCTGTTTTGCCGTCTACTATCATCTTCGCCATGATATCCCCCGACCCCGCAGAGAGTGTCCACCCCATGTGCCCGTGACCTGTATTCACCCATAAGCCAGGAATGGGAGTTCGGCCTATATAAGGACGACCCGCTTTGGACATTGGTCTTAAACCCGACCAGATTTCCGTTGCAGGTTTCAGCTCACGCATAATATCTGGAGCAAGCTCACACCAACGCTGTAATAAGGGCCGCGCACTCGCCTGATTTACAGTGCCTGATAAGCGTAAGTGATCTTCAAATATGGTCATGGCCGAATGTGACTGCGCGTCCATGAGCGGTGCAAAGGGAAGTGCCATACTAGGCTTTTCAAAATTCACAGCAAAGCCCCGCAAAGCCGTCATTGGAACATCAATATTCAGCGGGGCTAGTAATTCTGAACTTTGCGGCCCCGCTGCTATAACGATATGATCACTCTGGAAAACATGGCCTCTTATTTGCGCCGTCACGCCGTCTTGGCCGCGCCGAATACGCAAATTTGGCGCATCATATATAAAGACAGCACCGCGTGATTTGAGGTCCGCCTCAAGTGCAACCGCATAATCCCGCGCATTCGCCCAAAGGTCGGCTTCGAAATATAGCGCGGGATGGCCTAATGTTGCGTCAGCATCAAGCACAGCCCGCGATGTCACACCTTCTTGACTATAGCGTTTCTGCGCCTCTCTCGCCGCCATCATGTCGGGAAAAAGCTTGTAACACCCAGGGACAACATTGTCCCTATAGAGCCCTAAAGAAATCATTCTATCTTGTAGTAATGTTCTGGATTTCAAGGCTAAATCATGAACAGACGTAAACGCGTCTAAGTCTATCTGTTTTCCCGTGCTCCAAGGCCGAGATTGACTGGGATGTATCATACCAGAATTAGCGTAGCTTGTGCCGCAAGCAGGCCCAGAGCGCGCCTCAATCACTGTGACATTGCAGCCGCGGGAAACCAGAGCATCCGCCGTCGATAAGCCGATAAGACCCGCGCCCACAATAATGATATTTATGCTCTCCGACATCACTGCGCCCTATAACAATTTACGCGCTTACATAAAGTCTGATTTGCATCTTTTCGAGATTCTGTGCCAAGAGAAGGATAGTTTCTATTGAACGAGATGAAGGACAGAAAAATGTCAGTCTTAAAAAGCACTATAATGGGCATAGCAATTCTGGGTTTGGCCGCCTGCGGCTCTAAAGAAAAAATAGTGCCACAAGCTCTGATCAATACCCCGCAAGGCCCAGTACAAGGTGTCAGTACCGACGATGATGGCATTTATAATTTTAAAGGTCTGCCCTTCGCCGCCCCGCCTATTGACGACTTACGTTGGAGGGCTCCAAAGCCCGCCGAAAGTTGGCAAGACACATATGTGGCCGATATATTTGGCAATCGCTGCATGCAGCCCTCAGACGTTGAAGGAGGCTTTTTTAGCCGCCTAATTGAGGGACACGGCCTTGGTGGTTTTAAGAACTTTCTGATCAAGCGCGCTGTTGCCGCTCAGAAGCCTTCTCCTATGAGTGAGGACTGTCTCTACTTGAATGTACGAACAAGTAACCTACCCAATGAGGATAAGGCCGCAAATTCGCCGCAACCTGTTATGGTCTGGATTCATGGCGGCGGACATCAATTTGGCTCTAGTGATTTTAATTATTATCAAAACAATGCTCTTGTGAAAAAAGACGTGGTGCTTGTCACTATAAATTACCGTCTTGGCGCTATGGGGTATATGGCGCATCCAGAGCTTTCAAAAACGGATCCCAATGGCGTCTCAGGCAATTACGGGACACTGGACCAAATTGCTGCGCTGAAATGGGTAAGAGATAATATAAGCGCCTATGGCGGTGATCCTGACAATGTCACAATATTTGGCGAAAGCGCTGGCGCGTGGTCGGTCACAGAAATGATGGCGAGCCCCTTAGCCGCAGGTCTATTTCACAAAGCCATAGGTCAAAGCGGGGCCTCGTCTTATCACATGAGCCAGATGGAAGGCGAAGGTGTGGGCTGGCCAAGTGGCTATCAGACAGGGTTGAAAGTCGCATCAGCCTTAGGACTTGAAACGCCATCAGCAGAGCAGCTTCGCGCCGTGCCCGCTGAAAAACTCCAAAGCATTATTACCGAAGAGATGAGCGAAGGTTTCCACCACGTCCGAGACGGATATGTCTTTCCAGAAAATGTGGGACTCGCCTTTTCTAAAGGGGCTTATAATAAAGTGCCCATGCTCTTTGGGTATAACTCCGACGAAGGGACGCTCTTTTTTCCAGATGACCCTCAACCCACTGTTTGGCTGCCTGATGTCAAACCAAGTGATAAAGCGGGACTAACGGCAAAATTATCCGAAGCTTTTCCAAATAATGCCGCTCGGATTGTTGATCTATATGATCTGGACTCTAACTTTACTGAAGGCGGGACTCAGATGATGGGCGATGAAATATTTGGCGTAAATATTCGCTATGTCGCACAACAAAATGAAGCCCATGGCGAAGATAGCTTTCTCTATTTCTTCTCGCGTATCCCGCCCAGTAAAAAACAAACATTAGGCGCTTTTCACGCGGCCGAAATCCCCTTTGTTTTTGGCAGTCATGAACCCATTTTAGGTTTGTCCGATGACGACAAAGCACTAACCGAATTAATGCAAAATTACTGGGTCAACTTTGCCAAGAGTGGAAACCCCAATGGTGAAGGCTTAGCCAATTGGCCACGCCATCAAGGCCAAAACTGGCTGCATTTAAGCGCAAATACCGGACTGGAGTCCGGATTAGAAAGCCTTATTCGTCAAGAAAAATTGGACGCACTTCAAGAGGGGCTCATGATAAAGTTGAAAGCCTTGGAAAGCGCTCAAAATACGCCTCAAATAGCAGCACCGACGGCGGCGCCGAATTAAGCTAAGGCCTAATCTTCGCCTTCGAAACTGACGAGGCTCTGGCGCGAACGATTAACGATAAGACGTGTAACATCAGGGCGTGAATAATGTCCTGAGGGGTCGAAATTTTGACGCTCACGGCGCACAAATGCTGGGTCTAAAGTGCAATAACGGATGGACTCTGCACCAGTTTCAGGCGGCAACAACCATGTGCCGTCTGGATTAGCGACACATGACCCGCCATTGGCTGGCATGGCTCCCAAAGCGGCTTTGATCTCCTCTACATAAGGTGTGTCCTCACGCACATCTTCGGGCCGCATAATAGCGGAGACCGAGATTGAATAGCTGCGGCCCTCTTTAGCCAGAACCCGCGTTAAGTCTTCGGTATTACGATCACTGCCGGGCCAGCATGCTACATGGAGGTCTTCGCCTTGCGCATAAAGCGCAGCGCGGGAGAGCGGCATCCAATTTTCCCAACAATTTAGGCCTCCGACAGTAAACTCACCGAGCTTATGCGTGACCAACCCATTGCCATCGCCTGGCGACCAGACAAGGCGTTCTTCATAGGTGGGCTGTAATTTGCGGTGTACAGATTGGATAATCCCGTCGGCGTTAATATAGACATAGCTACAATAAAGTGAATGTCCTGAGCGGTCACCTGCGCGTTCAATAATTCCCAAATAACAGGCCATGTTCGCATTCTTTAAGGCCGTACAAATATCATCCAAATGCCCTTTTTCAATCGTAACCGCCTGATCCGAATAATGCGCGAAAATCTCTTTTTGCTTAGCATCATTAAAGGCTGCCCCGCCTGTCCCGTCGAGCCAAAAAGGATAACCTGGAACAAAGCCTTCAGAGAAAACAATTAGGTCTGCATTTTCGACTTTAGCCGATGCAATTGCGCCAAGTACTTTGGTTAATCCTGCCTCTCGGCTAAGCCAGGCGGGAGAAAGCTGCGGCAAGGCGAGTTTAAGCATTGAATGTCCTATCTTGGTAAATATCCTACGCGATAATCTTTACCCTAAATTAAGCCTGTTTATAAACCGCATAAAAGGCATTTCTTACTAAGTTCATGCGAAAGCTATAGTGGGATTACTTATGTTAAAGAGATATTTACAGGATACGTCTGGTAATTTTGGGATCATGTTTGGTCTCGCAGCATCTGGACTCTTAATGGCAGTTGGAGTTGCCGTGGATTACGCAGGAATGACAAGCCAACGCTCAAAACTACAGAATTATATCGATGCGGCTGTTCTTGCAGCTGTCTCCTCCAATACCAAGGATATCGATGAGCTTCAGAAAATTGTGGATGAGCGTATTGCTTTGCTGAATGTGGAGGGGTGGAATATTGAGGCACCTGTTCGATTTGATGGTGATGATCTGGTCATTGACGCCAAGTCAAAATATGATGCAGTATTGATGGGGCCGGCGCTAAAGCTTTTAGGAAATGATCCTGAGGGGAAACTAGGTGTCGGCACCTCAACAGCGGCTCCGATGATTTCGGAAGAAATGCTCAATATAGCTTTGGTTTTGGATACAACAGATTCTATGTCGGGCAGCAATATTGATGGCTTGAAGCTTGCCGCAGATGAGCTCCTTGATGACTTGCAAACCTTTGGGGACAATGTTCAGGTTTCGATTGTTCCATTTGGGCAATATGTGAATATTGAATCGCAACGCGGGCAATCTTGGCTGGATCTTAGCCAAGAAGGTATGACTGATAACTATATTAACGAGGCCGTTGAACAACAAAACGTCGTCGAGCCAAGTGTTTGCACACCTACAGGCAAAAAAATTCCAGGCGGAAAAAAGTATCGTGATGGCGTTGAAATTGGAAAACACCCTGATCGTGATGAACAAACATGTACAACTCCTGTTCTCGGGCCACCAACAACAACTTATCGAAACTACCAGCGTAATTACCGATGGAATGGCTGTGCCGGGTCGCGCGATATGGGGGACAATATAAAAGCCGCCTATAATGGTGTGAAAATACCTGGCGCCATGGAAGTTTATTACACTGGCGATCTGACACACACTGAACGGAATGCAAAATGCGGAGATGAAATGATGCCGCTGAGCAATGACTTTGTAAAAATGAAAAGCTTAATTAGCGGACTCTCTACATCCGGCGACACATATCTACCCTCAGGACTTTTATGGGGCTGGAGAGCCCTGACGCCATCGGCTCCATTCACTGAGTCAGCTTCGTCACCAGATAAGACCAAAACCGTCATGATATTTATGACAGACGGTTTTAATACTTTGTCTCAAGACGGCGTCTATCATGATGGATGGGTCAGAGAAAATGGAATTGAGGTCGCAAAGGATATTTGTAAAAATATCAATGATGATAAAATCGCCGTTTATACAGTCGCCTATAATATGCCGACGATAGATGACGCGAATGAAACACGTGATCTTTTGAAACGATGCGCATCAGATTCGTCAAAGAGTTTCGAAGCCAAAGATGCAGACCAACTTAAAGCGACCTTTAAAAAGATTGTTGCTAGCCTCGGCACCGTTCGCCTCAAATATCGTCCAAGCTAAAGTTTTGCCCTTGCAGCAAGGCCATGATAGGCCTTGCTCATGGGATTATATAGCAAACACATATTGCCGCTTTGCTTGGACAAAGCTTGCGGTATTAAACCGATCACAATGCAACGTGAAAAAATTGTGCCTTTGGCCGAAGGTATTGTGCTGGAAATTGGAATAGGTTCAGGTCAAAACCTTCCGCACTATAACCCAAACAAAGTCAGCAAAATTATCGGCGTTGATCCTGATGACCATATCTGGAAACGCTCCCAAGCCCGCAGAGACTCTTGCTCCATTGAAATAGAACGGATCGGTTTGTCCGGAGAGAACATCCCGCTTGAAGCCAATATTGCGGATAGTGTCGTCGTAACCTATTCCCTTTGCACAATACCAGACCCTGTCAAAGCGCTTCACGAGATGAAACGTATTTTAAAGCCTGGCGCAAAAATCCTATTTTCAGAACATGGCAAAGCACCAGATGAAGCCGTGCATAAATGGCAAAACCGAATTGACCCATTTTGGAAAAAAATCGCAGGCGGCTGTCACTCTGGACGAGATATTCCAGACCTCTTTAAACAGGCAGATTTAAAATTTGATGACTTAAACGAGATGTACATCCCTGGACCCAAAGTGCTCGGTTATAATTATTGGGGCGTCGCGAGCGCCTAAGATAATTTAGACTATTCTGACAAATAGGACTCGCGCCCCATACTGTAATGCTATAACAGCACAGCCTTGTTATGGATACGCAGATCGACACGCTAGAAAATGCAGATATGCCCGATAGACGCGGCCGCCCAGGGCGACTGCCACTTGAAGGCTCGTCCCGCATCACCCGCCGTATTACCGCCATCGCCGTCTGTGTGGGTTTGTTCCTCGCGGTCGGAAAATGGTTCGTCTGGCAAGAAAGCCATTCTGTCGGCATCCTCTCATCACTTGTCCACTCAGCCTTGGATTTATTCGGCGCTGTGTCCAGTTTTATTGCCGTCCGTTATGCAGCTCGTCCTCCAGATCATGAATACCGCTTTGGACGCGGCAAAGCGGAAAGCTTTTCAGCCGTGTTTCAAATTTGCCTCATTGTCTTGGGCGCTTTTCATCTGATCGAGGAAGTTTTCCACCGTGTTTCACATCCTGAACATCTCGTGCAAGGCGGCTTTGCGATTGCTATGATGCTCGTATTCATTGCTGTTACAGCTTGGTTAATCATCGCCCAAAGCTGGGCTATTCGCGCCACAGGATCTATCGCGGTCCGAGGTGATCGCGCACATTATCTGGCTGATCTATTTGCGAATGTTTTTGTAATCCTTGGTATCGCACTCTCAACATTTACGCCTTTTGTTTGGGCTGATGCTGCAGTTGGAGGCTTAATGGCGCTCTGGCTTTTGTGGACAGCGTTCAAAATTGCAAAGTTGGCTTGGGCCCAGTTGATGGATCAAGAACTCAATATCGAGGAACGTGCATTGATTACGCGTCTGGCACTGCAAGACCCGCAGGTACAAGCCGTTCATGATTTACGCACGCGGGCGTCAGGGCCTCATATTCACATCCAAATGCGTCTTGATTTGGACGATACCATCTCACTTCAAGACACGCATGATATAGTTTTAGCCGCAGAAAAGCGAATGATGGCCGCCTTCCAAGCTGCCGATATTTTAATCTATCCTCATCCAGTAAGCTGCGAGCATAATCACGGAAATAAACATTTCCATAATTAAGTGTAGATGCATTAAGGACTCGTTACCCATATTTTCGTAAATTGGCGCAATGCGCAAACTCTACCACTATCCGCTCGACCCCGCGTCACGTCAGGCCCGAATTGCGCTTGCTGAGAAAAAACTCAAAGTTAAACTAAACCCGATAGACCCGTGGAACCCGCCCGAGGACTTTCTAGAGCTTACGCCCGAAGGATTGCCGCCAACGTTAATAGACATCATTCCCGGCGGAACGGTGACAATCTCAGGCGCTCGTGCAATATGTGAATATGTCAATGATGGCTCTCCGCGTCATCCTCTCTTATCAGAAGACCGTATTGAGCGCGCAGAAGGCCGCCGTATAGCCGCTTGGTTTGACATGAAGTTCTCGCAAGAGGTCAACGCCTATATCCTTCATGAAAAAATTGAAAAAAGCCTTACAGGGTCCGGGGCGGCTGATCCGCAAACTCTGCGAGAAGGCCGCGAACACCTTCACTTTCACTTAACCTATTTTACTTGGTTATTGGAACAACATGATTGGCTGGCTGGAAATAGTTTTAGTCTGGCTGATATAGCCGGGGCAGCGAATATATCTTGCCTTGATTTTTTAGGCGAAATTAAGTGGCGGGATTGGCCGCATTTAAAACGATGGTATCAGACCGTAAAATCGCGACCCTCTGTTCAGCCCCTTTTACAAGACCGTATTGCAGGACTTCGCGCCCCACGTCACTACGCAGATCTGGACTTCTAAAGTGCCCGCGCTCTCAAAGCGCGTTTTAAAACGCTGTCAGGCCTTGGGCTTTACTGCGCCCCATATTGTCGACCTTAACCAATATGGAACAGAAGCAGGCCAAGGCTTACGCGACTTTATCGCCAAGCATCATCACGGCACTATGATATGGCTGCCCGAAACTGAAAAGCGGCGCAACCACCCGCAAAACCTCTGGGCTGAGGCAAAATCAGCCATTGTATTAGGCCTAAATTATGGCCCTGAGACGGATCCACTTCTCACGCTTGGTAAGGCAGATAAAGCCACAATTTCGGTCTACGCTCGCAATAGAGATTACCACGACATCATCAAAGGCCGCTTGAAAGAACTTGGTGGATTGATTGCGCGGGATACGAAGCAAGATATAAAAGTCTTTGTTGATACAGCTCCCCTCATGGAAAAGCCGCTCGCCGCTATGTCGGGTCTTGGGTGGCAGGGAAAACATACCAATCTTGTGAGCCGAGACTATGGCTCTTGGTTATTCTTGGGTGTTATCCTAAGCGCCGCAAACTTGACCCCAACCCCGCCAGAAATTGATCATTGCGGAAGCTGCCGTGCCTGTTTGGATATTTGCCCAACAAACGCTTTTCCTGAGCCCTACCAACTCGACGCGCGAAAATGTATTTCTTACCTCACAATTGAGCATAAAGGCGCGGTAGATAAGGACTTACGCGAAAAAATGGGAAACCGCATATATGGCTGTGATGATTGCCTAGCTGTCTGTCCTTGGAACAAATTTGCGCAAGAGGCTACCGAGATTAAACTCAAGGCGCGCGAAGATTTAGAAGCGCCAGACCTCGCGGCTCTAGCCTCACTTTCTGATGCTGAGTTTCGAAAGTATTTTTCTGGCTCTCCTATAAAACGCATTGGCCGCAATCAATTTATTCGCAATGTGCTCTATGCGATTGGGAATAGCGGGCGAGCTGAGCTAGCCGCCGCTGCGAAACATCACATAGATAGCGAAGACGCGGTTGTCAGAGAGGCCGCGCACTGGGCGTTAGTACAATTAGACTCCCAAAAATTGTGATGGGACATTAGCAAAAATAATCGGTGAAAGCGATGAAATTAGAGCCATTAGAAATTATTGGACGTGCAGATAATGTGTCGCCAAACCCTTTGACTCAGTCGCTCTCTTTTCTATTATTAATGAGCTTAGCAATCAGCTTTTTCGTCTCATGGTATAAAACTCTACTCGCCTTAAGTAGCTTCGTAGCACTTTTAAGTGTATTCTACGCCGCCTTACGTTTAACTGCGGGCTTTAAACAAAAACCCAAAAATTATCTTGAAAAAGCCCGCAAAGACTGGCCCCTCTACACTGTTCTCGTGCCGTTATTTCATGAGGCGAATATGGTGCCGCGCCTTATGGGAGCCTTGAGCGAGCTTGATTACCCTAAAGACAAGCTTGAAGTATTTATGATTTGCGAAGCTGTTGACCCAGAGACAATTACTGAAGTGCGCAAACGTATAGGCGGAGTCTTTCACCTAATTGTTGTGCCGCCTGGTTCCCCTCAGACCAAACCTCGCGCTCTGAATTTCGCCTTACAACGGGCACGCGGTGAGTTCGTTACAATTTATGACGCAGAGGACATCCCGCACCCTCAACAGCTTAAATCTGCCATTGGAGCTTTTGACCAAGATATAAAGCTAGGCGCAGTCCAAGCCCCGCTAGACTACGCCAATGCGAACCAGAATATTATTACGCGGCAATTTGGACTGGAATATGCAGCCCTCTTTCATGTCTGGCTTCCCTTTTTATCTGCGCTTGGTTTGCCATTTCCACTCGGCGGGACAAGCAACCACAT
>JAHDDT010000002.1 GCA_020629195.1 Hellea sp.
GGAGAGATTATTGGATTTCTGGGGCCGAATGGCGCGGGCAAGACGACCACCCTTCGTATGGCGCTTGGGCTGATTAAACCTGATGAAGGTACCGTAAAACTCTTTGGCGGCGAGCCCGGTGATGAGAGTGCCTTTGGTCGTATTGGGTTCCTGCCTGAAGAACGTGGGCTTTATAAAAAGCAAACGGCACGGGAAAGCATTGCGCATATGGCGCGGCTAAACGGGATGAAAGGGAAAGAAGCTTTTATTCTCGCGGATGAGATGCTCGATAAATATGGTTTGTCTGAGGCCAAGCGCAAAAAGAATAAAGATATGTCCAAGGGCATGGCGCAGAAGGTGCAGCTCTTATCGGCGATTGCGCATGACCCTGAATTTTACATTTTGGATGAGCCTTTCTCAGGGCTCGACCCCGTCAATCAGCAAGTGCTGGAGAGCATGGTGCGCGAAATTGCGGAAGCCGACAGTACGGTTATTTTCTCGACCCATGTTATGGAACATGCCGAGCGGCTTTGTGACCGTATTATTTTGATGGCGGGCGGGCGTAAGGTCTTTGACGGCCCGACGGAAGAGGCCCTCGCCAAAGCACCGCGCCGTATGGTGATTGGTTCTGATACGGATGGCTTTAAGGAAAGTGTAGCGTCTTTTGCGAAATCTTTGGAACAACGTAGCGATGGCGCGCTTGATTTAATTTTGAAAGATGATGCCAAAAGCCAAGATGTGCTCGAGCGCTGCGTAAAGCAGAAAATAAACCTGACACGGTTCGAGCCGAAACAGCCCACACTCCACGAAGCTTTTGTTGCCATGGTCGGGAAAGACCTGCTCGCGACAATGGAGCTTGAACAAGCGGAGGCCGCACAATGAATTTACCCGCTATAAATTTACGCCGCACCTATCTCATAGCCCGCCGCGACTATCTCGGTTATGTGAAAACATGGGGCTTTTGGATTTCGTTCTTTCTACCGTTTGTCATTGGCGCGATTATTATTGCCGTGAACCTAGCGGGATTTAGTGTTTCGCCGACGCGTTACGAAACGATATTGGATCAAACAGGCTCTCATTCCGCTGCGATATTGCAATCCGAAGCGGATAAGCAAGAAGAGTTAATGGCAGGTGTTCTCAACGGACTTGGCGGAACCGTCTTGAATGAGCAGGACGCAGAAGAGCTTAAAGAGATTATAGACACCCAAGGGATTGATGAAGGCAAGGCCTATATTGAGACAAAGATGCCGGGGGCAACCAAGCGCATGAAAGCGCTAGACTCCAAGCTTGTTTTTATTGACCCACCATCACGCGATTTGGAGGAGCTGAAAGCTTATATGCGCGGCGATAAAATGGCGTCCTTTGAAGGCAAAGATGTGAAGTTAAATGGTGTTCTGCACATTTATGATGATGGAAAATTAACGGCGGATTACTGGTCGCCTAATGTGACGGATAACCCTGTGCGCGATTTGGCTAAGTCCTATTTTCGTGATGTATCCGTTGATAATTATTTGGGATCAGCGGGGTTAGACCGCGAGGGTTATGAAGCCGCGCGTGAGAACCGTATAAAAATTGAGGCGTTCGATCCGACTAAGAAAGCAACGGCTGACGGTGAAGGGCAGAAGGTCGGCTCAAAAGACCGCATTCCTTATCTTGTCGCTTTTGCCCTATCCATGATGCTTTGGATGACTGTCTTTTCCGGGGCCTATATGCTGCTTACCTCCATGCTCGAAGAGAAGATGAATAAGCTTTTGGAAATGATGCTCGCCACGACGCGGTTTTCTGAAATCATTCTGGGTAAGCTTTTAGGCGTGGCCCTGCTGACGCTCACTGCAATTCTGCCTTATATCATTATGGGTATTGTCGGCGTTATCGGCGCTATCGTTATGGGGCCGTCCGATGTGGCGCAGGGGTTGATTACGGCTTTTTCACCCAAGATGATTATTTTCTTCACCATATTTTTGGTTCTGGGATATATCTTTTACGGCTCGCTCTTCATTGCGCTCGGCGCTTTGGCGGAGTCGATGCAAGACGCGCAGACGTTGACGACACCTATTATGTTTGTGCTGATGGGGGCTGTCTTCATTGTGCCGATTGGCCTGACAACACCTGATAGCCCGCTCTTGATTTTCGCGAGTTGGTTCCCGCTCTCTTCACCCTTCGCAATGTTGATGCGATTGCCAGCTGACCCGCCTTTATGGCAGCTTGTTGCTTCTGTTGGACTTTTGGCGGCCACAACATTGGGTGTTATCTTGCTCTCGGGCCGTATCTTCCGTTTTGGGGTCTTGTCAGGTGCAGGGGTTAAGGTCGCGACGGATTGGTTTAAGCGCAAGATATTACGCCGCAAGGTAACATAGAAGACAGTCTAAGGTTTTTGCTTTATAATGCATGTATGACTGACGCCTCTCATAAAGCCCGTGCTGTAATTCTCGCTGCGATGTTACCGCAAGCCGCCTTTGATGGTTGGACACAAAAGAGTCTGAGAGCGGCCGCCCAAAACACAGATCTGCCAAAGGGCGCAGAAGAGCTTTACTTCCCTAACGGGCCGCTAGAGGTCATTCGCTTTTGGTCTGAACAGATGAATGCGAAGGTTGCGGAGGATTTAGCTGAGCTTAATCAAGACAATATGAAAATTCGCGATAAAGTCACGGCGGGTGTGCTCTCTGCGCTCTATGCGATTGGCCCGCATGAGGAGGCCGCACGCCGCGCTATGTCGCGTCTTAGCTTGCCTGATGCCTTGGGGCAGGGGCCAAAGCAGCTCTGGTCGGCGGCGGATACAATTTGGCGGGCCATTGGCGATACCAGCACGGATGGTAATTATTATTCCAAGCGCACCATACTTGCAGGTGTTATAGCTTCTACATTAACAGTTTGGCTGTCAGATGAAGAACCGCAAAAGCCAAAAGCTCGTAAATTCCTCGAAGCGCGAATCGCAAATGTAATGCGTTTTGAGAAAGCCAAGTGGGATTTCAAAAAACGTACTGCGAATATGCCTAATCCAGCAGAGGTTTTGGGGGCTTTGCGCTATGGCGGGCGCAAGGGTCGCCGCCGCCGCCGAGGGTAAGCCCTTCTAAAACCTCTTATTTTTAAAAATATGAGGATGAGACGTAAAAAGCCCTTGCGAAACTTTACCCACTACATATTGTGGGCTTAGCAAATCAGTAACCTATATATGGTTGATTTTCACTGACATTAAGAATTTACGGGCTGATTCGGGCCTTGAGAGGGATTATCATGGGAAAAATGGACTTCATTAAACAGTCAAAATCGGGCCTTTTGCTTCCGAGCCATAGCTATAAACCTTTTCGCTATCCATGGGCGTTTGATTTTTGGAAAAAGCAACAGCAAGTCCATTGGATGCCCGAAGAAGTCCCTCTGGGAGAAGATTGTAAAGATTGGGCGACGAACCTTAATGATAATGAGCGCAACCTACTGACACAAATTTTCCGTTTCTTTACTCAGTCCGATGTCGAAGTGGGCGGGAATTACATGGAAAATTACATGCCGCTCTTTAAGCCTGTCGAAGTGCGGATGATGCTTGCAGCGTTCTCCAATATGGAAACGATTCACATTGCGGCCTACGCGCTTCTGCTTGAAACCATTGGTATGCCCGATTCAGAATTTGGCGCCTTCATGGAATATGAAGAGATGGCGGCCAAACATGATTATCTCGGTAAATTTGGTGTCGGCAGTGAGAAGGATATTCTGACTTCCATGGCGGTCTTTGGCGGCTTTACCGAAGGGCTACAGCTTTTTGCTTCATTTGCTATGCTAATGAATTTCCCACGCCTGAATAAGATGAAAGGCATGGGGCAAATCGTAACTTGGTCTATCCGCGATGAGAGCCTTCATTGCGAGGGCATGATCAAAATGTTCCACACATTCGCCGCAGAGACAGGAGCGCTGACACAATCTGTTAAAGATGACATTATCGATTGCTGCCAAACGGTTGTGAAACTCGAAGATAAATTTATCGATCTGGCTTTTGAAATGGGCCCTGTTGAGGGTATGACGTCTGAAGATATTAAACGCTATATTCGTTACATCGCTGATTGGCGTTTAGGTCAGCTTGGCTTACCTCCCGTTTACGGAATTAAACATCATCCTCTGCCTTGGCTGACGGAAATTCTCAATGGCGTTGAGCATGCCAATTTCTTTGAAGCGCGTGCAACGGAATATTCCAAAGGCGCCACCGAAGGAAAATGGCACGGCGATGATGGTGTTTGGGGTAAGTTTGAACAAATGCAAAGCCGTAAGCCCGCTGAGAATTTGATGAATTAAATACACCAAAATTATTTTATGAGGCGTCCTTTACGTGAAATCGTAGAGGGCGCCTTTTTTGTATAAATGTTTTGAAGCTATGTTATAGGACCTCATGGATAATCGCATAAAAAAATTCGAAACTATTTTTAATTTCCGCGATTTTGGCGGTTATCAAACAATGGATGGCGGAAAGATAAAAGCAAATAAGCTCTTTAGATCCGCTCACCTTCACAACACAAATGAGGCTGACAAAGCGCGCTTAGCTGAGCTTGATATTAGCTTGATAGTAGATCTGCGGCATGCGCCTGAACGTGAGCGCCAGCCGACCAATTGGCCTGAGAACCATACGCCGCGACGTTTAAGCTATCCAGACCCCGTTGATGGCGAGAGCGCGAAGGTCGCGCCCCATGAAGCCTTTATGAAACATGATCTACATAAACCTGAAGATGCGCGTAATTATATGATTGGCTCCTATGGGGCCCGTCCTCACGATACTGGCTTTAAGCAAATTTTTGGCGATACGCTCCGTCATATGGCTGAAACAGGTGAGCCTATTCTTGTGCATTGCGCAGCAGGCAAAGACCGTACGGGGACGCTCTGCGCTGTGATTAAAGGCGCGCTCGGCGTGGATGAAAAAACCATCTATGAAGATTTCATGCTGACCATGACGGCGGTGGACATTGACAGCTTCCTCGCCCCTGCCGCTCAAATGTTCACGCAGCGCTATGGCCGTGCTATTGACCCTGAAGCTATCCGCCCCATGTTTGGCGTCGAGGAAGCCTATCTGCAAAGCTCGCTCGACGCGATTGCGGACGTGCAGAGCTATATCCATGACCATCTGGGCATTACGGACAAAGAAAAAGCCGCTCTAAAAGCGGCTTATTTAGAATAGTTTTTATAAAACCTGTTTAGCTGACATTTCCATTTGCGGAGCAACTTGGTTTCCCAGATGCGAATACGCAGCTATATTGGTTTGAAGGCGTTCCGCTGCCATTGTCCTCAATGTCGACATTGGCAGACTTTCTCGGCTTCAGCATAAAGGTTTCCTTTAAATCAAAATCAGATTCCATATAGCGTAATTTCAAGGGTTCATAGCTGTAAATGACCCGCGCAACTACAATTCCCGAGGTGCTGCTAAGAATACGATCATCTAATTTACTAGCATCAAATGTTGTCGGAAAAGGACCGTTAAGCGTGGCCCGACCCTTTTGTATAATACTGTCATCAGACGCTCTTGCGTAGCTTGAAATTTCTATTTTAACCTTACTTCTTTTGTCTGATGGGATGCCCATTGTCATCATAGTCGCTGTCATTATTTCTGACATTTCATCAACAGAGACAGTTTCTGATTGAGTTGCTAAGTCACCGGCCACATTGGCAGAATGTGAAATCTGCCGGTCAATAGATATAGCAGTTGCGACTTCAGCCATGCCAAAATACATGAAAAGCATAACGGGCGCTATAAATGCGAATTCAATCGCTGCAATACCGTCTTTATTTCTTAGGAAATTTAACGGTAGTGACGCTAGCAAGGTTTTTTTGAGTGGTCTGTTTTTTTTCTGTGTCATTATTGGCTCCATCCTTATTATGTTACAGGGCAAGCGCCAGGTGCCGGAAAGGGCTCATTCTTGAAAGCTGTTGTTGCATTTAACAACCGGATACCAGAGCCTCGAACATTTTCTAAACGTGTCAATTGAGGTGGCAAAACCAATTTATGGTAATAAAGGCCTCTTATAACAACGGGTGCGTTCGCGCCTGTATCAACCCAATCACCGTTAGGTACATCATCTGTTGAGCTAGGATCAGAGGGATCTTTTTCAGGGGGCTTAGGAGGGTCCGAAAGTGTTATGCTTCCGAAATTACTTCCGCTGACCACATCAATGCGAAGTCGCTTTTCGCAATTGCCGAGGCCGCGCATGTTATTACAAACCAGTTTTTTAAAATTATCTTGGGTTCCACAAGCCTGAAAGTTTCCAGTTCTTATTTGGCGTCCAGCTTCACTTACAGAGTGAGTTAGTGTAGAATTAATAAAAAAGACAATCGCGAGTTCGAGAATTGCGAACAACAGCATAAAAAATGGGATTGCTAGAATAGCAAACTCAATGGCCGCTGTGCCTTCGCGATTTCCAAAAAAGCGCTTTGCTCGCTTGAGGGCCCTATTTCTTAAACGTGCCATATTCAATTCCCATATCTACGAAGCCATAGAATAGAGAGAAGGGCCTTAATTTTTCGAGAAGAAAAATCGTTAATATTAAGTAAATATACCTACATACCCGGGGGTGCAATATTGTTTGGAGGCCCTGACGGTGCGCCAGTTAAGCTAGTTTGGGTTCGCATAGCAGAAGGTGACGCTCCTACTGGTCCCGGTGTGAAGGATTGTGTAGGTGCGCTTGTCGCAACATTGTTATTAATTGCTGTTCCGCCGCCTTGATTGGCTGCAATAAATTCTCGCGTGTCGCCGAGCACAGGAGCCGGCTGGCAATATGGAGCGCAACTGTAAGTTTCCCGTTCTTTGCCATTATAAATCCTGACGCCGTGTGAAGGTAGATTGTTGACGACCTGAATGTCAGCGTCCATGATTTTCTGGCCTGCTGCATCTAGAATGACCAAATTAGTTTCGCCATATCCGCGTCCTACAACAAATATTGTGTTAGCAGAATGGATCGAGACATCAGCTATTTCGGGATTGCCAATTACCACTGCACCTGCACTTGTAGGGAGGTAAACCACTTCTGTCTTATTAAGTTCAACACTATAGTGACTCGCTGTACCCGCATGAGCGGTTAACGGCGTAAAAGTCATAACACTTAGGGTTAGAAGGGTTTTTAGCGACATAAATCTCATCGGACATACTCCAGTATTTTGTTCGGTTTAGGGGAATGTGGTGAACGAAGAGTTTACAAAATAGGCGAAAATCGCAAATTGAGGGCATTTATAGGCTTTATAATAGGCGAGACACTTTCATGCCTTTATCATCAGAAAACAAAAATAACTTTTACCGAAAGTTTACCACGTTGCTTAAATGGATAGTAATCTGCTGTCTCTATACCCAGTCATAACAGGGATAACCCTGCTAATGAGGAATAATCCTCAATTATAAACTAGCATACGTGGGAGTCAGTTATGCAAAATTTAGTTACTCGTTTTATTAAAGACGAATCCGGTGCAACAGCCATTGAATATGGTCTAATTGCAGCTCTTATCTCAGTCGCTCTTATCGCTGGCGCTCGCGCTATCGGTACTGGCCTTGACGAGAAGTTTACTGCCGTATCTACAGCTATCTCAGGTGAGTCTGTAAATACTGGTGAGTAATTCGATCTAATCGAATTATAAGATTGAGCCGCGTCTTCTGACGCGGCTTTTTTTTTGCTTAAAATTGTGAAGTGAAACTCAACATTAACCATAGCTTGGTAGCAGAAGCTCTGAATTGCAGGAGCTTAACACTTATGTTGCTAACTTTTTTTATCGTCATGGTCTTTGCGGGCACTATGTTGACCGCCGCTGCGAAAGACGCAACCTCCATGACAATACCAAACTGGATCAGCCTTGCTGTGATTGCGGGCTTTATAATTGTGACGCCCTTCATATGGGACAGTTGGAGTGTGCTATCTCAACACCTTCTCGTGGGATTGACATTCTTTGCTGTAGGGTTCGCAATGTTTGCTTTTGGTTGGCTTGGCGGGGGCGATGCAAAGTTAATGGCCGCGACTGCCCTCTGGTGGCAATGGGACGATGCCGCATTATACGTCATTTACACAACTTTTTTAGGAGGCGTTTTGGCCCTTTTATTAGTTTTTGGCCGTAAATATATTCCTGAGCGGCTTTTGACAGCACAGTGGGCCCATCATTTATTTCGTGACGAGAAAAAAATGCCTTACGGCTTGGCTCTAGCTGGTGGCGCTCTACTAACGCTACCCAAAAGCGATATCTTCCTCAGATCAGTAGGATTTTAAGAATTATCACAGGGCGTTAACACTTTTTTTGCATGCAGTACCTAAATATTAACCATGCTTTATCAAATCAGTCCCTAATAATGAGGGAAATAAGGCTTAGTGAGGGATAATGGATACCAAGAGACTTATACTTATCGCAGGTCTTGGCCTCGCAGCCGTTGTGGTTTTTACCCAAGCCAAGAAGCTTGGGGCGCCTGCGCCTGTTGCCCCTGTCAAAGCGGCGGCTCCAATTATACAAAAAGTTGAGTATGTGAAGGTTCTAGTGGCGGCACAAAACCTTCCGCTTGGCTCTCGTTTGGGGGAAGCGGCCTTTGAATGGAAAAAATGGCCAGCTGAAGCCGTAAGCCCGGCTTTCATTTCTAACGATTTACGTCCGAACGCGGATTCTGAACTCTTAAATTCTATTGTCCGCTCACCTATTGTCGTGGGAGAACCTATAAACGAAGGCAAACTTGTTAAGGCTGGTGGATCTGGCGTTATGGCGGCTCTTCTTAAGCCTGGAATGCGTGCTGTCACAACCAGAATATCAGTAGATACAGCGGCGGGCGGTTTTATTCAGCCTGGCGATCGTGTGGATCTTATATTAACCCAAGCTGTGCAACGTAATCGAAATGACGGCAACCAGACGGGAAATCAACGGGTCTATATTTCAGATACTATTTTTGAAAATGTACACGTTCTCGCCATTGACCAAACATTTTCAACTTCTGCGGAGAGCGGTGCCACAAAAATCGGATCAACAGCGACATTCGAAATGTCACAAGGCGATGCAGAACTTCTACAGCAAGCTGTAGCAAAAGGTGACCTCACTTTGACGCTTCGTGGAATCAGAAATAGCCGCGCTGTGGCGCCAACAACGGCAACTTTTGACAAAGAGGAAACAGACACTCAGTCAATGCTAACCGTTTATCGGGGCGGACAGCCTCAACAAGTTGCGATCAGAGGAAACTAATATGTCAAGCAAGACACTCATGACGCTCGCATTAGGGACCGCTGTTACATTTGGCCTCGTGGCATCAACAATATACACGGCTGATGCTGGAACGCGATCTTATTCGCATATCCAATCAGCCTCAGCAGGAAATGTGAATATACAATCGCCAGGGCAAAGTTCCAAGAGCCGCTCAATTGTACTACCATATTCAAAATCAACAGTTATTGAATTACCCCAAGACATGATGGATGTGATCGTTTCAAATCCAGATATTGTTGAATCAGTTATTCATACATCACACCGCGCCGTCCTTATTGGTAAGCAGCCAGGTCAAACAAATGCGTATTTTTACGGTCATGATGGCCAAGAGCTTCTGAGTTTAGATATACGTGTAGAGCGTGATATTAATGGGCTTAAATCTCTGATTTCTCAGCATGTTTCAGATGCCCAAGTTGATGTTCAAGCCGTTAATAACAATATTTTACTGACAGGATCAGTTCAAAATGCCTCTATGGCTAATCGCGTTGAAAAGCTTGCAATGATGTGGCTTGATGAAAACACGGCTGGAGGCGCTGAGGGTGAGATTGTCAACCTCATGTCCGTTGAAGGTAAAGATCAAGTCTTACTAAAAGTACGCATTGTTGAGATGCAACGTTCCGTAACCAAGCAAATGGGAATTAACCTAAACGCTATCGGACAATTAGGGGACTCAACTGTGTCTCTTATCAGTAATGCGGCTTTAAATACGGGTGCTGGTCTAGACGGTAGCTTTAACTGGAATAATACAGGCGGAGGAAACCTAAGCTCTTTGGGGGCGGGGTTGCAAGCGCTTGAGCGGGTAGGCCTTATTCGTACGCTTGCAGAACCAACACTGACAGCAATTTCGGGTGAGACAGCAAATTTCCTCTCTGGTGGTGAATTTCCATTGCTTACGGGAGTGTTTGTAGATGAAAACGGACGTCTTCAGCGTGAATTTGAATTCAAACCCTATGGGGTTGCACTTGGTTTTACACCCGTTGTTTTAAGTGAAGGAAGAATTTCTCTAAATATCTCAACTGAAGTCTCAGAACCCACTACTGAGGGAGCTTTTGAAACGGGCGGCTTATCATCTGATATCCTTGGCTTACGCATTCGCCGTGCAAATACGGTTGTTGAACTTCCAGCGGGTGGAAGCCTCGTGATTGCGGGGCTTATTCGCGAAGAAAGCCGCCAGTCATCAGATGGAGTCCCCGGCGCTAAAGATATACCAGGTTTTGGAGCGTTATTTAGAAATAGAGATGATTTAAACACGCAAACTGAACTTGTTGTGATGGTTACGCCTTATCTAGTGGATCCAACACACCCTGATAAATTACAAACACCGCTTGATGGATATGTCCCAGCAAGTGATCTGGATAATATTTTGCTAGGCAAAATGAATAAAATATATGCAGCCAACGGTAAGCCCAAAATCAGCGCTGACTCACTCAGTGGACCCTTTGGTCACGTGGTAGATTAAGGAGAGCCTGATGATGAAAAATAAGAGACATCTTGTAAAATCCTTTGGCATTGCGTTATTGGTAAGCACAGTTAGTGCTTGTTCTACACCATCGACTTCGACGCCTCCGAGCATTTTTAAAAATAAGGTACAAGTGGCGGAATCTATAGAGCGTCTTGAGCTTTACACGCGGCCAAATGGACTTGAGCTCTCCGCGCGGGATCAAGCGGCAGTGAGTCAATTTTTACAAGCTTATGGACATGGGGGGAACGGACCGCTTTATATTAATGTTCCTAGTTCGGCGCAGGCTGGACTTGGCTCACAGCAAGCGCAAGCTCTGATTCGTCAGAACTTATCAGCTATAGGCTTGGGAGGCGCAGCTGTTCAGACGGGTCAATATCAAACTCCTTATGGAAGTCCTGCACCCGTAGTTGTGTCTTACAGGACACTAAAAACTATCCCTCAGGATTGCCGCCATTTAGGCGACATGACAGATACATTTGCGAATCAACCTTATGATAATTTTGGATGTTTCCACACAGCAAATTTGGCCGCAATGATTGGCGATCCGCGCCAGTTATTAGAACCTTATGCCATGACTATTCCTGACTCTCAGAGACGTCAGACAGTTTATGATAAATACATAAAAGGCGAGAACACCGCCTCTGCACAACCCGACAGACAACAAGTTTCTGTAGAAGACTAAGCCTTTTTGAGTGACGGACCGAACCGGATGAATGCCATGAAACAGACCCCAAAGCAGATGATGAGCCCGACACCTGGCGCGCCTGTACCGTTGCCTAATCCGACAAGAGCTCCCATGCCGGCCAACCCGCCTATGCCAATGGTTTCGCCACAGCCCATGCCCATGCCGAACCAGCAAGCGCCGCGTCAGAACATGCCGCCACAGCCTATGCCTCACATGCAGCCCGCTCCGCCAATGCCGCAACAAAATATGATGCAGCAAGCTCATATGCATGCGCAGCCTATAGCTTCAGCAGTTGTTCAGCCTTTGGAAGAATTAAACCGAGAAGGAGGTGATAAAGCTTTACCTCAAATTTCTATTCACGCATTTTGTGATCGCCAAGAAACGGCAGGCGTTATCAACGAGTCTTCACGTGATTGGCGGATGAAACGCACGAATATGAAAATTTATATGGGCGGCCTCTCCTCTGCTATTGAATTTTATCATAAGGAAAACACGCCGAGCCTGATTTTGGTCGAGTCTGGCATGAGTGGTGCGGAGCTTTTCTCGCAACTAGAAGAGTTGGCCTCTGTATGTGACGCGGGCACAAAGGTTGTTATTATTGGAGCTGCCAATGATATTCGGCTATATCGCCAACTCATGGATAAGGGCGTTAGTGATTATATCGTCCCGCCATTTCATCCGATTAGTCTTATTCGGTCTATGGGAGAGCTTTATGCGGACCCTGATAAGCCTTTTATCGGTCGAGTTGCGGCCTTTTTCGGGGCTAAAGGTGGGGTCGGGTCATCTACCTTAGCGCATAATATTGCTTGGAGCCTTTCTGAACGCATTCAACAAGAGACAGCTTTGGTTGACCTTGATTGTTCATGGGGAACGACAGGTCTGGATTTTGCCTATGACTCAAGCCAAGGCCTTGAAGAAGCTCTCGCTGAACCAGACCGCTTGGACGAAACATTGTTGGACCGGATTATGATCCGCCACACACCTAAACTGTCTATTTTGCCTACGGCAAGCTCTCTAAACCAGAAAGCGGTTATGACGCCTGAAGCTTATGAAGCCGTTGTAAATGGCGTTCGCTCTATCAGTCCGCTCACAATATTAGATATGCCGCATTATTGGTGCGATTGGACTACGAATGTTCTGATAAATTGCGATGATGTCGTTATTACAGCAACACCTGACCTTGCTAATTTACGTAATACAAAAAATCTAGTCGATTTCCTTAGAGCTCAACGACCTAATGATGCGGAGCCTATACTCATCTTAAACAAGACAGGTATGACAAAAAATTCTGAGATATCAGTAAAAGATTTTGCGTCGGCTGTGGGCCTAGAGCCTGCACTCGTTCTTGGGTTTGAGCCTGAGATTTATTTTGAAGCGTCCAATGATGGTAAAATGTTGACGGAAGTGAAATCCGCCACGCAACTTGTAAATGGTATAGATTACATTGCTCAAAGATTGAAGACTGGAAGTTTCAACTCAAATACTTCAGGCGGAACTGCTAAAGCGTCATCTTTGCTAGGTAAACTCTCTAAGCCAAAAACTGACGGCGCTGGTAAAAAAGAGGGTAAGTCACTCTTTTCCTTCAAGAAAAAAGGAGCGTAATCGCTCATGTTTGGTAAGCGCGCAGAGACCAGCAGCGCGGCCCTAAAGGCGCCGCCATCCGCTGATAAAGAAATCGTAAAAAAAGTTGAGCCGACGGCGGCTGTTACGCCGCAGACTACCGCAGCAACTCGCGGGGGACCTTCTGAGGAGTATTACGAAACAAAAGCGACTATATTCAACGCTCTATTTGAGACGATCGATGTTACCGCCTTGGCAGGGATGCAGCCCAATAAAGCTCGTGATGAAATTCGAACTATTGTTGATGAAATCATTGCAATCCGCAATGTCCGCTTGTCAGTCGCTGAACAAAACCAACTCATTACCGAGATTTGCGATGATATTTTAGGCTATGGGCCGTTAGAGCCGCTTTTGGCGCGTGATGATATTGCCGATATTATGGTCAATGGCGCTAAGCATGTCTTTATTGAAACCGGCGGTAAGATGCAGAAAACGAATATTCGTTTCCGCGACAATACCCAATTGATGAATATTTGTCAGCGGATTGTGTCTCAAGTGGGTCGCCGTGTTGATGAAGCCAGCCCGATATGTGACGCGCGTCTACTGGACGGCTCGCGGGTTAACGTTATCGGGCCGCCCCTCGCAATTGATGGTCCTGCCCTTACCATTCGTAAATTTAAAAAGGACTCATTGCGACTGGGCGATTTGGTGAATTTCAAATCTATCTCTCCTGCCGGCGCACGTGTTCTGGAAATTATTGGCGCTTGCCAATGTAACATTATCATTTCCGGTGGTACGGGTTCGGGTAAGACAACGCTGCTTAACTGTTTGACGAGTTTCATTCACCCCGACGAGCGTATCATTACTTGCGAAGACTCTGCTGAATTGCAGCTCCAGCAGCCACATGTTGTACGTCTTGAAACACGCCCGCCCAACCTGGAAGGTAAGGGTAAAGTCACCATGACGGATTTGGTGAAAAACTGTCTGCGGATGCGTCCTGAACGCATTATTGTGGGTGAGGTACGTGGACCCGAAGCCTTTGACTTGTTGCAAGCCATGAACACGGGCCATGATGGGTCAATGGGAACGCTCCATGCCAACTCGCCTCGCGAAGCTCTTTCTCGTATTGAGTCTATGATCACGATGGGTGGATTCTCTTTACCCGCCAAAACAATTCGTGAAATGATTACAGGGTCTGTCGATATCATTGTGCAAGCGGCGCGTCTCCGGGATGGCTCTCGTCGCATTACGCATATTACTGAAGTTATCGGTATGGAAGGTGAAGTCATTGTAACACAAGATTTGCTAACCTATGAAATGGATGGTGAAGATGCGCAGGGCAACATTATTGGCGAGCACAAGTCCACAGGTATTGCCCGCCCAGTATTTTGGGATCGTGCGCGTTACTTTAACCTTGAAAAAGAGTTAGCCGAAGCCTTGGAAGCTGCTGGTAGTTAAGGATGGAGCCGAATACTCTCATAGCATTAGCGGCAGCAGGAGGCATATTTTGCCTTGGCTTCTTACTGCTCGGTGATGGTCAGTCTAAAGGAGGCGCGCGCGTCAAGCAGCTTTCTGGTCAACAATCCTCCAAGAATAGTTTTTTGGCAAAATTAAAGTCTGAAGATGGTGGAAATCGCCGCAAGCAGATTGAAGAAACACTTGGCAAAATAGAAGAGCGTCAAAAGACCAAGAAGAAGAAAGCTAAAGCCCTTCCAGCGCGTTTGATTCAAGCGGATTGGTCGATGAAGCCTCAGACTTTCATGATTATGTCACTTGTAATTGCCGTTCTAGCTGGCGCTATTCCTTTTGCGCTCGGAATGAAACCTCTATTTTGTTTAGGACTAGCCGTAGGCCTTGGGTTTGGTATGCCGCGATTTATCTTAAACAGTTCAATTAATCGCCGCCAAAAGAAATTTACCTCTCACTTTGCGGATGCGATGGATATTATTGTTCGCGGTGTTAGGACAGGTCTGCCACTCGGAGACTGCTTAAAAATTATTGCACATGAGAGCCCAGACCCACTCGGAGCCGAGTTTCGCCGTGTCGTTGAGGCCGAGTCCGTTGGTTTGCCGCTCGAAGTCTGTCTTGAGCAAATGTATGAGCGTATGCCTATTTCAGAAGTGAATTTCTTCTCAACTGTTTTAAATATTCAAAAAACAACAGGTGGTAATTTAGGCGAAAGTCTATCAAATCTGGCCTCCGTTTTGCGGGGACGTAAATTGTTGCGTGAAAAAATTAAAGCGCTCTCTGCGGAAGCCAAAATGTCAGCCATTATTATCGGGGCTCTCCCAATATTTGTGGGGGGGTTGGTCACAGTTATTGCGCCAGATTACATGGAAGAGCTTTATACAACGCCGACGGGTCACAGAAATCTTATGATCGGCGCAGGTATGATGGTTCTTGGTACGCTCATGATGCGCAAAATGATTAACTTTAAGTTCTAGGGAGGCCGCTATGGGTGCAGAGTCAATTGCAATGTTCCAGAATGCAGCCTACCTTGTGGTAGCTATCTTAGTTGTGGCGACACTCTATACAATTTTCAGCCCAATGCTTGAGGGTGATAAGCTTAAAAAGCGTATGGACTCTGTCGCAAGCGCTCGTGAGGGTTTGCGCAATAGCCGTATGGAGCAATTGAATAAAAAAGCGGGCCTTAGGACAGAGAGTAAGGGCTATATCAAGGACATGGTTGATAAACTGAGTCTTGAAAAATTACTTGAGGCTTCAGATCTTAGAGACAAGTTGGCGCAAGCGGGGATGCGCGGGCAAAAACCCATTTATACTTTTTATATCTTCAGACTAGTATTGCCGATCGCAGGTTTGCTTATCGGTTTGATCTTGTTCGTAGGGCTCAATATCTCTGAATGGCAAATGTTGCAACGTATCGCGATGACCGTGGCCTTAACGCTATTTGGATATTATCTTCCTGCCATCTTCGTTAAAAATGCAGCAGGTAAACGCTTAGCGTCTATTGTTCCTGTTTTCCCTGACGCGCTTGACCTACTATTGATCTGCGTAGAATCGGGCATGTCAGTCGAGCTTGCTTTTAATAAGGTCGCCGAAGAAATGGCCGAAAACTCTGTGGAGCTCGCAGAGGAATTTTCACTCACAACAGCAGAATTATCTTTCCTAAGCAGCCGTCGCATGGCTTATGAAAATTTCGCGCGGCGCAATAATCATGTTGGTATGCGTTCAGTCGCAACAGCGCTAATTCAAGCTGAGCGTTATGGTACTCCACTAGGTGATACATTGCGGACTATGGCAAATGAAAACCGCCAGATGCGGGTTATGGCAGCTGAAAAGAAAGCCGCGGCTCTACCAGCTAAGCTGACCGTTCCGATGATCCTATTCTTCTTGCCAGTTCTGTTTATTGTTATCCTCACTCCAGCCTCTATGCGCCTCATGGGAGCCCTTAGTTAGGAAACGCCAGTTTGTTCTGGAAACTTCGAGTATAAAAAAAGCCGCTGATTAACGCAGCGGCTTTTTCATGAATAGTAAACAGGATTTATCTGCGGCGTCTGTTAGGCGCACGCCCCTGTTCTTGAATTTGCCCGTAATATTGCTGTTGCGTCGGTGCATAATTTTGAGAAGGTCGAGTTTGGTAACCTTGTGGATAGCTTTGAGGTACAGCACCAGCGAGCTGTGGCCCGCTAGCTTTTGGCCCAAGTCCACGCGAAATTTGCTCTAAGACTGAGCGTTGCTCTAATGTAGGTTCGGGCGTGTCTTGAAGCGGCATGACGACCTTGCCGCGTTTGGATTGTTGTGCCGCGAGGCGGGCAGCATCAGAAGCTGTCATAGGGGAGCTGTTTCTGGCAAGACTTTCCCCATTAACAGAAGCCGTCCTATTTAATGAACGCGTTGGATATTGACCTGCTCCATATGTTTGGGTGCGAGCACTGCTTCTTTCGGAACTTGGGATACCGGATAATTGCTGTTGACTTGGCGCGGCTCTGCGCGGTTTATAAGTCTGAACTGTGGGGTATCCTTGGGGTGCAGCGCTTGTCTGTTTTTCATAAGCACCAAGACCAGATTTATAAGCCGTCGGTTGCTGTGCGCGTGAGCTCTGAGGGGCAGGTCGCAAATTGGGCGCAGTTTTTCGTCCCGCATAACGTTTCGCTTCTTCGTCTTTGCCTTGCAGCTGTAATATGAGCGCTAAATTTTGACGGACAGATTGACTGGCCCCTGGGATAGAAACTGCGCGGCGTAGCCACCCTTCTGCTGTAACTGGATCGCCAGATAATGCAAAACTTAGCCCGACATTGGCCATCACATTCGGATCATGCGGCGTAATTTCTAGGGCTCTTGCATAGTGTTTTCTGGCAAGGGCATAATCCTCTTGCTGATCAAGCGCAGCCCCTTTGAGAGACCAAAGTCGCGCATAACCCGGGGCAGTTCTTAAGGCGTCATCTAAGGGTTTCATGGCTTCTTGTGCGCGCTCAGCTGCAATAAGGCCCGCCGCAAACTCCGCTGTCAGATAAGGATCGCGTGGATAAAGAGCCCGAGTTGTCTGCGCTATTTCAATAGCACGTTGCGGATTACCAAGTTTTCTGACAGCTGCTGATAGCTTGATGGCACTCTCAAGGTCTCCAGGATTTAATTCATACTCACGCGACCAAAAGGCCGCTTGTGCGAAAAGCTCCTGCGTTTCAATGTTGTCACGCATCTCACGAGAAGCTGGCTGAAAATTAGACCCTTGAAGCGTTTCTGTCATTTCTTGTTCTGTGTCGGTATATCCTGGTGCAACTGCGCAGCCTGCTAAAGTGAAAGCAGATGCCGCCATCAGTAGTGTGACGCGTAGAGTAGATCTCAAAAACATAGAGTCTCCATAGGAAAACCACGGTTGCGCCGTGATAAGATTTCGTTAACAAACGTAAACACAGACAGTTAACGAGACGTTAGCAAATTCAAGATGCGGAGCCCCAATGTCAGCTATTTTTGCGACCCAAGATGATGTAACAGCTAGTGCCGTTGTTAGAGATATTTATATTGTAAGGCCCGATGAATGGTCTGACATGAAAGTAAATTTCACGGCTGCACAGCAAGCTTTTGCTGATGCCCGTCAGTTTTCAGGCGAAGCGGGGCAGAAAGTACAATTGCCTGATGATAAGGGCGCGATTGCATGTGTCCTTTATGGGGCTGGATCTGCGGAAAAAGACGTGCTGGGGCCTATGCGTGCTGGCGGTTTATCTGGGAGCTTGACTGCAGGGTATTATAGATATGCCAGCCTTCCCCAAGACTGGAACGTCACTTTGGCTGATGTAGCTTGGGGCGTTGGGGCTTACAAATTTGAAACTTACTTGCCTTCAAAAACAGAATTTCCCACTCTTATAGTCAACGAGTCTGATAGGCTTACAGAAACCCGTGCTTTATCGGATGCAACGCATCTATGCCGTGATCTTATAAACACGCCCGCGGGAGATATGGGCCCGGAGGCCCTGCACCAACAAGCAAAAGATTTGGCTACAGAATATGGTGCGGATCTGACGGTGACGATGGGCGCTGACCTCTTGAAGGAAAATTTACCTATGATCCATGCCGTGGGTCGGGCTGCTCATGAAGCACCTCGATTAGTCGAGTTTGAATGGGGTGATAAAGACCATCCACGTCTTGCACTTATCGGTAAGGGGATTACCTTTGATACAGGTGGCCTAAATATAAAAAGTGCGTCAGGTGCACGTATTATGAAAAAAGATATGGGCGGGGCGGCTCATGCTTTGGCTTTGGCGAAAATGATTATGGCAAATAATTTGCCGATCCGTTTGCATTGCTTGGTTTCCATAGCTGAAAACGCAATTTCGGCAGGGGCGTATCGTCCGGGTGATATTCTGACATCCCGAGAAGGGCTCACTGTCGAGATTGATAACACGGATGCAGAAGGTCGACTGGTTTTGGGGGATGCCTTGACCAAAGCCGCTGAGTCAGAACCAGTTTTGATGATAGATTTTGCGACTTTGACGGGGGCGGCACGCGTGGCTTTGGGGCCGACATTACCGCCCTTTTTTAGTAATCGTGAGGCTCCAGTTGCTGATGTCCTTGCACAGTCCAAACAGCAATTTGACCCTATCTGGCATATGCCCCTCTGGCAGCCTTATAATTCAATGCTTAGTTCTCCAATTGCCGATATGAAAAATTCAGGCGGAGGTTTCGCAGGCGCTGTCACAGCTGCACTCTTTTTAGAACGATTTGTTAAAGGGCGTCCATGGATGCATTTTGATGTTTATGGTTGGTGCCCTACGTCATATCCTGGACATCCCAAAGGCGGTGATATGTTTGCGCTTCGCGGACTGTATCATTGGCTTAAAGCCGGCGGATTAAATGGTGACTTCTCGTCTTAACGCTGTTGCGGCCCAACGGTTTATGTGACCTGAAATAGCTGCATGCGTCATAATAGCTATCAAAGTCGTCACTGCGAGCGAAGTGCCGATAAGAGGCCACCCGTGAAGTTCTGGGTACATCAAGATAAGAATTTGCGACGTCGGCCAGTTGCCCAGATAAAGTCCTAAGACGATATTAGGCCAATTGTTCATCCAGGCCGTGACACGCATAGGTGTCTGGATGATAATAATAGCGAGATAAGTCCAAAATAGAGTACCTACAATTTCAATACCTGGTGTCCAAGGCAATATGAAATATTGAATAAGTGCCAAGCTTAACAGCGTCATAAGAGTCACGGTCTTACTCAAAGCCGTTTTGGGGAGTTTATCTTGCCAACCGTAAAGCGCAGCCCCCGCAAGGAAAGCATATGTCACCCGAAGACCAGCAAAAGCCGGGAAAGCCGCCTCAAAGTTGGTCTTGGCGGCAATATAACCTGCTACGCCGTAAAATACAGTCGTAAGAACTGCTAATATCAAAAGTATATGCTTGGATTTCAGGATACCCATGCGCCATCCTATGGCCATAGATATATGTGCAAGCGCACCCCACCGAAACGTC
Source organism: Hellea sp. (assembly GCA_020629195.1). GTDB lineage: Bacteria > Pseudomonadota > Alphaproteobacteria > Caulobacterales > Maricaulaceae > Hellea. The sequence goes on from JAHDDT010000002.1 coordinate 19,806, forward strand.
CAAATGGCTCCCTGTATCAGGCACATATATTTGGCATCATCTAACAGGCCGGGCAATCTGGCTCCTGGATCTATGCATAGAACGGTCAGAAAAAAGTAGCGCGTTAGTTTTATAATTTCTTCTTTAAGAGGGGCGTCGGTGAGGCAGAAAATAGGATAAATGACAGTGACAGTCGCTAGTGTGAAAGCAATCAATAACGGTCCGTTACGTAAAATTCGCGACATTAAATACCGCATAGATGACCCATGCCGAGTCAGGCTACGAACAGCCAGATAGCCTGAAAGACAGAATAAAATTTGAAGTCCAAACCAACTGGGATCATAGCCTAAATGCCGCAAGACTTCATATTGGTCATCCAAAGGTGACATAGTCGAGGCATAACCAATTGCGATCAATATAACTATGATCGTTCTAACAGCGTTTAAACGTGTTAAGGGCATTTGTGCCCATTTTTGTGTATCAGCTTGCTTCATGCTACCTTTTAAGCCCTTAGATCGTGGAAAAGCCTAACCCAAAAACATTAAAATTTACTTGTGTTTGAATCACTTAAGGCCGTGCAAGAAACGCACTGTGAATTGCCGCTTGACCAAAGAATCACAGCTATGCGAGTCAGAAGATGTAAGTGATTTGTTTTGAGGGGAAATAACCAAATTTATGTCTGGTTCAACTAGCACAACCCGTATGAAGCGCAGTGAAGCACTTTCATTATGGCACCGCGTTACGCTTGAAACTGTGATTGCTCAGGGGCCAGATTTATCAACACGACAGCTAGCGATACTCATGTCAGTTTATTTGGAAAGCACTAGTCATACAGTTAAATCTCTTTCTGAAAAACTAAATGTAACCAAGGCTGTCATTACAAGAGCTCTGGATACGTTAAGTAAGCATGGTTTTGTGGCCCGCGCACCAGACCCGTCTGACAGACGTTCAGTTATCGTAACGCGAACATCGGGCGGTATTTTGTTTTTGCAGCGTTTTGCCGATATCATCCAATCTGAAATTCAATTGGATGCTGTCTCGCGCGTAGCCGCCTAGTGAAGCCTTCAACAGATCCGCGCCTTATAATTCCGCGTCATAAGGGGCCGCGCCTGTCCACACAGACAGTGACAGTGCCAATAGCCCCGCTCCACAGCAAAGCCTCAAGGCGTTCAGGTCAAGATACACAGCTACTATATGGACATCACTTTGATGTTTATGAGACGAAAAAAGGCTGGGTATGGGGACAGGCTAAATCACCTGTCAAAGGCTCAAAAGAGAAGGGGTATGTTGGTTTCATGCCTTCACGCTTTCTAGAAAACAATAAAATCAGAGCCAGTCATATTGTAACGGCTTTGAAGGCTCCGATGTTTTCAGCGCCAGATATAAAAAGTCATATCGTGCAATCCTTACCTATGGGGGCACATATTAAGGCGCAGAAAGAACATCTTGATTTCTTCCAAATTGGGGCCGGTGGATATATTCATCGTAACCATGTGAGAGCAATGTCAGAGCGCCCCACCATTTTAGACTATACCAAAGTGGCTGAGGCGCATTTGGGCTTACCTTACGTGTGGGGCGGGGTCAGCACAGACGGCCTTGATTGTTCAGGTTTAGTTTTATCCGCGTTGCGCGCGATAGGCCGTGATGCTTTGCGAGATACAGATATGATGGAAGCTACGCTTGGGCACAATCTGCGGGTTACTCAACGCGGCTTAAAGCGAGGTGATTTAATTTTTTGGAAGGGCCATGTTGGAATCATGCAAACATCAGGACGGCTTCTACATGCAAATGCTTATCACATGACTGTGTTCAGCGAGCCCTTACGCGAAGCAGTACACCGTATAATGGAAAGTGGAGGTGGCCAAATAACCGCTATTAAGCGATTATAACACTATTGTTCTGTTGTCGTTTCTGTCGGATCAGTAGGAGGCTCTTCGATAACAACTTCTTCCGCCTCAACGGTAATCTCTGCAACGGCGGCGGCTGGACGATCCATAGGCGCGTCAGCAGCTAAACGAAGAAGTTCAATAACAGCTGCGCGATCAGCTTCTTTCTTCAAGCCCACAAAATTCATATTCGTGCCTGAAAGATATTTAGTCGGTTTTGCAAGGAACCCATCAAGCTCTTCATAGCCCCACGTAATATCTGAGCCTGCCATTGCGCCTGAATATTTGAAGCCAGCATGCTGACCCGCTGTGGCCCCTACAACATTCCAAAGATTAGGCCCTGTTCCATTCGCACCGCCATTATCGGCATTATGGCAAGATGTACATTTTTTAAAGACTTTTGCCCCACGCTCAGCATCCATAGCGGCAATCCATTCAGGCTGTGGGAAAGGAAGAGGTTCGGCGTCTCCAGATTCTTCTGAAATCATTGGACCAACTGTATAAGCCGGCGTTTCAGGCATATCGGAATGCATGAAAAAATGAGGGGCTTCACGGAGTACCATGACGCCTAGAGCTGTTGCTAACACAGCACCAGCAATTTTGTTAAAACCAAGCTCGTCCATGACGTCGTCCTTCAGTCGTCCCGAACCCGACTTTTGCCGGGCACTTATTCACGGTCTTTTATAAACTTCTTGCGTAAATGCAAACTGAAAACCTCTTGCGGCGTAGCGTCGCAAAGGCTTTAAGACGTCTTGGAAAAACAGGGACTATTAAAGCTATGACTGAGGCCATTGTCTATCAGGGAGAACCTGGAGCTTATTCTCATTTGGCATGCCAAGATGGCTTTCCAAATATGACCCCAAAGCCTTGCCCAAGTTTTGCGGCGGCGTTTCGCGAGGTCAGCTCGGGCGCTGCTAAATTGGCTATGATACCTGTAGAGAATACAGTCGCAGGCCGCGTTTCTGATATTTATCACCTTCTACCCGAAGGCGGTCTTCATATCATTGGAGAACAATATTTGGCGGTGCACCATCAATTGCTCGCGCTTCCTGGGACGAAGCTTGGCGACATTAAGACAGCACGCTCTCACCCTATGGCGCTTGGACAAGTGCGCAAACGTTTGTCATCTATGAATATCAAGCCCATTAACGACGTGGACACAGCTGGCGCTGCGAGGGCCGTGGCTGAGCTCGGGGATAATTCAGTTGCTGCTATCGCTTCGACTTTGGCAGGCGAAACTTACGGACTTGAGGTTCTGGCTGCCGATATTGAAGACGCCGCTCATAACACGACGCGGTTTTTAATTCTAGCAAATGAGCCTCTAAATATAACTAAGAGTGAAGGGCCTGTTGTGACGAGCTTCGTTTTCAAAGTTCGCTCAGTTCCATCTGCGCTTTACAAAGCCTTGGGCGGTTTTGCGACGAACGGCATAAATATGACCAAGCTTGAGAGCTATATGGTTGGGGGATCTTTTCAGGCTGCCCAATTTTACGCTGATGTGGAGGGCCATCCCGAAGATGAAAATATGAAACATGCGCTTGAAGAGCTCTCCTTTTTTACCGAATCGGTAAGCATGTTAGGAACTTATCCGGCTCACGCCTCGCGTTATAACGCGTGAAGTCACAAAAGTGTTAGGCCGAGTTGTTTGGTTTTTTGAAAGGTCTTAGGGTATTCGCAATTGATGAAAGTTGTTATTATAATTCTTGCTGTGCTCATGTCTGGAATGTGCGTGTCTCCCGTCATGGCAAAGGATTCCGTCTATACGTCATGGCAAAACAATTTGGCGATAGGCGGCTATGACACTGTGAGTTTTTTCTCAGGAAAGCCGCAAACGGGAAAGAAGCAATATAGCTTTGAATATGCAGGGGCCAAATGGCGCTTTGCGACACGGGGAAACTACGATTTATTTAAGACCAACCCAGAAGCTTTCATGCCGCAATATGGCGGCTACTGTGCTTGGGCTGTGGCTAAAAATAAGCTTGCTAAAGGGACGCCTGAACATTGGCATGTTGAGGATGGGAAGCTCTATCTAAATTTCAATGCCCGTATTAAAAGACGTTGGGAAAAAGACATTCCTGGTTTTATCAATGCCGCCGAAGAAAATTGGCCAGAAATTTTACAAGACTAAGCATATAAGGGGAACGAATTATGAATAAAGTCAAAAAGATATTGCCCATCATATTGGCGCTTATTTGCAGTGGAGTGTTTTTGGATAGCTTGAGGTTTAAATTTACGAACCATCCCAATACGCAAGAAATTTTCGGACGCTTAAATGAGTGGGCCGCTAGCCTTGGCGCGGAGGGTCTTTTCGCGCAAACGGGTCTTTTTTCACAATATACGATAGGCGTAGCCGAGCTTTTGGCCTCAGCAGCTTTACTCATAGGCTGTTTGCCACGCTTTCATCGCTTGCAAGGTTTTGGGGCTCTCTTAGGTTTAGCCGTGATGACAGGCGCGATCAGTTTTCACCTTTTCACGCCATTGGGTATCGACCCCAATAATGATGGCGGCGGCTTGTTTGTAATGGCATGTGTTGTGTGGTTATCTTGCCTAGTGCTGGCGATTATTCGCCGCAATCAGTTAACCCACGGATTAGCCCGTATTGGACAAGCTATATTTGGAAAGCCTGTTTAAGATTTAATTTTCTAGCCAGTGCCTCAAAAGGTGATGGGCGATTGTAAAGCGGGGGAGCCTTAAAAATGCTTCGCCCGTTTTATTATAGACGGCTTGAACCTCATCTCTTGTGAACCATTGGGCGTCTTCTAACTCGTCTTTATTTATAGTGAGTTCTTCGCTCTCAGCCTCACATATCACGCCCATCATAAGCTGACTTGGCCACGGCCACGGTTGACTGAAAATATAGCGCGGGTTTCTGATTTTAACGCCGACTTCTTCAAACGTTTCGCGGGCGACCGCTTCTTCCATTGACTCGCCAGGAGAGATAAAGCCTGCAAGTGCGGACATTGCGCCCTCAGGCCATCCTGCACCTCGCCCCAATAAGACTTTGTCCTTTGACAGGATAAGCATAATGACAACGGGATTGACGCGCGGGAAATGTTCTGTCTCGCAGGAGGGGCATTTGCGTTTTATGCCGCCACCTTCTGGTTGGCTTACCTGACCACATTTCGCACAAAAGCGGTGATTAAAATGCCAATCAAGGAGGGACTTTGCGCGTCCAGCCAAGGCCATATCTTCGGGAGATAAAAACCGTGTCGCACTTCTTAGGTCTTTGTAATCATCTTGGTGTGTGACATCTTCGGGGTTTTGCAGGGATGCGGCAAAAATTGGCGCGCCGTCTTCAAGTCCTAGAAAGATAGGGCCAGGGTCAATAAGGTTGCGTCCAATGAGCTCTGAAGGATGAATACGGAACAAACCGCCAGCCTCTTTCAAAGCAGGAGCGCCTTTGTGAAAGCAAATACAGCGCGCTTGTGGCATGGCAACAAAGGCTTGAAGCTCAGCAGGGGAGCGCTGCGTCTCAACATGGTCAATGGTGCCGCCCGCAAAAGGCATTGTGAATGTATCTGTCATAAGCGGTTCTGTAACGGGTTCAGCCGGCTTTGCCTAGAGATGCTTTTCTGCGCCGCCTTACGCGCATGGGCATGCCGTTTTCAGGCTGTATTGTGATGCGAAGTTTCGGCCAAGGCACGCCTTCGCCAGCATATTCAAAGCGGTAATGGCGGGCAAGAAGGGCAATAAGAATGACAGCCTCCTGCAGGGCAAATCTCTGCCCAATACAGACGCGTTCTCCTACGCCAAAGGGCAGATATTGAAACCGTCCAATTGCCTCGCGGGCTTGCCCTAAGAAACGGTCCGGCATAAAGGCATCAGGCTTGTCCCAAAGCGTTTTATGGCGATGCAGTTGCCACGTATTGAGAAACAAAACGCTTCTGGGCGGAATTGTGATGCCGTTTTTTGTGTCTTCATTGATCGCCTCGCGGGCAATAAAAGGCGCAGGCGGAAAGAGGCGCATTGTTTCTTCAAAACAGGCTAGGGTGAAGGGAAGATGCTCACCCCATGTCTCGGGCGGCGTTGCGTCCATGTCTAATGCGTCAACTTCGGCCTCTAACCGCGCCAGGGATTGATCATCATTTGAAAGAAGATAGAATAGCCATGACAAGGCCCGCGCGGTGGTTTCATGCCCCGCGCCGATGAAAGCGAGTACATGGTCTTCTATGTCGCGATCGCTAAATGGCGCGGTATCTGCATCTCCGACTAATAAGAGTCGCGAGAGGAAATCATCAGGTAGATCTTCCCCATTTTGAAGACGTTTTTTGCGGTCTTCGGTAAGTTCTCTTATCATTCCGCGCAGATTTTTGACGGCTTTCAAACCCCGTAGCCGTGTGAGGCGAGGCATCCAATGGGGCGCTTTCAGCATATCTAAGGGATCAGGCCGTCCTACATATGTGAGTGCGGTCGAAACGTCTTTGAGTACCTGATGTTGTTCGCGCTGTATTTCACCCGAAAAAAGCGTGTCGGATAAGACTAAATATGTGAGCGCTGCCATGGGGTTGGCAATTTCTATAATGCCGTCTTTTTCTAGGAAATTGGGCATCTCCCGTTCTGTTGTTGTCTTCATCACTTGTGCAAAGGTTTTAACATTACGCGGCGTGAACATGGGTGACATGGCACGGCGGGCATGAGTCCATTTTTCGCCTTCTGCTGAAATGAGCCCATCTCCGATAACGGCCCGTAGGACACGCTGGCGGATTTCACTGAACTTATAATTGCCGCGATTATCTACAAAACAATGCTTGATGAGGTTAGGGTCATTAATGACAGAAAAAGGCGTTCCAAAAAGCTCATATTGAGAAATGGGCGCTTCATATTGTTCCTCGTTAAAGCTTTCGAGGGGATTGCGGGCAATGGTGCGCATGGCACTGAATGCATGATACCAGCGGTACTCATCTGTTTTTTTGGGGTCGGGAATAGGGACAGAAGGGATAAAAAACCCGTCTTCTACATAAGGGTCAGGGCGGTGTTTCGGGTTATGATGGGCCAAAATATCCCTCCAATCACCTCACACTAGCTGGCCTCCTTACGAGGTCAATTAGCTATATATGACGCAGTCCTATGCAGAAATGTTACAGTGAGTTTCCAATGATTACAGTGTGATAATGTAGTGTGACATTTATGTCGCAAATTATGGGCAATAGCTGTAACTACAGCTATTTGTTATTGTGCTGCTGGGTCATATCCAAGAGAGAAAGACGTCTTTCGATACAAAATAAGGATTAGACAATGAAATTTTTAAAAATCGCTATAACGACAGCCGCAATTGCAGGCTTCACTTCTACAGCTTCAGCTCAAGATGGAAGTGCTTACGTCAATATCGGTGTCGACGCCGTCGAGTTCGATGCCTACACACTTTCAGGTAAATTAGGGTATAAGTTCACGGATATGTTTGCTGTTGAAGGCCAGGCGGCCATTGGCATCATTGATAACAAAGAAACAATTCAAGGTATTGAAGCTAAGGCAGGTGTTGATAGCTCTTTTGGCGCTTTCGGTGTCGTGCGTATTCCGACAGGAGAAGGGCTTAATTTATTCGGCCGCGCGGGTTATCATTTCACGCAATTAAGCGGATCAGCTGGTTCTTTTGAGACGTCTGTTGATGTTGACGGTTTTGCTATTGGCGCGGGTAGTGAATATTTATGGGATGGCGTGAACGGCATTCGTTTGGAATATACTTATTTAGATGGTGACGGTGACGGCGGGAGCGACGTTGTCTCTTTGTCTTATGTGCGTAACTTCTAATTTCATAAATATTAGCTAATTCAAAGCCTCGGTTTCTGACCGGGGCTTTTTTATGGCTGAAAGCCTTGCGCCTAGGCTCATATTTTCCTATCTAGCCGCTCGGAAGGCTGGCTTGGACGGTACTCTTGTTAACTCGGTCAGGTCGGGAACGAAGCAGCCGCATGCGAGTCCTTGTCGGGTCAGGTTCAGTCTTCCACACTTTGTTATTTGCGGGATGCCTATGTTGATTTTTTCTGCAGGAAAAAACAACGAACCAACCCATCCCGCGTATCAAAATCGCTAGTCGAATTTGGGTAGTGCTATCTTTCCTAAATCCATGACATAAGAGTGAAATGAGCCAACACCCCAATCCCACTATAGTCGTCATTCTCGCAGGGGGAAAAGCCATGCGTTTTGGCGGTCAAGATAAGGGCGAGATTCTTATTGAGGGCGAACGCCTCATCGACATCATCCATAACCGTCTTTTGCCGCAATCAAGTGAGATCATTATCTCAGGCACGCATGATTATGATTTAGGTCTTACAGTTGTGCCGGATATTGAAGACGCGCCAGGCGGTCCTGTCGGCGGTCTCTACTCTATTTGGTTACATTTGAAGAGCCGTGACGTGGAGGGCTTTTTCACCGCCGCCATAGACGGTCCCAAATTGCCCTCTGATTTGACGGCTAAACTTTATGATGAAGCTGCCAGTACTATTGCAGCGGATGAGCAGGGACAACATCCAACATATGCCTGGTGGCGAATGGAAGATTTGTCAGATTTGTGGCCGCGTTTGGATATGCAAAACTCTCTATCGCTTAAAAGTTTGATGGATTTGACGAAGGCCGAATATGTTGAATGGGACTGCAGCGAGATCTTCGTCAACATCAATCGGCCAGAAGATTTAAAGAATTATGTAAAGTGAGCTTGACATGTAAAGGTTCCTTGTCTATGTAAAGTAAGCTTTACTATTCAAAGGAGACGATAATGAAGCCTAAACAAGCGAATAAGCGCTATCTTTCAACAATGTTGGGGGCATCCGGTGGTTATCTGGGGAGCGTGTTCGGCGTCAGCTTTGCACATGATCACCTTATCGATGGATCTGCCGCCGGAATATTATTATCCCTAGTGCCAGGGATATTTATTTGTCTGATGTTATTTTCAGTTTGGCGATATTTAAAAGAGGTCGATGAAGTCGTTCGACATCAGCTGACACAAGCCTTGCTGGCAGGTCTATTTTCTTTGCTGGCGTTAAGCGGTGGTTGGGGCCTTGTGGAATTGTTCAATGACAGCTTGCCGCGCTTACCCGTATTTTTCGCCTTCCCCGTATTTTTCGCAACTTTCGGGTTGGTTAGTGCAATTAGATATAAGCGGTGCGTCTAGGATGGAAAACAATCTCAAAGCCTTACGGGCCGATAAGGGTTGGTCTCAGGCCGCGCTGGGTGATCAATTGGATATTTCACGACAATCCGTTAATGCGATTGAGACGGGCCGTTACGATCCGTCTTTGCCCTTGGCTTTTAAAATTGCGCGGCTATTTGAACTTACCATCGAAGACATTTTCAATGATGACGACGTGGCTTAAGACTTGTTTTGAGCCTTTAACAGCATATCAAAATTAGAGAGCTTCATGGCTGATAATTGGTCGTGAAGCTTTTTGCTGTAATGTGATGACGTCAGCTGCGGCACGCGTGTTATATCTGTGTCATAGCGTTCAGCCGCAAAGTCTTTGATAAAATTGCACGCCTTATTGTCCAATAATTCTTCAGGGTTTTGCCGCAAATCGGCTGATAATTGCGCGATCGCTGTGACGTCATTATTCCGGCTAAACCTCGCAAATCCGCGGTAGCGGAAATGCTCATCCACATAGGCATTGCTTAGGGCCAGCATCTCAGTCATGAGCGCATGGTAAAGGGCATTTGGCGCCGTTGATTTTAGAAGCAAAACAATTGGCGCATTGGAAAATTCTTCATGGTGACCTTTAAGTTTTGGCGTAAAGTTAAGGGTCAACGCAGTGAGGCCATTTCGAAGCTTTTCCATATCGGTCAGCTCAAAAACCCCGCCATCAAATTTTATCAGGCGAAGGCTCTTTTCTAAGGAGATGTCTGGGTAGGTCGGTGTCTCTAATATGTCGGCATTTCGCGCCATGAGCGGTAAGTCATGATGGTTATTGAAAGGTGTCGTTTTCTTGCCACCGAGCTTTAGAGAAAAGAGTTCACGGATTTCATGCTCGCGCGCTTTTTTGATCGCGAGAAAAGCTGTTTGGATGATTTCTGACGTCGGAAGATTGGGCTCTACGCGCCATTTTCTGCCAAAGACAATTTTTGGACCGGACTGTTTTACGGCAGCGCGGTAATTATCAAAGCCAACAATGCCGATTTGCAAGATAATGGTACCGGCGTCTTTGCTTACAAAAATAGGGTAACGGTCAGAGAAGCTCACATCCGACATAATCGCTTCAACGGAAGCGAGACTATGCGTGTATTGCAAATAATGTTGTGGGATACAGCTGCGTCCATTACGCAACGTTAGGCGCGGCGCATTCTCTATCGCCCGTTCTCCCGTGTTCAGCTCTATATCCGACGTTTTCATGAACATAATACGGTGTGGGCCGCACAAAGTTCATTCACATCAGAAAATATATGTCAGTTTTTAAATGCGAGGTACGGCGTTGCTAATGAGATTAAGGGGAATTGCATAGCTCTCCTTGGCTTGACGCAGCACAATGCGGGACTGGACATCCGATATAAGATCAATGGACAGTAAGACTTCGCGTAGAAAGTCTTCATAGGAATGCATATCTTTCGTCACGACGCGCAGCATAAAGTCAACAGCTCCCGTGACAGATGCACATTGTACGACTTCAGGCATGCGGGAAATTGCATTTTCAAATTTTTCCATATTCGTCCGGTTAGGTAAGGCAAGCTTAACGGCAACAAACACTTCGAAGTCTAGGCCAAGTTTCGTGCGATCCAATATCGTCACGCGCTGCTTTATGATGCCGATTTCTTCCATACGCTTAATGCGCCGCCAACACGGTGAGGATGAAAGCCCGACTTTATCGGCTATATCTGCGACAGAGAGCGCGGCATTGCTTTGTATAAGGTGAAGTATCTTGGCATCAATGCCATCAATTTGCTCAGGCATGTTTAGCCTCCCACTAACTTTATATGGGTGAATTATTGTGCATTTAAGCGAATTTCAATAGATATTATTATATAATTGGCCGTATATACGAAAAAGACTATCATATAATTGTGAGGATGGACGCGCCAATGACAAAAAAGTCTAATCAATCTCGTCTTTACGTGCCAGAGCCTCCTTTTCGGCCTGGGGACACACCTGATTATTCCCACATAGCTGTGCCCGCAAATCATTCACCTCGCCGCCCAGACCCCCTTTGCGAGGACCATGAGACCGTTGAGCACGCTACCAGCCTTATACGCGTTATGCGGTTTAACGGCGAAGCCGTTGGCGATTGGGCGCCTGATCTGACGCCAGATCAAAAGCGCAAAGGGCTGCGTGATATGATGCTCACCCGCGCTATGGACGACCGCATGTTTAACATGCAGCGCCAAGGCAAGATGAGTTTTTATATGAAATCACGAGGTGAGGAGGCGGTCTCAGTGGCGCATGCTATGGCCTTGCGCAAAGATGACATGACCTTCCCAACCTATCGCCAGCAAGGCATTTTGATAAACCGAGGCGCCCCTATAAAAGAAATGATGTGTCAGTGCCTCTCCAATGCGGGCGACCGTTTGCAAGGCAAGTCTATTCCCGTGCTTTATTCCTTCCGTGACTTTGGCTTCTTTTCAGTTTCAGGAAACTTAGGTACACAAATGATCCAAGCTGTCGGCTGGGGCATGGCTGAGGCTTATAAAAATAGTGACGGCATCGCGAGTGCCTTTACGGGTGAGGGCGCGACGGCGGAGGGTGACTTCCATTACGCGCTTAATTTTGCTTCGACTTACCGCGCACCGGTTATTCTGAATGTGGTGAATAACCAATGGGCGATATCTTCTTTCCAAGGCATAGCTGCTGGAGAGGGTGAAACCTTTGCTGCGCGGGGGTGTGGATTTGGCCTTGCGACGCTGCGCGTTGATGGAAATGACTTCCTAGCTGTTTATGCTGCGACTAAATGGGCGACAGAGCGGGCACGTAAAGGTGGCGGGGCAACCCTAATCGAGCATTTCACATATCGCAAAGAGGGCCATTCGACGTCCGATGATCCAACGAAATACCGCCCTGAAAATGAACCCGAAGTGTGGCCTTTCGGAGACCCCGTTGAACGTCTCAAGACGCACCTAATTTACATCAATGAATGGGATGAGGAGCGCCATGATGCGCAAGCCGAAGAATGCAAGGTCGAGATTCGAAATATTTACAAAGAGGCCGAAAAAATGGGCTCCCTGTCAAGCGCGACTAACGTCAATGACTTTACAATGTTTGAACAAGTCTATGAAGAGTTACCGGGACATCTACAGTCGCAAGTCGAAGCCTTTAAAGAAGAGCTGTAACGATGGCCCGTATGAATATGATAGAAGCCATCCGCGATGCGTTGGATGTGAAAATGACAGAGGATTCTGATGTCCTCGTTTTCGGCGAAGATGTCGGCTATTTTGGCGGCGTGTTTCGGGCCACGGCAGGTCTTCAGGAAAAGCACGGGCTTCACCGCTGTTTTGATACGCCGATTTCTGAGGGCGGCATTGTTGGCATCGCGATTGGTATGGCATCAAATGGCTTGCGCCCTGTCGCAGAAATTCAGTTCGCAGACTACATTTATCCTGGTTATGATCAAATTGCCTCTGAAGCGGCGCGCTTGCGGTATCGCTCCAATGGTGAGTTTTCAGCCCCGCTGACAATTCGAACACCTGTTGGGGGAGGCATTTATGGCGGTACAACTCATAGTCAAAGTCCGGAAGCTTTGTTCACACATATTGCAGGTTTGAAGACTGTCATCCCGTCCAACCCCTATGACGCCAAAGGTATGTTGATCACAGCGATTGAGGATAACGACCCAGTTCTATTTCTCGAGCCCAAGCGTCTCTATAACGGGCCCTTTTATGGCGATCCGCATACGCCGTCTGTCAGCTGGGCTAAGCATGAGCTCGGCGAAGTGCCTGAAGGGCATTACACCGTACCGTTCGAATCTGTGCGCAAATTAAGTGAGGGGCCAGACCTAACCATTCTGGCTTATGGGACTATGGTGTGGGTGGCCGAAGCTGCCGCCAAAGACGCAGGCGTGAAGGCCGATATCCTTGATCTTCGCTCACTTCTCCCGCTTGATATCGATGCTATTTCGACCTCTGTTAAAAAGACGGGGCGATGCCTTATCTTGCATGAAGCCACAAGAACATCTGGTTTTGGCGCCGAGCTTTCTGCGCAGGTGGCCGAGGCCTGCTTCTTCTCGCTCGAAGCGCCCATCGTGCGCGTAACAGGGTGGGATACGCCTTATCCACATGCGCAGGAATGGGCCTATTTCCCAGGACCAAAACGCGTTATGAATGGTATTCGCAAAGTGATGGGTCAGGCCTAATGGGTGAGTATAAATATAAACTTCCCGATATCGGCGAAGGCGTCGTCGAGGCTGAAATTACGGCATGGCATGTGTCCGTTGGGGATAGCGTCGAAGAAGACGCGCCTATTGCTGACGCCATGACCGACAAGGCGACGATTGAGTTGACCGCGCCTATATCGGGCGTGATTAAAATGGTTGCCTGTGAAGAGGGCGATATGCTCGCTGTTGGGGCCGACTTAGTCATTTTCGAAACTGAGGGCGATGAAGAGGCCTCTGGCAAGGCTGTTATGGCGCCTGTTCCTGCCACGAAAAGCGGGTCTTCGACATATGCGTTTAAACTTCCTGATATTGGCGAAGGTGTTGTCGAAGCGGAAATTACGGCGTGGCATGTTGCTGTCGGCGACGATGTTGAAGAAGACGCGCCTATCGCGGACGCAATGACAGATAAAGCCACGATTGAGCTGACATCACCCGTCACGGGCAAGGTTAGAACTGTCGCCTGCGAAGAAGGCGAAGTGTTGGCCGTAGGTGCGGACCTTGTTGTGTTTGATGTTGAAGGAGAGGGTAATGTTCAGGAGAGTGAGCAGTCTTTAGATATTACACCAGATATTACACCTCTGGCGACGGCTATAATTCCAGCCAAAAGGCCCTCTAACAACACACCTCCCGTCCAGATACCTAAAGCGCAAATATCTAAAGGGAAAGACGGTAAAGTTTTAGCCGCCCCAGCCGTGCGTAAAGCGGCTCAAGACAAAGGCCTTGATCTATCCAAGGCAAAACCGACGGGCAAAGACGGCGAAATCACCCATGCTGATTTAGCGCTATTAGAAAAGAGCTTCGCGCAAGAAGAGGGAGAAACCCGCATTAAGGTCATCGGACTGCGCCGTGTCATTGCCCAGCGTATGCAAGAGGCTAAGCGTCATATCCCGCATTTTACTTATGTTGAAGAGATTGATGTCACAGAGCTTGAGGCTTTGCGCCAGCGCGCAAACGCTAAAAAAAGCGAAGATAAGCCAAAGCTTACGGTTTTACCTTTTATTATTCGTGCCCTTTCGAAAACATTGGAAGGTTGGCCGCAATTTAATGCGCGTTACATGGATGAACAAGGCTATGTCTCGCAATTTCCTGACTTGAATTTGGGAATAGCGGCGCAGACAGATGCGGGTCTTATAGTACCGGTTTTGAAAAGAGCGCAGACCTTATCGATTTGGCAAATGGCGGAAGAAATTGCGCGTTTGGCCGAGGGTGCGAGAACAAATAAATTAGGTACAGATGAATTAACAGGTGCAACAACAACGTTAACATCTTTGGGCCCTCTTGGCGGTATTGTCACAACACCCGTTATTAACCGTCCAGAAGTGGCAATTTTTGGCCCTAACAAAATCCGAAAAAAGCTCTTCTTAGAAGAGGGCGAGATAACAGAGCGCCTTGTTATGAATTTTTCGGTTTCCTGCGATCACCGCGTCATTGACGGGTATGATGCCGCCAAAATGATGCAAGATATGAAACATGCCCTTGAAGATCCTTTGTTTATGTTTTTGAGTTAGGGCCATCATATGCTCAGGCTGTAATGTTGATTGCCGTAATTTAACCTATTTATGAAGACCCTTAGGTTTTAGGTCTTGCGCTAAGCCGCGTTTATAGGCATCTGGAATAGGCAATGGTTTACTTATAGTTTCATCTTACAATGCTTACTGCGCTTATCCGACAAGCTAAAAATGCAACTAAATATTCCCTCGAGGGATTTCAGTACTTATTTATGAGTGAGTTTGCGGCGCGCATTGAAGTCTATTGTTTTCTTTGGATATTCCCTGCGCTAGTCATATTGCAACTCCCTGCGGTTTATCTCCTGAGCACTTTATGCCTATTTCTGATATTGTTAGCGACTGAAGCTTTAAATACGGCGGTTGAAGTTATCGTCGATAAAGTGTCGCCTGAAATTTCAGATATGGGAAAACAGGCCAAAGATTTAGGGTCATTCGCGGTCATGTGCGCTTTAATTATGAATATAGCTCATCTAGCATTTGTGATAACGAAAATTGATTGGGCTGCCGCCGATTTAAATTTACCAATTATCTTTTCTTTGCTGGCGCTTCTTATTGGCGTTTATTTAGCTGTTCGGTCACAACCGAGACGCCGCGCCGTATTTTTAATTACGCCTATCTTGATCATCTACTTTCTAGGACTTGGAGTTTATTTGGCGTCTAATGCTTTTACGGGTGTGGGCTTCGATAATAAAGTTATCTATCACCTTAAGACAGGCTTAGGTGGAGCAGGCTTTGCGGAATATACAGATCTAATTTTATGGATGACGCTTTATGCTATTATTGGGTTAGTCATTATATACGTTTCGCATGATTTAATTGGTAAAAAGAAGAGACGCGTCTCGCAAAAGTTATCAAATTATGTGAACCGCAAAGTAAAGTTTGATCCTGCTAAGCACCAAAATGAAGACTTACCTAAGTCTCCAAATCGCGGAATAAGAAATATTCTAAGTATTGGGGCGTTGCTTCTTGCGATTGTTCTCAATCCCTTTACCGCTAATCTTGCGACGTTACTTAACAGGCCCTCGCCAAAGCTCGTAAAGATGTCAGATTATGAACTTTATGTTCAAAGAGATGTTGATGAGCTTGCGAGTGAAGTGAAGAGCAAAAAAAACCTACTTTTCATTTATCTAGAAGGGTTAGAGCGAACCTATTTCGACCAAGACTTATTTCCAGGGCTGACACCTAATTTAGCCGCACTTGAAGCCAATAATATTAGTTTTTCCGATATCCGTCAGGTCTATAATACAGAATGGACAATTGCAGGCATGGTTGCCACACAATGCGGCGTGCCAATGTACACACCTTCTCAGGGTAATACGATGAATGCCTATGACCAATTTATGCCAAATGCAGTTTGTCTCGGCGATGTCTTAGATCGCAATGACTATCAACTTGAATTTCTAGGCGGTGGTGACCTTGATTTTGCGGGCAAAGGAAAGTTTTTAAATTCGCACGGCTTTGATAAAACCATCGGCCGGGATGACCATGAGAAGGAAGATTTTTTAGAAGATGAGTATAATGGTTGGGGATTATATGATGATTCTCTTCTTGGCGTTGCATATAATAAATTTGTCGCTCTATCGCAGAAAAATGACCCATTTGGTTTATTCGTTCTCACACTTGATACGCATCAACCTAAAGGACATGTGTCCCCCTCCTGCGAGGGCCGTGAGTATCAAGAGGGTTCAAATCCTTTATTAAATGCTGTTTTTTGCGCGGATCAATTGTTTAGTGATTTCGTGAAAAAGATACAGGCCACACCTTATGCCGAAGAGACCCTAATCGTTGTTGTCTCCGACCACATCGCTATGAACGGCACGACGTCAGACCTTTTGGCTGAGGGGACGAGGCGAAACCTGTTCATGATTATTGATCCCGCTGCGACAGGACCTCAGAAAAGCGACCGTCTTGGATCACCTTTAGATGTCGCGCCAACAGTCCTTTCTTTCCTCGGTGTTGACAATAGCGCTATTGGGTTTGGCCGAAATCTGTTTGCTGATGATAAAACGCTAATTGAGGAAAAACCGGAGCACTTTAATTTCTTTTTGTGGCAAGTCGGAAAGAAGATAAAATCAGAACTTTGGAACTTTCCAACGCTATCTGACGGCTTGGTGTTAGATACAAAAAATGAGCGATTGAATATTGGGAGGCGATGGATATCTATTCCAGCAATTTTGGTTCTGGACGACGAAAACGAAATTTCTACACTAGAATTTTATTCAGTCGATGCAGGAGACCGGAAAGGCTATTTGGCAAATAAACTTCCAAAAGAAATGTCTTATCTTTGGGTGGATAACTGCGTTGAGATGGCGGTAAAACAGCCAGAGGATTCTAAATTGACTTTCACTGAAGGAGACTGGTGTGCTGCCTTAGGTGATAATACAGATCAGTTAACCGAAATCACAAAGGTGAAGAGCCGTGATAAAGTTTTCCCTAATGTCTTCAGAGCTAAGCCAGATACACTTTAGAGTTCACTCTTTGGCTATCTATTAGGGGTTGGGAAAATGATAGCTATTAGAAGCTTTGCTCTTGTCATCAGGTCTAATTTCGCTTAAACGGCGCAACTTCTGACGATGTGGTGAGGTAGCTCAGCTGGTTAGAGCGCAGGACTCATAATCCTGAGGTCGTGAGTTCAAGTCTCACTCTCACTACCACATCTTCTCAAAATGAATTACTTGTCGGGTTGTGCGCGTTTTCGTGACATGCGGCGTTTTTTCTGCGTGTCTTCGTTAAGTTTTTCAGCCTCCTCAAGAGCTTTTTTCTCATCATAGTCTTTTATGAGTTTTGATCCGTATTCGATACTGGACGGTTTTACGATAGTGCTCTTTGCATTGATCTGAGTGCCTTTGATCGTTGAGCTTATGCCAAAGCTTTCATTTTTCGGGGACAGGGAAGGTTCTTCTGACGGCGGAAGAGAAAGACTATCAGTATCAACAATTGTAATTTTAGGCTGCGGTTTGGGTTTTGAGGATAACCTCAAAAGCGTTCCATTATAGTGGTCGGCTACAAATAATCCGCGTTTGTCCATGGCCATTACGCCAGGCGCCCCCCAAGCACTGCGTTGAGAGCGGTTCATAAAGCCTTCCAAAAGAACACGTGGCTCACCGCTGATCTGACCGAACTCTGTTGGGATGGCGATAAGGCGCATTGCGCCCGGCCCGTCTTGACTGACGATTATATGGTCTTTTAGCTGCGCTGGCCAATCTAGTGGTTTTTTATATTGCTTAGGCAAGATCAAGTCTGAAGCAGATTGTCCGCCCATAAATTTGATACGCTCAGCATTCATTGGGCCTAGAGTGTTTTTCGTGGCTGTCCAAATGTCAAATCCGCCGTTAATGGCAAAGCTCTCTAGGGGTCCATCTGCACTTTCGCTTATCAAACTGGCTTGTCCTGTGTGGATATCAATCTTCAAAATACGCAGTTTTTGATCTTGTGTGGTTAGCCCCAAAATTAGAGAGCTGCCATCATGACTAGGGCGTAAAATATGCAGCTTTCCCATCGAATTTGAAGCTTTCAACGTCGCAACTTCCTGTTGGCCGCTTCTTGGGTCTATAGACCAGATGGCGTTTTGGTCAGCGACATAAAGGGTTTGACCGATTGTGGCTAATCCCGTGGGTCGGATAAACTGGTAGGGTAGGGGGCGGCGAAGGTCTATTCTGCCGTCTTGCCCGCGATCAGATAGGCTCCAAATACGTCCAGTTTCCTTATCCGCAGTGTAAAGTGTTCCGTCTTCACTGAGCGTGATAGCAGAAATCTTGCCAAGCCCCGATGCGCTAATTGTGACCTCTAATTCTGGCAGTGTTTGTAGCGAAGAGGAAGTTCCGCCGCGCTGCATCTGTACAGCTTTGGAATAGCTTTGCGTTGCTGAAGTATTATTTACTGTAGGCGCAATATCCCAAGGCGCTGCAAAGCTATTATCGCTAAATAACATTATCAATACTGTGATAAAAACGAATCGCATGAGGTCAACATGCGTCTAATGTGTTAAGAATACGAGGCGGAGCTGTAGAAATTGCAGAAAAGAAACAGCTTTATCCATTTAACGACGAAGATTGACGCGCTCATATGGCTTCACAGCCTTGTCAGCCTCTCTTCAATCTGGTTAGTTTTAAGCATAGAACCATTGGAGAGTTACTTTCAGTTATAAATCGCAACACAGTTTTACATTTTTCAAGGGGGTCAGCTCATGAGTTATTTAAACTCTTCCCTGAGCGAGTCCATTCGTGATGCAATTCCTGTTGCGCAAGGCAATTACCCGTGTTTAATTTTAAATGCGGATTACCAGCCACTCTCCTATTTCCCATTATCCCTATGGTCATGGCAGGATGCTGTGAAAGCCGTCTTTCTCGACCGCGTAAATGTCGTTGATCACTATGAGCAGACCGTGCGGTCTGCCAGCTTTGAGATGGAAATCCCATCTGTTGTTGCGCTTAAAGATTATGTTGCGCAAAACAGATCACCTGCCTTTACGCGGTTTAATCTTTTTCTGCGCGACGGGTTTGAATGTGTCTATTGCCAGAGCCCTAATGAGCTAACCTTTGATCACCTTATTCCGCGCCGCTTGGGCGGGAAGACAACATGGCAAAATATCGTAGCGGCTTGCTCCAAATGTAATCTTCGAAAAGGCGGACGCTTGCCAAAAGATGCTGGCATGATGCCGCAAGTAAAACCTTACCAGCCGACTATGCATCAGCTTCAAGCACAAGGGCGGCGCTTCCCTCCTAATCATTTACATGAGAGTTGGCTTGACTATTTATACTGGGACGTTGAATTAGAACCATGAGAATACATCCATACGCTATCATCCTTGGTTTAGCCCTCGGCTTTTTCGTTTTGCTGACGTTGCGTCATCCGCCCTTTGCTGTTTTGACAGCTATACTCGGTGTCCTCGGATTTGATATGTCTTTCAAAGCCCGCGCTAAAAAACTTGAACAAAAAGATGATGACGAATGAGAGTTTTATTTATCGGTGCAATGTGCCTCGCTGTGAGTGCTTGTGGCCCTAAAATCGATACATCTCCGAATGTTATTTTAGAAACTGAGATGGGTCTTATTGAAATTGAGACCTATCCGGAAAAAGCCCCGGCCTCTGCGGGTGATTTTTTGAATTATGTTGACCGTGGTTATTATAATGGTGAGGGATTTTATCGCGTGGTTCGCGCAGATAATGATCCCCGCAATATGGGTATGTCGCTTATTCAGGGCGGCCGTTTAGATACGGAGCCTAAAGGCGCACCCATTGCGCATGAGCCGACCTCAATGACGAAGCTGCGTAATGATAGCGCTATGGTGTCAATTGCACGTGACGCGCCTGGGACAGGCAGCGCGGCTTATTTCTTTATCAATGTTGGTGATAATAATTTCTTGGATGAAGGCGGAGAGCGCAACCCCGACGGTGCAGGATATGCGACCTTCGGAAAAGTCGTCAAAGGCATGGACGTCATAAAAGCCATTCAAGCGGGGAAAGCCGATGCGCCGACGGAAGAAGAGGTTGTCAAAGGGCAATATCTGACACGCCCAGTTATCATTAAAAAAGCTTACCGCAAGTGATTAGACGCGCATTTGTGACAGCCCTAACAGCTTTGGCGCTTATGGGGTGTGGCTCTCAAGCGGGAGATGTTGACGCGACATATTACTTGGTACGCCACGCAGAAAAAACGGCTGAAAAATTAGACCCTGCTCTAACGATAGCGGGACGAAAGCGCTCTGAGGATCTAGCAGCTAAATTGAACAAAGTGCCTTTAAGCGCAATTTACTCTAGTGATTATACGCGTACAAGGGATACGGCGGCGCCAACGGCAATTGCTAAAAATTTGGAGGTTATCATTTATAATCCACGTGATTTAGATGGCTTTGCAAAAGATCTTATGATGCTTAGCGGCGATATTTTAGTGGTAGGTCATTCCAATACGACGCCGCAATTATCAGCTCTTTTAGGCGGCCCTGAAGGGGCACCGATTATTGAAGCCACAGAATATAACCGTCTTTATATTTTGCAAAGACGCGGCGCTGACGTCACAGGCCAAATAGAAACTTACGGGGATTAAAGATAATGGTTGATCAAAAACCTAACCCGCAAGAGCTCTATGAGTGGCAAAAGCCCAAGCCGCCTTTTCAATTTGGAAGATTGATGAGCCGCGCTTTTTCTGGGCTGTTTAAGAATTTAAAACCGATAATGCTTGTCATTTTACTAAGCCTCGTTGTTAGCTCTGTCATAAGTGCACCCATGTATTTTTTGGATACAACGGATCCTAATGCCATAATGCAAAGCCCCCTCTATTGGACAGTAACGGCTCTCTCCTCTGTTATAGGTTTTTTGTTCTTTATGTTTATCTGTATTTTTACAGATTATTTTGCCTTCGCTCATTTCACCAACAGAACAGTGGATTTTCGCCAAACCGCGCTAAAGTCAATCAAATACACGATACCTGTTCTATTCATCGTTATTCTTTATTTTATTGCCAGCTATATCGGGATGATATTTTTGATTGTTCCAGGTGTGATTATTTCCGTGGGGTGGGCGGTGATTGGTCCTGCTTATCTGCATGAGGACACACCTCTTTTTGGAAGCTTTGGCCGATCTTGGGAACTCACGCGAGGCTATAAATGGTGGGTTTGGCTTGCGACGATTGTTATGGGTATAATTATGACACTCATATTTACAGCGGCAGTTTTACTTCTTTCCCTGACGGCTTTTTCAGGGTTCACTGAGACTGATATCTCATCAGCCTTCACAGTCGGGGCCTTTTTTATGGGGCTTTTATTTAGCCTCTCTATGTACTTGGCTTTAGCCCTCTACGCGTCATTTACATCTGCGCTTTACACCGAATTGCGAGAGCTTAAAGAAGGCCCTCTGGCTGAGGAAATGAGCGCTGTTTTTGATTAGACAACTGTCGCTTCGGACTTTATCCGCCCTATCATAGCTTTAAGGCCGTTAGAGCGTTGCGGAGATAAATGTTCCTGCAGATCGAGTTCTCTTAATATTGCCGTGGCATCTAGTTCCCGAATTTTGGATGCTTTACGATTTGAGAAAATTTGTAGGGCGACTGCGACAAGGCCTTTGACGATATGGGCATCACTGTCTCCTCGGAATGTGAGGACAGGATCATCGCCATTTGTTTTATCGCTTACAAGCCAGACTTGGCTAACACAGCCTTTGACTTTCGTGGCCTCATTCTTTTCCGCCTCGCTGAGAGGCGGCAGGGCTTTACCCATATCGATGACGTGCATGTAGCGCTCTTCCCAATCACTTAGAAAGGCGAAATCATCAATCATGTCTTGGATGTCTTGCGGGTAGCTCATGAGAGCTAATTAGGGAGCGCGAGGCTCCCTTGCAAGGGTCATTCGGCCGCGACACTCATTTCGGCCGCAGCATCCTCTTTAATCATATCAGACGCTTTTTCAGCAATCATAATGGTCGGGGCATTGGTATTGCCAGAGACAACATTTGGCATAATAGAGGCATCTACTACGCGTAGTCCCTCAATACCATGAACTTTCAGGCGGTCATCGACTACGGCCATATCGTCATGGCCCATTTTGCAAGTGCCCACGGGGTGATATTGCGTATCGGCACGCGCGCGTATATCGGCCTTTAGCTCTTCGGTATCTGTGCTGCCCGCAATATAATTCGGCTTGCCTTTGATGGTGTCAAAAGCCGGAGCTTCCAAGATTTGCGTCATAAGCTTTGCGCCCCGTACCAATGTGTCCATATCGCGCTCATCTTTGAGGAAGGCCGGATCAATGGCGGGCGGCGCTTCGGGATCTGCGGATTTCAGCCATAAGCCGCCGCGGCTCTTGGGGCGGAGCACACAGACATGGCAACTATAGCCATGACCCAAATTCAACTTTCGCCCATGATCATCGACCATCGCGCGAACCATTACGAGGGAGATGTCCGGTGACGGTTCAGAGCGGTCAGTGTAAAGAAATCCGCCGCTCTCTGCCAGATTTGAAGAGAACATACCCTTGCGGTTCTTCCGGTAGTTTATGATATCTTTGAGCGCGCGAAAAGAGCCCATGAAAGAGAAGCCAAGATTATCCTTCAGCGGCGATTTATAAGAAATGACATAATCAATATGGTCTTGCAAATTTTCTCCGACGCCGGGGAGGTTGTGCGTTTGGGCAATACCGTGAGGCTCTAATTTGTCTTTAGGCCCAATACCGGAGAGGAGCATGAGTTGTGGTGAGCCAAAGGCCCCGCCCGAGAGGATAACTTCACGCTTTGCCGTGATGGTTTGCGGCTTACCTTTAACTTTCACATCGACACTCACAGCGCGGCCATTTTCGATATTGACCTTTTGCGCCATGGCTTGCGTGATGACGGTCAGGTTCTGGCGGTCCATATGATCGTCTAAAAAGGCGCGGGCCGTGTTCCAGCGCTCACCATTTTTATGGGTGACCTCATACATGCCAAGTCCCTCTTGCTGCTCACCGTTAAAGTCATCGGTAAAAGGCATTTGGTTCTGACGGCCGGCTTCAAAAAAGGCGTCATTGACCGCGCCGGGACTGCGGAGCTGTGCGACATTAAGCGGCCCACCTTGACCATGATACGCATCGGCTCCAGCTTCGCGGTGCTCGCTCTTTTTGAAATAGGGGAGCACATCTTTATAGGACCAGCCTTTATTCCCAAGGCGCGCCCATTCATCATAATCCGCCTTATGACCGCGAATATAAATCATGGCGTTGATGCTGGAAGAGCCGCCAAGAACCTTGCCGCGCGGTTGATAGCCCTTGCGCCCGTTTAGTCCCTCTTGCGGTTCTGTTTCAAAACGCCAATTACGTTTGCCCAGCACCATATTCCAAATGGTGACGCCGGGTGTGAAAACGCTCCAATGTTTATGTGTGCCGCCTGCTTCTAAGAGACAAACGGAGACATTAGGATCTTCTGAAAGACGGCTCGCTAAGACGCAACCTGCTGAGCCTGCGCCGACAATAACATAATCAAAACTGTCCATAGTCTTACCCCCTTAAAGAATTTTCTTCATTAATCCGAGCATCTTGCGGGTCTTATCCGTATAGGGCGGGAAGAGGTTTTTGCCTTGGCTGAAACGGCTCTGCGTAAAGACGCCTTTCATATGAGAGAAGGTCTCAAAGCCATGTTCACCATGATAAGCACCCATGCCAGATGGACCAACGCCGCCAAAGGGAATGTCTTCCTGCACGACATGCCAAGCCGTTTCGTTGATCGATACCCCGCCTGAGATTGTTTCATTCAAAACTTTTTCGCGCTTGGCTTTATCTTCGCCGAACCAATAGAGGGCTAGGGGGCGCTCATGGCTTTGAACATATTGCATAGAGTCTTCCAGCGTTTCTGATGCGACAACTGGCAGGAGAGGGCCAAAGATTTCTTCCTGCATGATTTTCATATCTGGTGTCGTTTCCGTCACAACCGTCAAAGGCACGCGGCGCTCTTTGGCGAGCTGCTGCTTATCATCATCGCCGGCTACGCGGATGCGAGCGCCTTTATTTTCGGCATCTTCAAGAAGGTCTTGCAGCCGGGCATAATGACTATCTGCAATGATGGATGTGTAATCTTTATTACCTGCAAAGGTCGGATAAAACTCTTCAGCCTTTTCAATAATGGCATCAGAAAAACTATTTATTTTTTCCGATGGCATCAAAACATAATCCGGCGCAACGCAGGTTTGGCCAGCATTGAGAAGCTTCCCATTTGCGATACGCGCAACGGCGGTGTCCATATTTGCGCTTTCATCAATAATCGTCGGAGATTTACCGCCCAGTTCAAGCGTGCAGGGGACAAGATTTTTGGCGGCGGCTGCCGCAACAATTTTCCCAACTGAGGTCGAGCCTGTAAAAATCATGTGATCAAATGGTAAAGCGGAAAACGCCGAGGCAACTTTCACGCCCCCTGTGGCGACATAGACTTCATCTTCGGTGAAAATTGTTCCTAAGACGCGCTTTAAAAGATCGGACAGACGAGGTGTATATTCGCTGGGTTTTATCATGGCGCGATTCCCTGCACCCAAAGCCCCGATTAAAGGCATAACAGCGAGTTGTAGGGGGTAATTCCAAGGGCTGATAATGCCAATGACGCCTAATGG
Organism: Hellea sp.; assembly: GCA_020629195.1. Classification (GTDB taxonomy): domain Bacteria; phylum Pseudomonadota; class Alphaproteobacteria; order Caulobacterales; family Maricaulaceae; genus Hellea. The sequence goes on from JAHDDT010000002.1 coordinate 44,524, forward strand.
CTGCGGAATGATGCGGTTACTTGCAGGTTTATATTGCAGGGCTGTAGGTGCGCGGCGGGCCCGCATCCAATGTTTGGTGTGTTTCAACGCATGACTTATCCCGCCTTGAATGACGAGCATTTCTGCGATTGTGGTCTCTTCATAGGCGCGATTGCCAAAGTCTTCGGAAATGGCTTTTTGAAATTCAGCCTCATGATCAGCGATAGCTTTGCCGAGCTTTTGGAGATTTGCTTTACGCTCGCTCCAAGGCGGGTTTGGTCTCGCGTTAAAAGCCGCTTTTTGTTTGGCTAATACGACGTCTAAATCTGCGCCAGAGCCCGCCTCTTTTTCTTTTAAATCAATTCTGACCATGTCCTCACCCTTATAGTTTATTCTTGTTATCTACATTTATAGCATAAAAAAGGCGCGAATAAAATCGCGCCTCTTAAAGTATTTAATTTAGCCTAGAATGTCTTCCGAGCTGTTACGCCATAAAATCTTGGGTCCTGTACGAAAGCAGAACGTGAACCGCTACGCAGTGTGGTGTTAAAAGTAACACCGCGTGTGATTTCGTTTGTTAGGTTTGTCGCCCAAGCCTCTAGTCCCCAACCATGAGCTTCATTACCGATACCGGCGCGAAGATTTATCTTGGTGTTAGCTTCTTGAACATCAAACGGAACTGCAACGCCTGTAGTTGGGCTGAATGCTTGTGTGGATGTACGGCGGTCACTTTCATAACGCACTGACCCATTTAAGAAGAATGTGTAGTCACCACCAAGGCTTCCATCATAAGTGGCTCCAATGATACCGACGGTCTTGGGTGCATTTGTCAGAGTATTTCCGCAAAGCGACGTTACGTTGGCAGCAGTTTGGTTTCCTGCGCAGTCATCTGGATACTCTGCATTAAGGAGTGTCAGGCCACCATTTAGAGTGATGTTATCAGTCGGTCTTAATACGGACTCGATTTCAACACCCTTTGTTTGCGCTTTAGGAACGTTAAAGGTTTCAAAGCGTGCGCCTGTGAACTCTAGAACTTGGAAATTGTCAAATTTCTCAAGGAAGGCGGCAACATTTAATGTCATCATGCCGTCCAGTAATTTCGATTTCATACCAATTTCGTAAGCATCAACTTCTTCCGAGGCAAAGCGTGGGTCAGCTCCGCCAATTGCTGCTGTTGAATCCAGGTTGAATCCGCCTGACTTATAACCATGGGTGAAGCTGGCATATGTCGAGATGTCATCATTGACTTCGTATCCGAGCTTACCTGTGTAGATAAGCTCATCATCTTTAAAGGTGTCGTCAAATGTTCGCGGTAAAGGTAGGGGCGACGCGAATGCAAGCGGATGATCCGCGGGCGCGAGGAATGGGAAGCAACCCAGAACCGTCAGATTACCTGTCAAAGCGGCTGGTAAAGACCCATAGCCACCTGTGGCACCGTTAAAGCCCGCTAATTGCGCAGTACATGACGCATAATTCGCTTGAGGTTGAGAAAAACTACCATCTTTAGACTCATCAGAATAGCGCAGGCCGATTGTTACGTCCAATTTATCCGTAATATCAAAGATATTATGAGTAAAGATTGACCAACTCGTACTGTCTTGTGTGTACAAGTTCTGTGTTCTGGCCTCTGCAGGGTTTTGACCGCCTGATATGAATGGCAGAGTGCCACCAAGTCCAAGGATAGGTGCGCTTGGGAAACTTCCGCCTGTACCTGCAAGCAACAGGGCATCTGAGAAGGCGCTATAATTCGTTCCTAAGCCAAAATTGACGGCCTGTTTTATGTCCTCTTCGGCATAGAAACCGCCGACTAACCAGCTAAGTCTGTCATCCATGGCGTTGCCTTGAAAACGAAGCTCATGGGTCATTGTATTAATTTCAGTGCCTCCTGGAGGTAGCCCACTATTTGCAGGACCTACATTAAATAGGTCCAGTCCTGAGAAGGCAGAGTCGTAAACTTCAGTCGCATCATATTCACGATAAGAACCAATATAGATGGCATCAACATCATCATTGATAGCATATTCAACTTCAGCGGTAAGGCCCGTTTGTTTACTAGAGGGGTTCGGAACTTGGACGGATGTCGCGATACGGTCATCGACAGCGGCTTGTGCGCCGTCAAAATCGGTTGCGCTGGTTGCAACATTTGGTGCAGCCATCCCGCCGCGAGCGCCAAGGCCCACAAGCCCAAATATGCCGCCAGCTTCTACAGGAGATCTCAGGACCTCAAGCGCCGAGCAGCAGACTGAGTCGCTATTGGAATGATCAATAATTACGCGGCCTTTCCAGTTTTCTTCGCCTTGGAAGCCGATTTGCCCGCGAAGGTAATATTGATCTACGGAATTTGACTCACCGAGTTTATTTCCCCCTGCATCAATAATATCGACATAACCATCTCGCTTACGAATAGCGCCCGTCAGGCGGGCTGCGACTTGACCTTCGGCCAATGGAATATTGACAGCGCCTTGCAGGCTCTTGTGATCGTAATTACCATAAGTGGCGTTTATGAAGCCGCCGGCTTCATCAAGATCAGGTCGTACATTTGTGATATTCAAGGCACCGGCAGATGTATTTCGGCCAAAAAGCGTGCCTTGAGGGCCGCGAAGGACTTCGACGCGCTCGACATCTACAAATTCACCAAGCGCCACACCTGGACGTGATTGATATGCGCCGTCAACAAAAATACCTACGGCAGACTCGAAACCAATATTGTTAGAGGTTGTACCCACACCACGAATTCTAAGAACGACCGAGCCTGATGCAATTTGTGCATTTGATGAGGCAAAACTTGGCGCAACATTGGACAGGTTTTGGATATTAAGAACACCTTGTTTCTCAAGGTCCTCGGGCAGTATAGCTGTCACCGCGATTGGAATATCTTGAATGCTTTCAGCACGGCGTGTAGCCGTCACAATGACTTCGTCATCGACTGTGTTAGATTGAGCGATTGCAATCTCTGGCACAGTCATGGCTGAACTGGCCAATAAACAAGCGGATATTACCTTAAAGTTTTTCATGAACATCTCCCCGATGCGTTATTGTGTTTAGACGACGCTTTTGCGCTCTGTCATTACTGGGAAATAATCACATATTCATGGCTTTGCCAAATAGATAATAGGCAATTTGTTGCATATGTTTAAAGCCGAGGCTTTTTAGCAACAGTTATGTTTAAGAACAGGCGCTGCTTTTCACGGCTTGAAGCATGGCTTTGGCACGACCAGAGACACTGTCTTCACAGGCTGCGATCTGCGTGTAGCGTCGGCGAAGCTTACCAGGAGCATCGCCAAGAGCTTTTTGTCCGAAAATTTCGGCTTTGCCGTAGAGATTAGACAGGGCTGCAGCGGGGCCCTGAGCGGCTATGAAACCTGAGCCTACATATACGGGATCAGTCGCGTAATGACGCTTATAACCATCAGTGCCAACACCAAGATCAATGCGTTTATAGGCAAGGCTGTCAGACGCATCGATAAGACCTTCAAGTAATTGTATGCCCGGAGCGTAGCTGTGAAGCTCTCCATCATAGGCGACAATCCAGCTATGGAAAGTTGTTCCATCTGATAACCCTAAGTCAATGGCAGCTAAGCGCTCTCCGAAATATAGTGCCTGCATGTCACAGGTGAGATAGTCATTATGGGATGCCCAAAGTCGTTCTAAAAGTTCCATCGTCCAGCCCGCGGATAAGACGTCATATTTGCCTGTTTCCGCAAATTTTTGTTTCTTCCAACTTATAAGCTGCTCAAAGACGTTTTTGTCATGGGATTTCCAAACAAATCGGGGCTCTCCAATGTCTTCACTAGCTTTGCGAATGCGGCGGCGATTACTTTTCAGGTGACGGCGATAGCTACCATCCCGCTCAAGACGCCAGGCCTCAGCCCCGTTTTTCAGGCTGAGCATAACTCCATCCTCTTTGGCCTGAAATTGAGAATCCATCTGTGAGTTTACGATGGCGCTAAAATGAAAAGCGCCTATGCCAGCTTCTTTCAAAACCTCAACAGTATCAAATTGAGAATTTTCTTTGCATATAAAGCCATGATAATCTGTCATAGGGGCACCAACAGGCCGTGCGAAACGCTCACCCTGATAAGGCAAAAAGCCCACGGGCGATCCGCTTTCATAAAGACAGGCAATAAAAACGTCGTCACGAAGCTCAGAGATTAATGCGGTATATTCGAGGTGGAAATAGGGGCTATAGATCTGAGGGTTATTAACGTGAAATGCAGCCCAAGCCATGCGATCAGTTTCGCTAAGCTCCGAGGCTCTTTTGACCTGAATATCTAAACTTTGTCCCACGTCTAAAAGACCCTTTACGCTTAAGTGGTGTAAAGAGTAGCAAAAAAGAGTTAGAAACCGCTTAAGATTGCGCATTGCGCACTCATAAATGGGCCCTATTATCGCCATATGGGACTTCACCATCATCACGGTCATTCACACGGACACAGCCGCCACGGCCATTCTCATACGGGGGAGAATAACCTTACGCGCGTAGGAATTGCGGCGCTTTTTACTGGTCTTTTCATGCTAGCTGAAATAGCCGGCGGCTTGATTTCAGGATCTTTAGCCTTACTCGCAGATGCAGGTCATATGATGACTGATTTTGTGGCATTGTCCATGGCTTGGATCGCTTTCACTCTCGCGAAACGCCCTGCTAATTGGAAACATACCTTTGGCTATGATCGCTTCACGATTTTAGCGGCTTTTGTAAACGGATTGACACTCTTTCTGATTGCGATTTGGATACTATGGGAAGCGGTTATCCGCCTAAGAAGTCCCGGAGATATATTGGCTGGACCCATGCTCTGGGTCGCGATAGGGGGCTTGGTTGTAAACTTGCTCGTATTTAAAATTCTGATGGGCGCAGATCAAGAAAATTTAAATATTCGCGGTGCTGTGCTGCATGTTCTGGGGGATTTGCTCGGGTCAGTAGCGGCCATTATCGCTGCGCTCGTCATTATGAAAACAGGGTGGACACCTATTGACCCTATTCTCTCCGTGTTAGTGGCAGCCCTTATTTTGAGAAGCGCTTGGTTTCTTGTCAAAGATAGCGCGCATATTTTGCTTGAAGGCGCACCTTCTCATATTGACCGCCGCGCTATTCGAGAGGATTTGCCAGCGAATATAGAAGGCCTGATATCAGTTGACCATATTCACGCTTGGTCCATCACGCCCGAACGCCCCATGTTGACGTTAGAAGCGCTTGCCACTGAGGATGCCAATATAGAAGTTATAAGCAGAGCTATAAAAGCACGTCTTGAATCCGAGTTTCATATTGAACATGCGACAGTCGATGTTGGGCGTCAATCCTCGTAAGAAATAGCAGAAATCGTAAGGATTACCCTAGGCTTAAAGAGATAAATTCTTGATGCTGAATATGCCCTTATTGTTTAGGCATAATAAATTTGTCAGGACAATTCATGGACCTCATCAGCCCTAATCTTAAACTTCCTTATTTGGCCCCCGCTCAGGCCCAAAAACATGTCACTCATAATGAAGCGCTTCGACAATTAGACGCCATTGTTCAACTTTCTGTTCTCAGTGAAATCAATGAACCGCCCGACAGTCCGCAAAATGGAGATTGTTACATTGTGGGGGCAAACCCTTCGGGGAGTTTCGCCGATAAGATATATAACGTCGCGGCTTATCAAGATGATGCTTGGACCTTTATGACTCCAAATTTGGGTTGGAGGAGCTATGTTCAGGATGTCGCTGAATTTAAAATATTTGGCGGAGATGGCTGGAATAACCTAACGGAAAATGGCGGAGCTAACGACTCCTCGCCAATTTTTGGAGTTAATACGACAGCAGATGAAACGAACCGTCTTGCTGTAAGGTCTTTGGCAAGTCTTTTTGATGATGAAGGACATGGGCATCAACTTAAGATCAACAAATCCAATGACGCCGATATGGCGAGCCTCTTATTCCAAAGCGGTTATGCAGGTCGAGCCGAAATAGGCCTAACGGGGGACACGAATCTTCATCTAAAAACAAGCCCTGATGGCCAAAATTTTCGAGATGTTTTAATAGCCGATACCCGCACCGGGGCGCTTCAAACGCCCTATGGATTGAACCCCGCGCTCATGACACAGCCAACACTGGCTTGCGGTGGCCCGGATAGTTTTTATGGATTGCCCTCGGCAAGTTCAATTGTTGTCGGGCGCAATAATTTATCTTTGGTTTCAGGCCGTATGATATTCACGGCCATCTATCTTGACCGCGAGTCAGTTCTCGAGGGTGGCTTTGTCACGCAACATAGCGCGAGCAGCGATACAGATGCGGTTATGCGTTGCGGACTTTATCACTTGGGTGCCGCCAATGGTAATGCTTGGGATATAGGTGACCTCATTCATGACTTTGGAACGGTTCCTGCCGATGGGGCGGGTCATAAAACATACGACTTGGCTACGCCTCTGACATTGCCTCAAGGATGGTATGCCTTTGCTGTGGGCGTAAACGGAACAGGTGCGGCAGTCCGCTATATCCAAAGTCGCCAACCAGGGCTTGGATATATACAGCCTCATGGGAGCGGAGCCGCATCTGACATTCGTTTCGGAGGGCCAACGTCCTATATGTTAGATTCTACTGCCTCAGCAGAAATACAAAATGGCCTCTCTGCGAATTGGCCGTCAAACCCCATTGCAATCGTGGCTGCCGTTAACAGCTACGCTTATAATATCTTTATTCCGAAATGGGCGAGTTGGACATGATGGGCTTAGCGGCAAGCGCTGCTAGGGCCCATATCTACATGAAAGTGATCATGATGTGCGGAGTTGTAATCGGGGCTTAAGGTGACGCGGAATATTTTGCAGGCTTTATGCCGGGTTTCGCGAAGGAATTTACGGCGGGTTTTATCTTCGCCTGTCCAGTCTCTTTTAACTGAAATAAGGCGCCCATCTTTAAGCTCAAACCCCGTAACGTCCCACGCATTTGCGAAAGCATGTTCACTCCATTGGCCCGAATTATTTCCATTTTGGCGGCGGCAACTATAGGTGCCAACATGGTGAATGGTTTCCAGTGCTGACCCAAAGTGTTTTTGTGCTAGAGTATCAACTTCTCTTAACCACATATAGGCCCCGACTGCCAAAGGGCATTGCATATTGGCTTCGCCGGGCTTGAGCGTGCCGTTGCCGCTGCCGTAAACGACACGCGCAATGTCCCATCCGCAACCCGAGTTAGTTTTTTGGGGATCGGCAGGAATAGAGTTAAATTCCTTGGTGTCCCTAGCCATATCCATACAGACATCTGAAGAGGAGAGGCTCATCCTTAAAAATTGGCTCTTTGTGGAAAGCCCTAAAGGGGCTTCAGGGTTAAGTTGCTTCCAAGGTAAATGTTGAGGTGGGATATTTCGGTCAAGCGCAACGACGCTCAATGACAAAATCGCAACAAACAGAGCTATAAATAGCGTGGGTTTCCACATAGTGCGAGACTAACCGAATTAACCGACAATACAAATGACTTGCGCTATACGGCGCTCACGGCGGAGGCGGTCCGCTTGCAAACCATAGCTTTGTAAAGACAAAGCTTGCGCGTCCTCAGAGGTTTTCTTGATTAAGTCTTGTAAATTTTCAGGCGCAACCGTGTAGATCCTTCCACGGCGTGGGCTTTCGGCAGAAACTACGCCGATTACTTCACCATCTTCATCCATGACGGGGGCGCCTGATAATCCGCCTAATGATCCAAACAAACCTCTTGTGCGTCCAATTTCAGACCATGCCAAAATAGCTTCATTTGATTTATAGCGGCCTGTTACAATCATGCGGTTGCGAGCCAATAATGCCCCGACAACTTCGCCTGGACGGCCTTGAGGGAAACCAAAAAAGAAACCGTGCTCTCCAATTTGTCGTTTGCTGTAGAGATCGCTTGCAAGTGGTTTTCTCTCCCAAAGGCCAGTCAATATAGCTGTATCAGAGTCTTTTGAAACAAAGCTCTCTACCCGCATAACTTGACGGCCACTAATTTTTATTCCGACTTGATCACAGCTATCGACCACATGCCGTGCGGTCATCCATTTTCCTGACCCGTCTATGGCAAACGCTGTGCCTATGCCTGAGCTTTCTCTCTCAACATTGACGATTATTCTTTCATCCCGAGGTGTTTCATTAGGTAGCATCGGGCCAAGTTCGGGCGGAGGGTGCGGTGCATCTATTTTTTGAGAGGCCCTATTAGCATTGGCATATATGGCAATAATAATTACCAAATATATCAACCAATCAGGTATTTTCCGCCACATTAACTTTAGCCAGCAATAGCAAAAGCGAGAATAATGGAACCGGCCAACTTGAATGACGCTAAGACTGTTGCCGCAGGAACTTCATCATTCACAATGCGCTCAGGCATGCCTTTGAAAATTCCATCCGTAAGCCGGAATAAAAAGAGCTGTAAAAATAGGCTTAAAGTGCCCCAAATAGCAACATCTAGCAGGCCTAACTTGTTTATAAGACAAGCTGAAAGCGGAAGGGCTAAACTGATGACTAATGCACTAAATGTAATAGCGGCAGCCATATTCCCATTTTGAACAAGCTCCAGCTCTTTATGGGGGGTCAGTTTCACATAGATAAATAGTCCTGCTAGATAAATTACCGTAACAACTAGCAAATAAAATATAAGCCACGGGAACCCATTGGCGAGACTGTCTAGCGTAGGTGGCATAAGTGTCCTCGGTCTTAGATCTAAATTTTGATGTGGGAGGCAAAAAGAAAATTCAAGTTATTTATTCCGCTGAATTAGATTTTTCTAACTTACGCCGTTCACTTGCACGTATCTTTTCGGATTCTGACTTTAATTGTCCGCAGGCCGCTAAAATATCTCGGCCCCGCGGAGTTCGGATAGGCGAGGCATAACCTGCGCGATTAACGATATCTGCAAATGTTTCAATCGTGTCCCAATCTGAACACTCATATTGACTGCCCGGCCAAGGATTGAAGGGGATAAGATTTACTTTTGCTGGGATACCTTTCAGCAACTTTATAAGCTGCTTGGCATGCCATGGTTGATCATTGACGTCTTTGAGCATGACATATTCAAATGTTATGCGGCGGGAATTGGAAAGGCCTGGATAATCTCGGCAGGCTTGCATGAGGTCTTTAAGCGGGTATTTGCGGTTGATCGGCATGATTTCCTCGCGCAGTTCGTCATTGGCCGCATGAAGCGAAATAGCCAGCATAGCCGAGGTGCGCGCTCCCATAGGACCTATCTCAGGCACAACACCTGAAGTGGAGACTGTAATCCTGCGGCGGCCAATTCCCAGACCTTCAGGGTCACAAATAATGTCGAGGCTGTCACCAACTTGCTCTGTATTATAAAGCGGCTCGCCCATGCCCATGAAAACAATATTGGTTAGTTTGCGGTTTTCTTGTGTGGTAGGCCATTCACCCAAATCATCTCGCGCCGCAATGACTTGTAACACAATCTCCTGAGCCGTTAAGTTACGGACCAGTTTTTGGGTGCCCGTGTGACAAAATTTACAAGTGAGAGTGCAGCCGACTTGTGACGAAACGCATAGCGCACCTGTCTTAGAGACATCTGGAATAAAGACGCTTTCAACTTCAATGCCTGGGGCCATTCTAATGAGGTATTTACGGGTCCCGTCAACGCTAATCTGCCGCTCGATAATTTCAGGCCGCGCTAGAGAAAAAGCGGCTTCCAATTCTGCGCGAAGACCCTTCGCAATGTTGGTCATTTGCGACCAATCTGTCACGCCATAATTATAAATCCAGTGAAAGATTTGCTTCGTTCGCATGCGGACTTTTTTAGGGTCAATTCCAAATTCTGTCAGATGCTCGGCTATGTCTTTTCTACCAAGCCCGACCAAGCGGACGCGGTTGTCGGCGGGTTGCGCCGCCGCCCCTATTGGAGTGTTCGATATTAAAGTCGTACTCATATAACGCGGCCCTTATCATGCCGAGGCACAGGCGTCACCGTTTTTTACAGACCTAAGCGCGTTGCCATCTTGAGGGGCCTTTACTCTCTTTAACGAGTCTGCCCAGGTCACCGATAGGATAGCGAGATTTATCCATGAGCCAAGTCATAGACTCGGTGTCCTTCCCGTCTATTCTGGCCAAGCTACGGTCCCCATTTTCGAGCCGCGCCATAATAGCCGCATGTGAGGGTGATCCGTCGCGGTTGGTTAGGATTGCAAAGCTCTCAATCTGAGCAGGGCCCGTAGCATCTGCTATGATGTTGGGCACCGCGCCTCGCGCCGAGTCGGCATTCTCTTGGGCATTATCATTTTCTACCAAAACAGCTAGATCATCGGGCGTTTTTGAAAGCCGCAAGCCATAGTGTTTTGTGACATATTCACCTTGGCCGTAGAGCAATCCTGTAGGTTCACCATTTCGAATTTTACGCACCATAGCGCAGCTGGCGTGAGTCATATAATTATTAAGCGGCGCGCCAAAGAAGCTCATACCACCAGTAACCGTTGAAGGCGTGTCAATCTCACGACCTAGAATACGCCGCGCCATTTTAGGGACCACTGGGAAGCATGAATAAAGTTCTGCTGGTTCTGTGGCTGAGCTGCTAGATTTCAAGGCGCCCAAAACAGCCTCTTGAGCTGGGCTTTCATAATAATTTGCGCGCGCCAAAAAATCACGCGGCTCATTGGCTCCTGCGCCTTGCGTGACGAAGACGCATTTTTCTTTTGCAATACCTAGCTCAAGAGCGATCTGAAGAGAGGTGATTATAATCGCGGCACTTTGATTGACATTCATGCTGGCCACCATTGATTTAGTATAAGGCCAAGCCACGATACGGTTCTTGGATGTGGGTGATAAAATATCTTTACCTGTCATATTTACAGGTCCCCAACTCTGGGGGTTCTGCCCTGCAATCCTTGATGATATTTCCAGTATTTTCGCGGTCTCACGATCAGCGTCTTGCGGACTCTGGCCCCAATGCGCGGCTGTGGCGGCTTCGAAAAGGGGGTAGATGTTAAGCGGTAGGTAAAGCCCGAGTTGCAATGAAAGCGGATGTATCGCGCCGGGCGTGTCGGCAAAATTAGGGCCATCATTGGCAAAGGGTGACCAAGGCGGCATCTGTCCTGACCTTTGAGCGCTAACCAAACTATATTGTGCTTCGCCTCCGACAATCGCGGAGACTTTGCAGCGACCTTCCGCAATATTTATCGCGGCTTCATGAATATATTTTAGTGGCGTTTGCCCTCCTGAGGGTCCTAAAACGGCGCGTTTGGGAGATATATTCAAGGCCTTGCTCAGCTCACCTGCCAAATCAGAATATCGCCAGCTCATTGGCATAACTACGTCTAGTGAGTCTATTTTGGCTAGAGCCTTGCCGCCGCAATCCTGATTTGCCGTTTCCAAAGCTTTAGCCATCATCTCAAGAGGTTCTAAGCTTTTCGAAATATCGTCCGGGCGTTCACTATATTCGCCTATACCTATTATGACGGGTTGGCGTTCGGTTGAGGTCTTGGACATAATCAGGCTGCGGCCTGTTCCATGGCTTTTGCGAGGGTGACATCTTTTTCCGTCACGCCGCCAGCATCGTGTGTTGTGAGGGTGATATCAACGCGATTATAAACATTAAACCACTCTGGATGATGATCCATCTTGTCGGCAATGATAGCGATACGCGCCATAAATCCAAAAGCTTCGGCGAAATCTGTAAATTTGAAGACCTTTGTGATAAAGTCATCACCGCCCGTCCAACCGTTTAGCTCTGCGGCCACATCTTTTGGGTTTAAAATGTCCATTATGCACTCCTAATGACTTTTGCGAAAAGTTAATCGTGATCTTTGCGTAACATTAAGCGGAAATATTGACCTCTGAAAGTCAAAACTTATCTGTCTTCTCCAAAGGTGACATATAGAGTGCATAATTAATCGCGTTTGCCGCACAGTCCTGAAACAATTTCAGGATTTAAGGAAGGACAATAATCTTATTTAAGACATAAGATTGTCATAGGCTGTTCATTTTTTCCTCGTAAGACTAAAACATGTCAGTTGAACCCCTCCTTTTCTTATCTGTTCTAAAACAGCCATTTAGAGTGTGTATGGGAATTTATAGCCTTTTTCTTATTTGGGTTTCTTTGCGCCCAGCTGGAACAGGCGGATCTATACCGCATTTGGATAAAGTGCTGCATCTGATCGTTTATGCGATTTTAGCGGGAGGTATAGCTATAGCCTGGCCAAAACTCTCGAGGTTTCATATTTTTTGGGGCTGTATTGTCTTTGGCGCAGCACTTGAAATCGCACAAGGCCTGATGGCGGCGGGCCGGACGGCATCACTTTGGGATGGCCTCGCAAATAGTCTTGGCGCAGCCTTGGGCATCTATATTGCGGTCATAATTAGTCGATTTTTCTTCCTTAAAGCGAAATAAACTCCGCAAATTCACTGTCAGGAAGATATATTTTCCTAACTTACTGCTTTCTTATGGCGACAAGCTCGACTTAGCATATTATTTGCAGAGGGGACGTGTTATGATCGCAGCATGCGGCAAGAGTGATGACAGTAAAGGGTGAAAACCATGACAAAACTTAAATCTATTAAAACGATCGCTATATTATTAGCTGGCACGACATTGGCGCCCACAGCTTTTGCGGGTGGACAGGGACATCCTGGTTACACACCTGACTTATTGCCCCCGAGTTCGAATGCAGGAGAATGTTATGCGCGCGTAGAGGTGCCAGCACAATATTCAACGGGTTCAGAGCAAGTCTTGGTTGAAGAGGGCTATTCTACAGTCGAAGTGGCTCAGCCAACACTCGCGCAGCGCCAGGAAAGCGTGATGGTTAAAGAACCCAGCGTGCGTTACCGCGTCACTCAGCCAAGCTATCGTTCTGTGACCGAGCAAATGTTGGTGCGTCCTGCCTATGACAAGCTCACAGTTTCAGCGCCGCAATTTTCGACAGTGACAGAAACGGTTCAAACATCGGCTCCCCGCCTTGTTTGGAAACGCGGAAACCCAGGCAAGCTTGCGGCTCAAGGCTACACCATCCATTCTACGGCTGATGGTGGACGTTTTGGTCAAGGTTACAGCAATACCCAGCAATATCTTGCGGGCGGCGGCGATAAATGCGGCCCAACTTGTGAAATATGGTGCCTTGTTGAAGAGCCAGGTGAGCAGGTTGAATTTAACCGAAAGGTGATGACGTCTCCGGGCCAGGTTCGCCGGCAAAGCGTTCCCGCTAAATATAAGACTATTCATAAGCAGGTTGTCTCTAATCCGGGAGGCGTAGAAGAAATCCCTGTCCCGGCTGAGTACCGTACGGTTATGGTTGAAGATGTTGTTGACCCCGGCGGAGAACGTGTCGTGAATGTTCCGCCTAAATTCGCTGAGGTCGCCACAAAGACTTTGGTTGCGCCGTCACGCTATGAATGGCGACGTGTTCTCTGTGCGCCAGGGACAGGCTCTATTAAATCAAGCGCTGATTACGCTGCGCCGTCTACAGGATATAGTGTTGGGGGAACTCATCATTATTCAAGCAGTTCGGCAAGCGGCCACTCCTCAGCTATCCAGAGTTCCAGTACGTCTTACCCGTCTGGCTACACATCAGGGCAAACGCATCATTATGGTACGCATACATCATCTAGTGGAACGGTTCCAGGGTCGCGCGTTGTCACAGGGTCCGGCTATTATGGTGGTTATGACGACAATAAAGCGACGCATCATAGCTCAGGTAATGTTAGCGACTATGAATATAGACAAAAAGCTAAGCGTAAGCGTAAAACTTGGCACTAACGCATCGCAAGAGAATAAGCTAAATGAGATAAAGCCCGCTCAATTGAAGCGGGCTTTTTTTTGGGATTTTAGGATATTTCCAGTCTTTGAATCTAGATCACAAATTTGGCTACATATCATCTTGATCGATAAGGCCATCATTCGCGATTTTGTCTTTGTCAAAATACTCTTTTGCGAGTTTGAAGACGACAGGTGAGAGCAAGATCAGCGCAATGAGGTTTGGCGCAGCCATAAGGCCTGTCAAACTATCGGCAATCAACCAGAAGGTTGCGACAACCATGTTGTCACCGCCTGTTTCGAAAGACAGTGCAAAGGTTGAAGCGAAAACAGCTAAAACCCAAAAAACACGGAAAACAGGGATTGATCTCTCTTTAAAAATAAAGGCCGCACAACGTTCTCCGTAATAGCTCCAGCCAATGATAGTGGTGAAGGCAAAGATACACAGGCAGATCGTAACGATATGTTCTCCGAATCCAATAAGTGTAGCGTCAAAAGCTGCAGCTGTAAGCGGAACGCCAATTTCGCAGCCCTCAGGTGTTGAACCAGATTGCAGCATTTCGAGGATGGCGGGGCTAGCCAGACAGTCAGCCGTCATAACGCCGGAGGTCAGAATGACTAAGGCTGTGATGGTACAGATAATCAACGTATCGATGATTGTGCCTAGCATGGCGATAATGCCTTGATTGACAGGGTCATTATTCTGAGCTGCTGCATGAGCGATCGGGGCAGAACCCTGGCCGGCTTCGTTCGAGAACAAACCCCGCGCGACACCCTTTTGCATGGCAAGCATCATAAGGCCTATTGTTATACCCGTACCTGCACCTTGAAGACCAAAGGCACCTTGAAAAATGAGGCCGAAAGCTGCTGGGACTTGTCCGATATTCGCAGCAATTACGATGAGGGCTGCAACGATGTAAATAACAGCCATGAAGGGTACGAGCTTAGAGGCTACCGCGCCAATACGCTTAATGCCGCCAAAGATTACCCCCGCAACTAAGGCTGACAAAATGAAAGCAACAATTCGTGGATCAAAATTATAAGCACTCTTCAGAGCGTCTGCGATAGAGTTAGCTTGAACTGCATTGCCTGTGGAGAGAGAGCCGATAATGCCAAATGTGGCAAATGCTGCTGCTAGCCACATAAATTTAGGTCCCAGACCGTTTTTAATGTAGTACATTGGTCCGCCGACACGGTTCCCATTAGCATCAATTTCGCGGTAACGTACGGCAAGTACGCCTTCGCCAAATTTTGTAGCTGTACCAAGAATGGCCGTAACCCACATCCAAAACACGGCGCCAGGTCCGCCAATAGCGATGGCAGCCGCGACGCCAGCAATATTTCCTGTTCCGACTGTGGAAGAAAGTGCGGTCATGAGCGCGGCGAAAGGAGAGACGTCACCTTCTTCAGCATTTACACGCTTTTTAAAAAGTTGGCGGAAACCATATCCAATTTTCGTCAGGGATATGAAGCGTAATCCGACAGTGAGGAAAAATCCAACACCGAGCAACAAGACCATCATAGGGGGGCCCCAGACGAAGTTGTTCAAGCTTTCCATAAGCGATGCAAAGGTTTCCATAAGAGTTCCCGTTCTGACTTCAGTAATTTTTTGCGACCATAGGGGAGGGCTTTGCTTGCGCCAAGGCCAAATATGGGTGCCGGGGTAAATGAAGAACGGCATAGAAGAGGCCGCCAAAAGCTCTTGACCTATGTCTCCCAGCCCCCTATAGGCCGCCTTCGAAATTCAATTATGATAAGGCCAAGACGATGAAAGTCCGTAGCTCTTTGAAATCTCTAAAGAACCGTCACCGTGACTGCCAAATTGTGCGTCGTAAGGGGCGTCTTTATGTGATTAACAAAACTGACCCGCGTTTTAAGGCGCGCCAAGGTTAATTCTTAGACAGCCGCGGTTTTTCGCGGTTTTACAATGACAATGCCTCTTGCCCGATAAGGTTGGAGGCATCATTATGTTTGGGATTATGAAGTTTATTCCTTTCACTCTTGCCGTGATATTCGCTTGTTCTGGCCAAGTCTTTGCTCAAGATAGTTCACCACCTATCGAGATTAAGCCGCCGGTTCCCATTGAAACGCCAGATATTGCACCTGAAGTAATCCCCGAGACCATTATCGATTCTGAAGATGACCTCACTTCGGTTGAAAAGCCTGATTATTCTGATCTTACTGAAGAGGCCGAGCGCATCGCACGGCTTGATGAGCTTTTCATACGTCTTCAATCGAAAACTAATGCCGAAGATGCGAATTTAGTGGCAGAAGAAATTTGGGCCATCTGGCTTGATAGCGGTTCTGATACGGTCAATTTTATTTTACGGCGCGGCACAGCGGCGCAGAAACGTAATGATGTTAAATTGGCGAGGCGTATGTTTGACCATGTGACAACCTTAAATCCAGATTATGCGGAAGGGTGGGCCAGATCATCTCGTTTGGCACTTGAGGAAAAAGATTTAAGCCGTGCTTTGACTGAGGCCGCTCAAGCCCTAATTTACGAGCCACGCCATTTTTATGCGCTCTGGACAATGGGAAACGTCTTCGAGCAGCTTGGCCGTCAGGACGAAGCTCTGGAAGCTTACCGTGAGGCCAATAAATTATATCCTGAGCTAAAGGCCGTCAAAGACCGGGTCAATACCTTGCAAAATAATATTGATGGGGACGTCCTTTAAGGAGATACCTTTTTGGCCAAGCTTTCGAGGTTCTCGTCCAGCACATGTGCTGTATTGACGACCAGTTTCAGCGAACTCTTATAAAACGGGATTGGAATTGTCGAAAACTCATCTGTGTGCTGATGATAATGAGGGTGATCTTCAACTCCAAAATAAAGAAACGGCACACCCGCGCGATGAAAAACGCCATGATCAGATTGCAGTGTCCAATCATTAGCCCCGTCTTCAGGCCGATCATGCCCGAATAACACTTTAATATCGACGCCTTTGGCGGCCTTTGTCACGAATGATTTCAAGGCTGGAGTATGATATGAGCCGCTTGCGTAGATTTCGCCCACTTGGCTCTGGCTTATCATGTCGAGGTTCAAATTAAAGATCGGCCTGTCACCAAAACTGGACATTTCAACATAATGCCTAGCGCCTTGAAGACCCATCTCTTCGGCGTCGAGCCAGATAAAAAGCACATCATGTTTTGGGGCATTATCCGCAAAACTTTGCGCGATCGCAAAGAGCGCGGCTGAGCCAGAAGCATTATCATCTGCGCCATTATAAATTTTACCATCCCGCTCTCCTAGATGGTCGTAATGTGCAGTAATCACGAAAAGAGGCCCAGCGTCATTATCATCCATATCGATCAGTCCGTGTAGGTTCACGGCATCATAAATAGGGCTATCTGGCGGAATTACGCCGTCACGATTTGGGCGCGGTTTTGTTTTAAAGGTGGTTTCATATGTTGCGTTAAAGACACCGAGCTTGGACATTTCGTTTTTGAGAAAGATCTGCGCCTTGATATTTCCATCTGATCCTGTGCGGCGGCCTTTCATATCATCCGCAGATAGTGCTTCCATAATGCGAATGGTGTTCGGCGCATCAAAAACAGGCGAAGGCGCGTTTGAGCAAGCTGCTAAAATTAACGGTAAGAAAAAGGATATGTTTCTCATAGCAGTGCTTTATTGTTCAGGCAGATTTTGTGCAAAATAGCGTTTTACATTTTCGCCCATAACTTTGCGAATCTGTTGTTCACCCATGCCTTGGACCATAAGTTCATGTGTGATAGCGGCGAGCTCAGATGTGTCTAAGGCTGTTTCAACCGTGCCGTCATAATCAGAGCCAAGAGCGACGGAGTTTTCGCCGAGTAGGTCAACCGCATGGATGATCTCTTTGGCAATGCCTTTAGGCGAAATATCGCAAATAGCACCGCCAAAATAGCCAATACCTAAAATACCGCCACGTTCCGCAATTTGCAGAAGGATATCATCCGGGAGGTTACGATTGGCTGTTTTTGGACAGCCACTAATGGTGCCGCCATGCGAAATGAAGAGAGGGGCTTCCACTGTCGCCAAAACATCACGTACGGTTTGGCGAGAACTATGGGCCACATCGATCATAATATTGCGGCGTTCCATTTCAAGAACAGCCTTGCGCCCAAATTCTGATAGACCCGCTTGAGAACGTCCATGCATGGAACCGCCTAATTCATTATCGAAAAAATGCTGTAAGCCCATAGCGCGATATCCCTCATCATAGAGACGAGCAATATTTTCTATCTTGCCTTCTAGCGGATGAGACCCTTCCGTGAGAAGCAAAGCGATGAGCGTGCCGTCGGGCTGATTAAGGTCAGATTTTTTTCGCGCGATGACGAGATTATTTTTGCTGCGCTCTTCTATTTTTTGAAGGCGCTGAGCTTGGAAAGCGGCACGTTCATAGATGGAGCCCCAGCTGCGTAATGGCCAAAGCTGTAATTTGGCTAACATTGTTATATCATCAGGTGCATCTGCATCATTACCGTCAAAATTCAGTCCCCGGGGAGATTTTGTGACTGCGCTAAATACTTGAATATCAACGCCGCCTTCGCGTAAGCGCGGCAAGTCTACATGGCCCCTGTCCCATCTCTTTTCAGGGTTGCGCCGCCATAAAAGGCTGTCACTATGTAAGTCAGCTACGAGGAGGGTTGCGTGAAGCGCTTTAGCCCTTTCAGAGACAGGATAAGGTTCGTGGGGTGTAACCGGGTTCATTTTTGCATCAGTTTGCGGCACGGCAATTCCGAAGACGTAAATAACTGCGGCAATTAACAAAACAAGGAAAAGGCCAAGGCCCCATTTAAGCGCTTTTTTCATGAACTTACTTTTGCGAAGTAATAGGTCTGGGTCAAGTCATGACGAACCTAGCTATTTTGGCCAAGCCATGCTGTCAAATCTTCTGTGATGTAATCCACCCAATCGGCTTTGGTTGTGTAGCCCGCCGGGCGCGTGATTTCAGGTTCATCGCCCCAATCTTCGTTCGAAGTCACGAGAACTGTTGACATGCCCATATGTTTTGGGACTTCAAGGTTTCTTACGCTATCTTCAAAGAAGATCGCCGTTTGGGGGTCAATGTCAAAGACATCACAAAACTTTATATAGGGGCTGCGTTTGGGTTTCGGGACATAATCCACATCTTCAATGCCAAAACTTCCATCAAATAAATCATACAGGTTTAAATGCCCTGCTACATTTTTAGCATGCCCTTTGGAGCCGTTCGTAAAGATGAATTTTCGTCCCGGTAATGCTTCGATATATTTCCGTAATTTGGGATCCGGTTCTAGCATATGCAGATCAACATCATGGACATAATCCAGAAATTCCGCGGGATCCATACCATGAACGGCCATCATACCTGAGAGCGATGTGCCATATTCCGCTAGAAATTCTTTTTGCAAGAGACGAGCTTTATTGGGCTGGAGTGCAAGATAACGGCTAATGAAAGCTGTAATTTTTTTGTCAATTTGAGAAAAAAACTCAGCATCGGCACGATAGAGCGTGTTGTCGAGGTCAAATATCCAATTCTTTATGTGAGACAGATCAGAATTACGGGTCATATTATTGACGCAAACCTACAGCATTTGGCACGGCGAAATCTTGGTCTGTCAGCGTAACGCGAATGCCATCCGTGTCCGTTGGCAGGGGCCGGAAATTTGCAACAGCATAACCTGCTTCGGCGCAATAGTCGCGGCCGAGAGCTGAAAATTTTGCTTCGGCGACACAAAACTGTGCGGGCGTCGCCGCGACGGAACGCAGACGTTTATCTGGCCCAGCTTCTTGCCCGTCTTCAGTCGTGATAATATTTTCAGCCAAGGCATAATAATGTGCGTCAGTACCCTGAAGGGTTTTTGTAAGGGGTCGCAAGCACTCGCCCTGTGCAATTGTCCACCATCCACGTGACTTCCAATCCCCGTCATCTCGCGTGGCGACGGCAGTCCATATTTTCCCAGAGCTATTATTACAGACCTCTAGTCCGATTTCATCTTGCCTAGCTTTTGCCGTCTTTGCCATCGCATCAATCAGAGCATTATCACCAATGTTTTTGTCGAGTTCATTGTCTTTCTTAAAAGTAGCAATTGTTCTCAGAGTTCGCCGTCCCGACATGCCATCAATACGGGTTATTTTATAGCCACTATCTTTGAGTAAGCGTTGCATCCCTGCTGTCGCGGCATTTTTCTTAAAGTTATCGGGTTCGATAAATGTTGTCTGCGAGTCAGACGGGTCCACGGCCAGATATTTTTGTGTCTGGAGGTTTTGCAACTGGCAGCTTTTACTGGCATCAGCCGTAAAGTCTTTTTTTGAAATGCAAAGCGGCACATTTCCGGCCCATTCACGGATGCCGCCTTGATGGACAGGATCGCTTTCTGCAAAGACGTAGCGAGGCGAATTTAATGGAACTGATTGGCTTATGCATTCGCCAGGGCGAGTTTTTTTCCAACCCTGAGGGCTTATTTTGCCGCCTCGCATATAGGCTGTAGCTAAGCGGAGGATATAGCTCGTTTCATTGCAGATTTCCCAATTAGATGCCTCTGCTGCCGAATTAGAACGCAGCTGGGTTTCTTGTGCCGATGCACTGACAGGCAGCGTCAAGGCAGCGGCTATAAGCAGGGCTGTTCTCATCCGATAAGAGTTCCTGCGCCTTGATCAGTGAAGAGCTCAACGAGCAAGCCATGTGCGCGGCGGCCATCCAGAATGACAACGGCGTCAACACCCGCTTCGACAGCTTCTATTGCCGTTGTTAGCTTTGGTATCATTCCGCCTTGGGCCGTGCCGTCATCAATCAGTCCTTTTGCATCATCCGTTGATAGATTCGTTAGTAGGTTCTTATCTTTATCCATTACGCCTTCAATATCAGTCAAAAGCATAAGCCTTGAGGCTTTAAGCGCGCCCGCTAATACGCCTGCCGCTGTATCTGCATTCACATTAAAGGACGCACCGTCCACGCCTCCACTAATTGGCGATACAACTGGAATAAAACCAGGATCCGCTGCAGCCAAAACATCAAGAACAGATGTATCTGTAGATTCAGGAATACCTGTGAAGCCCAACTTTTTGTCTTTAGCTTTAGCGGTGATCAAATTGGCATCCCGCCCTGAAAGGCCAACAGCACGCCCACCTGCCTCATTAATCGCTTGGACGATCGATTTGTTGATTGCGCCTGAAAGGACCATTTCGGCGACGCCGACAGTTTCCATGTCAGATACACGTAGCCCATCGACAAATTCAGATTTAATATTGAGTTTTTGGAGCATGGAGCCAATTTGAGGTCCTCCGCCATGCACAATGACAGGACGTATGCCAAATTGCTTTAAGAGAACAACATCTCTTGCAAATTGCGTTGTCAGTTCAGGGTTCCCCATGGCGTGACCGCCAAATTTAATCACAATGGTTTGCCCGTCATAGCGCTGAATGAAGGGTAGGGCTTCAGAGAGTGTTTGTGCGCTGGTCCAACCTGTTTCGTTTTTACGCCGTTTAAGCATGAGATGTCCGTATTATGTTTTGCATCTTATAAGAAATAATCTGCCAAAGATAAGTTAAATTGTCATAGTAAAAGCGTGCTTATATTCTGGCGATTACTCTTACTGTATAGCGAGTGTTGCGATTTCGGCGCGCAACTCATCAAGACCACGCTTTTTCTCTGATGATGTACAGATAATTTGCGGGAAAGCGGCAGGTCGCCTTGCGATAACTTTGAGCGTTTTGCCAAATACCTTTTCAAGCTCACCTTTTTTTAGTTTATCAACTTTTGTCATGACAATCTGGTAGGTCACGGCTGTTTCGTCGAGCATCCCCATCAGTTCTAGGTCGCTGTCCTTGACGCCGTGGCGACTATCTATAAGCAAAAAGACACGCCGCAGAGAAGCCCGTCCAAAAAGGAACTCCCGGGTGAGTTTCGTCCATCGAGCAATGTCAGATTTTGAGGCTTTCGCATAACCATAACCAGGCAGGTCCACGACAAAAAGGCGCTCATCCACATTAAAATAGTTTAGTTCCCGTGTTCGTCCGGGTGTATTGGACGCTCGGGCCAATCCTTTGCGGTTTGTGAGCGCGTTGATCAGGCTTGATTTCCCCACATTTGACCGTCCAGCAAAGCAAATTTCAGGTAAGCGAGCTGGCGGCAATGTGTCGAGACTGACGGCGCTGAGCATAAAGGTCACGTCTCGAGCAAATAAGAGTCGTCCTGCTTCTACATCTTTTTTGGAAAGCTCATCCATGCTTATTCTGAAGCAGGCTCTTCCTTGCCCGTAATTTTACGCCAGAACTTATCGACGGGCGTATCAACCTTGAACTTACGCGTAATGTAATATTGCTGTCCGAAAGACAGGATATTGTTCCAGACCCAATAAAGCAGTAGGCCTGTCGCAAATGGCGCTAAAATAAACATAAAGACCCAAGGCATGAACTTAAATATTTTAGCTTGCATGGGGTCACCCGCTGGCGGCGTGAGTGTGTACATCAAGCTCATGGTAACGCCGTAAAGAATAGCGAGTGGTCCAATTGCTAAAAAGCCAAGAATGGGGATTGGAACTGAGTCCCACGGTAGTAGTCCAAAGCCATTAAGAATGGAGAGGGGATCTTTCGCGGAGAGATCTCGGATCCAGCCAAAGAAGGGCTCATGGCGTAGATCGATGTTGATGAACACAGCCTTGTAGAGTGAGAAGAAGACAAAGATGGTAGGAATAATTGGAAGACAGCCCGCCGCAGGGTTGACGCCCTCTTTTTTATAAAGTCCCATCATCTCTTGCTGCATTTTCATACGGTCATCTTTGTAGAGTGCTTGAAGCTTTTTGACTTTGGGCTGAACCTTTTTCATCTTGGCCTGGCTCTCATATTGCTTGTTGAAGAGCGGGAACATAAGAAGTTTGATAATGAAGGTAAGAGCCAAGATGCCCAGTCCGAAATTGCCGAGCATGTTGCCGAGCTTCGAAAGCGACCAGTTGATTGGTTTTACCAAAATTTTAAACTTACCCCAACCTATAGCACTGGTCATTTGTACAATGCCTGTTTCCTCTTCGTAGGACTTTAACACGCCCCAATCTTTTGCGCCGACATATAAGTGTCCAACAGATTCGACGGTTACGCCGGGCGTAAGAGTAACAGGGGAGAGAGTGTAGCTGCTCTGATAGACATTCTTGGTGTCTATATTAGGGTAGCTATAAGAGGCTGTGATGTTCTGACCTTGCGGGGCGATGGCCGCTGAGAGCCAGTATTTGTCTGTCAAGCCAACCCATCCGCCAGCGCCAGTTTCTGTCCAGCTCTCCTTCTTGGAGAGCTTTTTATATTTCCACTCATGATATTTATTATCAACAACAGAAATCGGTCCTTCTTGAATGACGAAGAAATTTGTCAAATCTTCAGGAAGTTGATGTTGGCGAGACAGGCCTTTACGAGTCAGCGTGCGTTCACCCTCTGCTGTATTGGTAAGCTTATCGCTGAGTGTAATCAGATAGCGGTCATCGACGGAAATGGTACGTTCGATCACAACACCATTCACGTCACTTTGTAAGGTGATTGATGAATTCTCTGTTAATTTGGTGCCTGAAACAAGAGACCATGCTGTATCAAGGCCAAAGCCGCCATTCATACCGACCCAATTGTCCGTCAGATAGGCGGCCATATCCGCGCCTTCAGGTGTTAGTAGGATTACTTTACCGTCATCTGGGTCTAGTGTTTTATTATAGTTTTTAAGCTCAATGTCGTCAAAACGTGCGCCCATAGTGTTGAAAGAGCCTTTAAGAGAAGCTGTTTCAATTTGGATGCGCTGACCTTCTGCTCTTTTTTTGGAAAGTACAACATCACGCGGTTGAATGGGGGCCGGCGGGTTAGCTTCAATTTGTGCAGCAATAGCATTCTCTTTCAGCGCATCAGCGCGCGCTTTCTCAGCCAATGGCTTCCCAAAGAAAAACCAATACCCCAACAAAACAATGCCGGAGAGCACCATAGCCATGATGAAATTTTTTTGATCGTTGCTGTGGTGATCTTGCATAGCTCAGCCGTTCTGTTTCTTTTTTTTATGTGTCTTAGTCATTTGCGCAAGGCTTGAAAGAGCTTTCTGCGAGTCCTCGACTAAAAGGTCATATGGGGTGGTTATTGTGGAATTGCGAGCAATGAAGACGTAATCGGTCCCTTTTTGTCCGAGTAAAGGAAGGGTTTCGAGCGCAACACTGCGCATTCGGCGTTTAGCGCGGTTACGAATAACGGCGTTGCCAATTTTTTTTGTCGCAGTAAAGCCAACACGAATCATACGGCTTTCAGCGTTTTCGCGGGCTTGGATAACAATCCCGCCGCGGGCTTGATAACGCCCTTCCCGAACAAACAAAAACTCGGACCGCTTTTTCAGCACTCCGAGTTTTCCAAGTTTTTTCATGACGCTCTACGCGCTAAGATGCTGTCTAAGCTGACAGAACCTTACGTCCCTTTGCACGGCGGCGAGCGAGAATAGCACGACCATTCTTAGTCGCCATGCGCGAGCGAAACCCGTGACGGCGTTTGCGAACCAATACAGATGGTTGAAATGTACGTTTCATTATAGTCTCCAGAGCAGCTTCTAGGCTACTGATATATCAAGACGCGGCTATTAAGGGCGAGTCTGCGTCAAGTCAAGCGGTCAGTCCTAGGAATCTTACACATGACTATAGAACTTTTTCTAAGTCAAAAAGCAAAAATTCAGCTTTGTCTCCATTCTCAAACTCCAATCTCCTTGGCTCAGTCACCGCTAAACCATCACCACGGCGGAGTGTTTGCCCATTCACACTGAGCGACCCTCGTGCCATTTGTATCCAGGCTTTGTTATTGGGTGGGATATCAAAGTTGATAACCTGAGAGCCGTCAAGCGTTGCGGCATAAATATCAGCGTCGGCTTTGATGTGCATTGAGTTATCACGCCCGTCCTTTGACAAGAATAGCTTTAACGTC
>JAHDDT010000056.1 GCA_020629195.1 Hellea sp.
AAGTACAACATCGTTTTCAGAGACGGTTTTTTTAATTTGGTCTTGGGCTGACATGTTCAAAGTCCTTTTCTTCAATCGTTCTGCAGATAAGTTTTCAAAGGTCCTATAGCAATGGCTAATCTGATGAAACTCGGTATTTATGCCAAAATATATACTTATAATGAGAATTTTTCTTGACCTAGTCAGAAATAATTCGTCACATGATATTGAATATATAAGGATTATAAAATGAAAAAGTTTTTATTAGGTGTGAGTTCGTTATTTCTTTCGGCTTCTCTAGCTTATGCA
Source organism: Hellea sp. (assembly GCA_020629195.1). Taxonomy (GTDB): domain Bacteria; phylum Pseudomonadota; class Alphaproteobacteria; order Caulobacterales; family Maricaulaceae; genus Hellea. The sequence continues at coordinate 289 of JAHDDT010000056.1, forward strand.
GATCCATTAGTCGCAGAATCCGAAAACATTATACTTTACGGCGATGTAAACCCAAAACAAGCAAAAGAAACTGTTGAGAAGATGGAGATTTATCGCAGGCTCATTATGACTTTGGGTGGGGTCAAACCAATTGCTGATAAAAAGAAACTGACGATCTATGCTTTTGATAATGATAGCGAATTGCGAAAGTTTACAGGTATGGGCGGCATCGCGGGTGTTTATACACAGGGATATGATGGACCAATTATGATGACTCCGCTTGCGGGAAGTAATAAGCAAAATAGCTTTAATAATCAGGTCGCTTTACACGAGTATAGCCACCACGTTTTACATGGATATATGGATACTGCATACCCAAGATGGTATGATGAAGGTTTCGCAAATTATCTTTCTACTTTTACACTGCGAGATGGTACCCTGCAGGTTGGACGAGCAGCTGCAAAGCATGCCAGGGGTTTAATGCGGGGTGGTCCCAAATGGGTTGATGTTGAAGACGTGATTAGTGCTATTCGTGTCTATCCCTTTGCCGACAAAGGACGAAAACGTGGTGTGATGTTAAACCAGTTTTATGCACAAAGTTGGCTTTATGTGCATTATTTACACTCCAATAAAGAACTATCTAGCAGGTTGGGCCCGTATCTTGATCTAGTAAACTCTGGTGTGGAACCTATCAAGGCTTTTGAGGAGGGATTTGGAATATCTCCACAAGACTTTCATGAGGACGCCAAAGAGTATTTTGAGAATGATAAATTTAAAGTGCAACAATTTCAGCCCAAAGCTGAATTTATGGCAGTCAATGTTAAGCGCAAAAGGCTCACAAAACCTCAGCTCAATATGAAAATGGCATTGGGACAGCGTTCATTTTTGAGTAAACGAACCGTAAATTCATATGGAAAAAAATTAAGCTCTTTTGAAAAAGAAGCGGGTCAGACAGCTCAATCAATGGCTGCGAGAGCTACGTATTATATAAATACTCAAGAGTTTGATGAAGCGCTATCATATGCGCAAGCTGCCTTGGAGAAATCGCCAAGTGGTTTGGAACAGTTACGCGTCATGGGAGATGTTTATTTTCATAAATCCCATGACATGAAATTTGAAGATTTGGAGGATACCGAACCACGTATCTATGAATTAAACGATGACATGAAAAAATCTATTCAGTATTTTGAAGCTGCTTTAAGACAGAACGACGAAGACTACACATCAGTGAGCCATATGATGTCTATTTATGGAGCATCGGATATATCTGTGACTTCAGCAGGAAGAAATGCGGCACTTGTATATGAAGAAATATATTGGGATGCAAATGATGTTAGTGGTACTTTGAATCTGTCAAATGTTAATATGAAATCAGGTAAAATCAGAGAGGCTTGTGAATATTTTGACACTGCGAAAAAGCAGGCTGAGACTGATCCAAATAAAGATAAATATAGTCTCTATAATCGTGTAAAGTTGATGGAACCTAAGTTCGCAGAAAAGTGCGATCTATCTTAAGATAATTACGCTTAATTATAAGATAATTCAAGGCGCGCGCGTTTCGAGCGCCAGAGCGTGTAATTCACCATCTGCTCCGTCCATTTTCCCCTTAAGGGCCGCATAGACCATCTGGTGCTGCTTTACGCGGGGCATGTTTTCGAACGCTTTGCTGACAATTATAGCTTTCCAGTGGTTATTATCACCGGCAAGATCAATCATTTCGACCTCTGCATCGGGCATGGCTTCGATAATCATGGCCGCGATATCCTCGCCCCGCATAGCCATCAGGACATCAACTCTGGTAAGAATCTTTCATGTTTCTCACGCAAACCAGCCAATGAGACATCAAAGGCGCCATCCGCCATTAAGCGATCACCGCCCACTTTACCTACGATTTGCGCAGAGACGCCTTTGGCTTTGGCTGTCGAAATAACAGGATTCACACTGTTTTCTTCTACAGCAACTAGGTACCTAGCTTGGTCCTCGCCGAATAGCCAAGCATGTGTCGGACATCCTATAGCGCGGGATAATTGCAAGCCTATATTACCGGCAAAAGCCATTTCGCAAGCCGCTACTGCGAGGCCGCCATCTGAACAATCATGAACGGCATTGACGCGCTTATTGCGAATGAGTTTGCGCACATAGTCACCATTTCGTTTCTCAGCTTCAAGGTCAACAGGCGGCGGAGCTCCTTCTTCGCGGCGTAGGATTTCTCTTAAATAAATGGATGAGCCAAGCCAGCCTTGCGTATCACCGATTAATACCAAAGTATCGCCGTCTTTTGCACCTGTGAGTGTCGTAAAATAGTCAAGATCTGGAATTAGCCCGACGCCCCCAACTGCGGGAGTAGGCGGAATGGCAACACCGTTTGTTTCATTATAAAGTGAAACATTACCCGAAACGACAGGGTAATCAAAAGCGCGGCAAGCCTCATTCATGCCTTCAATCGCGCCGACAAATTGTCCCATAATCTCAGGACGTTCTGGGTTGCCAAAATTCAAGCAGTCAGTGATCGCAATAGGGTCAGCACCGACACAGGTCAGATTTCGCCATGTCTCAGCCACGCATTGTTTACCGCCCATATAGGGATCAGCTTGAACATAACGGGGAGTGCAATCCGTAGAAATCGCGACGGCTTTGTTTTTACCATGAATGCGCACGATCGCCGCATCTCCTCCGCTTTGACTACTATCGACTGTATCAGCCATAACATGACGATCATATTGCTCCCATATCCAACGTTTAGACGCAATATCAGGAGAACTCATGATACGGACGAGCGCGTCGTCATAGTCTTGTGTCTCATGGACATCAGAGGCATCTATAACGGGTAGCGAGGCTGGAATTTCATAAGGTCGATCAAGGTTAGGCGCGTCATCTGCCAAAGGCGCTATAGGGATGTCGCAGACTTTTTTACGGTTATGACGCAGGACGAGACGGCCTGTATCTGTAGTTTTACCGATCTTGGCGACGTCCAATTCCCATTTCTCGAAAATTTCGTAGGCAAGTTTTTCCTTGCCAGGCTGTATAACCATCAACATGCGTTCTTGAGACTCAGACAGCATCATCTCGTATGGCGTCATGTTTTCCTCACGCTGAGGGACTTTGTCGAGGTTGAGTGATATGCCAACGCCGCCTTTATCCGCCATTTCAATTGATGAAGAGGTCAGGCCAGCGGCGCCCATATCTTGAATAGCGATAATGGCATCAGTGGCCATAAGTTCTAAACATGCTTCGATGAGGAGCTTCTCGGTGAAGGGGTCACCCACTTGGACGGTTGGGCGCTTTTCCTCGCTATCATCATCAAATTCAGCAGAGGCCATTGTCGCTCCGTGAATGCCGTCCCGTCCCGTTTTAGAGCCCACATAGAAGATCGGATTGCCGACGCCTTTAGCAGCCGAATAAAACACATTATCTGCATCAGCGAGGCCGACACACATCGCATTGACAAGAATGTTACCATTATAGCCTTTGTGAAAATTGGTTTCACCACCCACCGTTGGGACGCCCACGCAGTTCCCGTAACCGCCAATACCTGCGACAACGCCGTTTACAAGTTGCTTGGTCTTCCAATGTGTTGGCTCGCCAAAACGCAGTGCGTTCATTAGGGCAATAGGCCGCGCGCCCATTGTAAAGACATCTCGCATGATGCCTCCAACGCCTGTGGCGGCGCCTTGATAGGGTTCGATAAATGAGGGGTGGTTATGGGATTCCATCTTGAAGATGATGGCGTCGCCATCGTCAATGTCTATAACACCCGCATTTTCGCCGGGTCCTTGGATTACGCGGTCTCCCTTGGTGAGGAATTTCCCTAGATGACGACGTGAGGATTTATAAGAGCAGTGCTCTGACCACATCACTGAAAATATACCGAGTTCATTGATATTTGGCTCGCGTCCAAGACGATCCAGAATAATGTCATATTCTTCGGCTGACAGGCCATGCTCGGCCACGATTTCAGGCGTAATCTTCGTCTTAATGTTCATCAGATCGACTCAATGATAGATTTGAAAAGGCCGAGCCCGTCAGTCCCGCCATGTAAGGGGTCAATGGCGCGTTCAGGGTGAGGCATCATGCCAAAGACGTTTCCTGCTTCGTTGCATATACCTGCTATGTCCCGCGCGGACCCATTGGGGTTATTGGCGTAGCGGAAGATGACTTGTCCTTGTTTTTCAAGTTTATTTAACGTGTCATCATCGGCATAGTAATTACCATCATGATGCGCGACAGGGTATGTAACCTCTGTAACGTCTCCATATTTTGACGTGTACCGAGAATTGCTATTTGTGATATTTAATTTCTCTGGACGGCAGACAAATTTAAGACCTCTATTCCGCATTAAAGCGCCAGGGAGCAACCCTGCCTCTGTCAGGACCTGAAAACCATTGCAAAACCCAGCTATAGCTAAGCCTTTATTCGCTTTCTCAACCAGATCTTTCACGATTGGAGAGCGTGATGCCATTGCGCCGCAGCGTAAATAATCACCATAAGAAAAGCCGCCGGGGAGAACAACAAACTTAATTCCTGAGGGTAATTCGCTTTCACGGTGCCAGACCATTTCCGGTTTTACGCCTGTAACCTTCTCAAGTGCTACGGCAGCATCGCGGTTACAGTTTGAGGCCGGGAAAGTGATGACGGCTGTTTTCATAGCCTAGTCCTCGATTTCGACGCGGTAACTCTCAATTACCGTATTTGCGAGAAGCTTCTCACACATTTCCGTCACTCTGGCCTTAGCCGCCGTGCTGTCATCTCCTGTAAGATCAAGTTCAATGACTTTTCCTTGGCGTGCTGCCGCGACTTCTTCGAAGCCGAGATCATTTAAAGAGCGGGAAATTGCGCGGCCTTGCGGATCTAAAACGCCGGGCTTGAGGCCGACATGGATAATGGCTTTCATAGGACGTCTCTCTATTCGTCGTTTGAAACGACTGAAAGGGTGGGTTTGCCTTGCGGCGGATTAGATTGAAGAATGCCAAGACGTGTCGCAACTTCGGTGTAAGCTTCGGTCACGTCACCGAGGTCTCGGCGGAAACGATCTTTGTCGAGCTTTTTGTTCGTTTCGCGGTCCCATAAGCGGCAGCTATCTGGACTGATTTCATCAGCTAAAATGACTTGATGGTCGCCGTTTTCAGTCGCTAAGCGGCCAAATTCTATTTTGAAATCAATTAAGTTAATCCCAATTCCCGCGAACATACCTTGCAAGTAATCATTTATGCGCAGAGTCATAGCTATCATTTCATCAAGCTCAGCATGCGTGGCCCAGCCAAAAGCGTGGATATGTTCTTCGGCAATAAGAGGGTCGCCTAAATCATCGCGCTTGAGGCAAAATTCTACGATTGAGCGTGGTAACTTCTCGCCTTCTTCAATACCGAGACGTTTAGACATAGTTCCTGCCGCAACGTTACGGCAAATGACTTCAAGCGGAATGATTTCTACTTTTTTAATAAGCTGTTCGCGCATGTTGAGGCGCTTGATGAAATGTGTGGGTATTCCGATTTCACCTAATCGTATCATCACGAATTCTGAGATACGGTTATTTAGGACGCCTTTTCCATCAAGTGTAGCTTTCTTTTGGGCATTAAAAGCTGTGGCATCATCTTTAAAATATTGCACGAGTGTTCCCGGCTCAGGCCCTTCATAGAGGATTTTGGCTTTGCCTTCGTAGATTTGTTTGCGGCGGCTCATAAGGGCCCTCTCCATTGCCGCGACTCGCACGACGCTACTAAAGCCGTGCCTTAACCCAAAAGGACCTATGCGGCAATGTTACTTGGGCAGGAAAATTGGGGATTTCTATCTTGTTTTAAAGGCCTCAACTTCATACATATTAAGCGAATGAAATTCAAAAAGGATCTAAAAATGTCAGGATTTGACGAACGAAAAGATGTTGCTGAGACAAAATTTGTTATGGACGCAGCCAAAGAGTTTAAAGCTGAGGCTAAGCGTAATAAAGCCTTAGGTATTTGGGCCGCTGAGTTTGTTGGAAAAGACCCAGAAAAATATGCTCTTGAAGTTATCATGGCGGATATGGAAGAGGCGGGCGACGATGATGTATTCCGTAAACTTAAAAAAGATCTCAATGCCGCCAATTCCGAGCTGTCCGACCAAGCCATTCGCGATAAAATGGCTGAATGCCTAAAGGCTGCTCGTGAAGAGGTTTATGGCACGTAGTGTCCGCAATCAATCCGAGGGATTGATTGCAACGGAGTGCCGAAACCGCTAGTCGGTTTCGGATAGAGGCGTAATCTAAATCGGTGTATTTGGCTCTGGGCAGGTAATGTCAAAGCTCTCGGCATTAGCAACAGCATAAGTCTTTAAGTTCTTAATATGCATCGCCATACTTTGCGTATCATAGGTCATATTTACACAGCCTAATGTGCGTTTCGTATCGCCGTCAATGATAGCGGCGAAACCCGTGACACCCATCCAGCTATTATACTGTTTAACAAGGCCGCGATCAAAAACTGTGTGAGCGTTTAGATCACCATTCCCACGAGAGATGTCGATATTGACATATTCTATGCTAGGATCATTGAGAGTTTGAAGGGCTTGTCCCAATGCAGGTTCGACAATCTTACAAGGGGCGCACCAATCCGCGCGGAACATCACAACATAAAGATCAGGCGTGTTTCCCATGCTATTGGCTGTGGATCCTAGGCCCAGAGTGAGGGCCGTTGCGGCTATTGCTGTTTTAAGCAATTTTTTCATCTTACGTATCTCCGTTGGACTTTTATTATTTTCATTTTGTCTGCCTCTGCACCTAAAAATTACAGTTCAGAGAAACACGTCTTTGTGAAGCGTGTGTTAGGCATGAAAAAGCCCGGAACATTGTCCGGGCCTTCTGCAGTTATCTCGTCTCGGCTTAGAGGCCAGCTGGGTCAACATTGTGCGCTGCAGGGCAACGCGTTGTTTTTGCGCCTACAGATGCGTTTGACATGTAAGCAGAACCCTGAGCCTTGGACGCCATTTTGCGAATTTCGCGGGCCATTTCGTTAGCGTCAAATGAGCTGTTTACACATCCGATAACGCGCTTTGACTTAGCGTCAACAACGGCTGCGAAGCCTGGAAGACCTACCCACTGATTGAAAACAGGGACGATGTCACGATCAAAAGCTTCATGCGCGCCTTTTTCCCATTTAGCAGCCGTAGATGTGTCGATGACGACTTCCTCAGCGCTTACGCCAGAAATTGCGAGGGCAGATGCGAGCTGTCCGTCAAGCTGTTGGCTTTTCACGTCCTGTGCATTGCGAAAGTTTACAACGTATACATCTGTTGCAAATGCTGATGATCCAAAGGCAGCCGTGATAGCAAGACCTGAAATGAGGGCAGTAAGTTTCTTCATGGGTATGTCCTATTCTCTAGAAGTTCAATATTTTAAAGGTGGCGTGGTGGTCCACGTCCTGTTTTGTTATGATGCGAGTTCTAGAGTGAATTGGTAAATTAACGGCAAACACGGCGTTAGGGGAGTGTTTACAATGCTTTCTAAAATCGTTAATTTTTGAGCTTACTTATTGAAATTATTAGAAAAAATAAAATTCAAAAAAGTGTATTTTAGCCCACGCAGTTAAGAAAGCATAAAATTAGCCAAGGCGATGCAGGCTAAATTAATATGCTGTAAACCATGTTCCTGACGATAGCGTTACAGGAAGGTAAGAAAGGTCGTTATAAGTGGTGTTTACTTGAATACGCGATTGAAAATGGTGTCGACGTGTTTGAGGTGATACTCGTCATCAAACATGCTGCGGACTTGGTCTTCGCTAAGTAAGGCCATCACGTCATTGTCTTTGAGTATTAAATTTAAGAATGCACCTTCACCCGCATCGCCTTGAGTGCGGAACATTTCCCAGACCTGCATTGCATTGCGCTGTACAAGGCGATAGGCGCTCTCGCGCTGCTCGCCAGCTTGGGTGAGGGCAAGGAGGAAACGTTGGCTATTATGGAGGCCGCCAAGACGGTCCATATTGGCTTTCATTTTTTCTGGATAGACGACGAGGTTCTCAATCACGCCTGCGAGCCGGTGTAGTGCAAAGTCCAGATGTACAGTTGTATCAGGGCCAATGCCGCGCTCAACTGAGCTGTGAGAAATATCGCGCTCATGCCAAAGAGCGACATTTTCCATAGCGGGCATGACGCTCATCCGCACGAGGCGAGCTAATCCTGTGAGATTTTCCGTCAATACAGGGTTACGCTTATGCGGCATGGCGGAAGAGCCTTTTTGGCCTTTTGAGAAAAACTCTTCGGCTTCCAGAACTTCCGTGCGTTGCAGGTGACGAATTTCAACTGCGATGTTCTCAATAGAGGAGGCAACAACGCCTAGCGACGCAAAATAGGCGGCATGACGGTCGCGCGGGATAATTTGCGACGACACAGGCTCAATCGCAAGACCCATTTCTTTTGCGACATGCTCTTCCACGGCAGGGTCAATATTGGCAAAGGTGCCAATCGCGCCTGAGATAGCGCAGACAGCGATTTCTTTACGGGCGGCGACGAGACGCTCTCGGCCGCGGGCAAACTCTGCATGGAAACGTGCAAGCTTAACCCCGAAAGTCGTAGGCTCAGCATGGATCGCGTGGCTGCGGCCAATCGTAATTGTATTCTTATGTTCCTTAGCGCGTTTCTCAAGCGCGGCTAAAACGCGGTCCATACCGATAAGGAGCAGATCTGTAGCGCGGGCAAGCTGTACGGATAGGGTTGTGTCGAGAATATCGGAGCTGGTGAAGCCTTGATGTACAAAGCGCGCATCTTCGCCAATAAATGTGGCGAGATGGGTGAGGAAAGCAATGACATCATGCTTAACTTCACGCTCAATTTCGTCGATTTTGGCAACATCAAATTCAGCGGAGCCGCCGCGTTCCCAGATGTTCTTCGCGGCTTCCTTTGGAATGACACCTAGGTCAGCCAATGCGTCACAGCCATGAGCTTCAATCTCAAACCAAATCCGGTACTTCGTGGCCGCAGACCAAATTTCGGTCATTTCCTTGCGGGCATAGCGCTCAATCATAATGGACTCACCTATATATGTTTGAGCGCCTTAGACTAAAGGGAAGGGCAGAGGTCAAGCCTTAGCTTGCTTCATTACGTGCCTCAGCTGCAGCCCAATCTTTTGGAAGCGTGATTCTGACGAACATGTAGAATATGAAGGCCAAAACATAGGCTCCAAATGTTACGTACATGGCAAGGCGCGTGGCTTCGAGTTCGTTCTGTCCTTGTCCAAGAAAGACGTCAATCATAGCGCCTGCAAATGTAGGGCCTCCGCCTAATGCAATCATGTTGAGGACAAAGAAGAAGAGCGCCGTGGACATGGCCCGTAATTTAATAGGCGCAAGTGTCTGGGCTATGGCAAAGCTTGGCCCAAGATAAACGCCGAGGCAGAGCTGCAGGGCCGCGCCGATAACTAGATGCATCACAATTGTAGGAGCCCAAAACGCTGCCAAAGCAAGCGGTAGCGCGAGCAGAATTGAAATGGCGGGTATGGTCCCATAAGCACGGATGTCTGCTTTGGCTCTCCAGTCAACAAGCTTTGCGCCGAAATAAGTACCAGCAACGTAGAATGTGCCATTGATGATGCCGATCCATATAATGAATGTGCGTGGACTAAAGTCAGGGTCTAGCAAGCGTAGGAATTTTGTTTGAAACCCTGAGATTGCGTAACTGGCAAAACTGGCAAAGGCGATACCGAGAGCCATCCACCACCAAGACTTAATAGAAAGAATAGTCATGACGCCTGGCTGTAGGCTAAGAAGGAACATCGTCACTGTGAAGATAATAAAGGGAATAGCAAAGACGACAGACAATTGCCCCATCGCTAACGCGCCTATCTGCAAGGCTAATAGTCCGCCAAATAAGGCTAAGCGGGGTGGAAGGTTAGCCTCTCTAAAGGATTGCCCCAAAGGAATATAACCTGACGGTGATTTCACGCCTGTTTCCATCGCGCCGCGCACAGGTTCTTTGATGATAAGCTTAACAACAAGAGCCAAAACGATACCGAAAACACCTAATGTAATGAATATTCGCCGCCAATTTACGGTGCTTGCATCTGCGCCCATTAAAGCGGCAGTTAGGAAATAGGCTGCCATAATACCCACTGGAATACCGAGGGAGTAAAACCCTAATGCGCCTGCGCGTTCTTCTTTGGCATAGAAGTCTGAAATCATTGAATGAGAGGGCGGGCTGCCGCCGGCTTCACCAATTCCAACCCCTACGCGGGCCAAGGCAATATGCACAAAGTTCTGCGCGAGCCCCGTTAGAGCCGTAAATCCACTCCAGACGGCTAAAGCTAATGACAGCAAAGTTACGCGGTTCATGCGGTCTGCAAGGAACGCCAGCGGAATACCCATAATTGTGTAAAAGGCCGCAAAGGCTAAGCCAACCAATAAACCAAGCTGTGTATTGGTTAGGTCTAAATCCGCTTGAATCCAAGGCGCAAGAATGCCGACAATCTGACGATCAATAAAGTTAAAGCCGTAAACCAATGTCAGCAAAAATAAGATGAAAGAACGATTACTTGCGGCTTTGGGTGCTCCGCCAATGGTCTTACTCATAGTTCTTCCCCTAATAAAGCCGATTACATCAGGCCGAGTGTTTTAAATGAGGCGATGTTTTCCCGCCCTATAATCAGGTGATCATGTACCGACACTCTGATTGCTCTACACGCTTGCACGATTTCTTTTGTGATGTCGATATCTGATTGACTGGGCGTTGGGTCGCCGCTCGGATGGTTGTGGGTCAATATAAGCGCCGTGCTTTCAAGCTCTAAGGCCCGCTTGATAATTTCGCGCGGATAGACGGGGGCGCGGTCAATCGTGCCGCGGCCTAAGACTTCATCAGCGATAAGGCGGTTTTTGCGGTCTAAGAATAGGACGCGAAATTGTTCAGTGCCTTCAAATTGCATCGCGCTGCGGCAATAATCGAGCAGAGCGGTCCAAGAGGACAGGACAGGGCGGCCTAAAATACTTTCTTGGCCGAGCTTGGTTGCGGCGGCTTTGATGATTTGAAGGTCGAGCGCGGTTTTTGGGCCCACGCCTTTTACTTCGACGAGGCGTTCAACGGGCGCAGAGACAGCTTCGGCAAAACTCCCAAATTTCGCAATAAGGGCTTTCGCGGTGGGTTTAACGTCCCCTTGGCGGATAGAGTTAAAGAGATAAAGCTCAAGTAGCTCATAATCGGCCAGAGCGTCAGGGCCGCCTTTGGCAAACCTCTCGCGTAGGCGGTCACGATGGCCGTGATAATGCGGCTTTGGTTTTGCGGAGGCCATATCAGGCTTTACACATAAGGCGGCTTATGGAGACCTTTGGGTGAGCTTGTGAAAATTTCACAGCCATCCTTGGTCACGCCGATAGAATGCTCGAATTGCGCGGTGAGTTTCTTGTCGCGCGTGACAGCCGTCCATCCATCACTAAGAATTTTTACATCTGGGCGGCCCAGATTTATCATGGGTTCTACGGTGAAAAACATACCTTCGCGAAGGACTTCGCCTTCGCCGGGTCGGCCAAAATGCAAAATGTTCGGCGCGTCGTGGAACAGCTTTCCAAGACCATGGCCGCAAAAGTCTTGAACAACAGAACAGCGTTCGCCCTCTGCAAATTTCTGAATGGCATGTCCGATATCGCCCGTCGTGTTGCCAGGCTTTACTGCGTCAAGGCCCAGCATCAGGCTGTCATAGGTGATGTCGATAAGGCGTTCCGCACGGCGGTTAATCTCGCCAATTGGATACATGCGGGACGTATCGCCATGCCAGCCATCGACAATGACCGTAACATCAATATTGACGATGTCGCCATTTTTGAGAGGTTTAGGATTGGGAATGCCGTGGCAGACCACATGATTGATAGAGGTGCAGACCGTGTGTTGATAGCCGCGATAACCGAGACAGGCTGGCACGGCGCCATTATCAACAACAAATTCAAAAGCGGCTTTGTCGAGCTCTTCTGTACTGACGCCCGGCTTTGCTAATGGCACAAGCATGTCAAGACATTCAGCGGCGAGGCGGCCCGCTTTTCGCATGCCCTCGAAATCAGCAGGGCTGTGAAGTTTTATCGCGCCGTCACGAATATCTTCGGCGTCTTTGGCATCAATATAATTCATAGCCGCCTACATAAGGCGGCTATGAGAGAATTACTACTGTAAAAGTAGCCTAGTGGTGACTAGAGCAGGCGAAGCGTCCGTGGTGGTGGGCACCATGACGTCTGGCCGCACGGCGTGAGCGCACATAAGGCCTAGCTGGCTGAACATATGTCGTCGTGGGGCGCGACACATAGGTTGTTGTCGGCTGCACGTAAGTCGTCGGTTGAACATATGTCGTCGTCGGAGCAGAGCTTACATAACGCGTTGTCGAGCTTGAATATGTTGGCTGACTGTAACTGGCCGTTTGATAGCTCGGCTGCGTGTAAGTCGGCTGACTGTAAACGGGCTGCGAGACAGTTTGTGTTGTATAACCTGTTTGAGCGCCATAGGTCGGGTCAGAATAGACGGGATGGTCAGAGATCGTCGTGCGAGGCTCATAAGTCGTTGTCTGATAGCTTGTCGGCTGATGATATGTGCTTGAATATGAACCCGAACTTGCCGTGCCGTAAGTCGTTGATGAATGCGTTGTGCTGGAAGACGTAGGATATCCGCTCGAATAGACAGGGTCGCAATCGATCGATTTATCCGCAATGCCAGCGCCCGCAAGGCCGCCCAATACGCCGCCAATGACGGAGCCTTCTGTGCGGGCACCACTACCTGAAACTTGTGATCCAATCACGGCTCCGGCAACAGCGCCAATACCGCCTCCGATGATTTGCCTGCGATCCTCAGAAGATTTACAGGCTTCATGCGCATTATAACCCGAATGAGATGTGCTGTAACTTTGCGCCGCTGCTGTTCCAGCAAGTCCTGTCGTTAGAAGTAAAGCCCCTGATAGTTTAACAAAATGATTGAAACGCATAACGTCCTCCATAATTGGCCGGCGAATCATATCGCTTGGCTGATAAGTTTGAATATGACGGGGTGTGCCTGAAAGCTTTCTGACACCATTCTTCACATGACGTTCATTTATGTTTCATTCATTCTCGGATTTGAGCTTTGAGTTCATGCGCGAAACCGCTATCGGACTATCATGACCCAAAAAACCGTGACAGCAGGTGTTATCCTCATCGGCGATGAGCTCCTCTCAGGCCGTACCCAGGATACTAACCTAAGCACAATAGCAAAATGGCTTGAACCACTGGGCGTGCAAGTAGGTGAGGCGCGGATTGTGGCGGATGATGCTGACGTTATTAGCGAGACAGTGCGAAGTTTCTCAGACCGTTTCGACTATGTCTTCACCACAGGCGGCATTGGTCCGACCCATGATGACATTACGGCGGATTGCATCGCAAACGCTTTTGGCCTCGGCATATCTGAGCGCGAAGATGCGATTGAAATGCTCCGCGAGCGTTATGAGCTCTCAGAGCTTAACACCGCCCGCCGCCGCATGGCCCGTATCCCGGATGGGGCGAGCCTGATTAAAAACCCCGTCAGCCAAGCTCCCGGCTTTCAAACCAACAATGTTTTCACTATGGCGGGCGTGCCCTCCATCATGCGCGGAATGCTCCCCGATATAGAGCACCGCATCAAAGGCGGGGCCAAAGTCTACTCCCGTACTGTCACCGCCGAGGGCATAGGCGAGGGTGACGCCGCCGCAGGGCTGGCCGAGATTGAAAAAGCCCATGCAGGGGTGAGCATAGGCAGTTATCCGTTCTTCAATGCAGATCTACGCGGCGTGAATTTCGTTGCGCGGGGAAGGGATGAAGCGGTGCTGGATGCGGTTGAGCGGGAATTGCGGGCGTTGGTTGCTAGTATTGTTGTCTAGAATGAGATTTTTCCAACCTCATATAGTTTATGTGAAAGTTACTGAGTCAGAAATATTGGCTACAGATTACGTTTCAAAAAAATACTTTAAATCAATGCCTTTCATCATTGCAAAGGAGATTAGGGGCAGGTTAATCACTCAATCGGTTGGAAATGATTTAGCGTTGAAAGAAAAAAGAAAAGGGATAGTTTGGCCGTTTTTTGGAAAACAGGGATATGTAGATAACAGTCAGGCTGCAGTTCTATTGGTTAATCATTGTCTTGCGGAAGTAATGAAGCAGATAGGTTTTGTGCCTTCGCGGCCGATAGTTTTACTTCATTTTGTCGTAAGCGGTTCAGAAGATGAGATATATGATGAAGCCAAAATAAACCCTGCTTCATTTGCTCCCTTTATAGAGAACTTAGGCGCTAAACGTGTTTATTTAAAGCTGGGTCCTGAGGATTATTCTATGGAGCATTTGTGTAAAGAAATATCATCTCGTAGCCTTATAAGGCGTATGATTAAACGATTTAATCTATGACTCCACCCACCATAACATCCGCTACCATCACCACAGCCGATCTCGCGGGCCGCTATAAATCAACGGCAGGCTCCCAACAGGTTATCGACCCGGCCATAATCACGGACGCAATGGCGCAGCTCAACCGCGATGGTTACATCATCATCGAAAAACTCTTTACCGAAGAAGCCATGGATGCGCTTAAAGCCGACGTCCGGCCGCGGTTTAAGCATGAGGCGGGACGGAATAATTTTGAGGGGCTGGCGACGCAGCGGCTCTATACGATGATGGCCGAGACGGATATTGCCAATCCCATGGTGGAGCATCCGCTTATCCTTGGGCTGCTCGATAAAATATTTGAGCCCAATTATCTGCTCTCTCAATTACAGGTGATCAATATTCGCCCCGGTGAGGCGGCGCAGCCTCTGCATTATGATGATGGCTTTTACCCCTGGCCCAGAC
>JAHDDT010000057.1:0-4584 GCA_020629195.1 Hellea sp.
ATTATTCAGCTGCGGGCGCTGAAAAAGTAAATGTAAAGGCCGCCTTAGACGCCGCCGTTATTGCCGCTATCAATAATAATTCCCTCTCGCTGAGTGAGAAAGAAGCTTACACGACAACACATTTCACAAAAAATTACAGCGGCAAGATAAAGTTCGATTTGAAACCCAAAGCCTATGATAATCGCGTGGAAATGTCGGCCTTTGGCGTCGCGCCTGTGACTGTCGCGGCGACTCTCGGCATTGATGGGGTAGAGATTTACGAAAAAAGTGCCGCTGAGCAAACCTCGGAAAATGTCATCTGCGTCTTATCCTTGGCACCGGATGGTGACTCGCGGATATCCTTCCGTGGTCGTGTGAAATTTAATGCGCCGAGTTGTTCTGTTCATGCAAATTCCACAGATCCCGAGGCGATTTGGTCCATACGCGGAATAACACCTATCGCCAAAAACTTTTGCGCTAGTGGCGGCGCCTCGGGAAATTTCCAACCCTATGCTAAAGGAGACTGTGCTCCGGTCGCCGATCCCTATGCAAACCACAGAGCGCCCGCTGCAGGGCCCTGTGTCAACCTTGGCAGTATCCGGGATATCCGCACGGCAACTGGCTCAGGCGGAGGGGGCGCCACGCAAGTCACGCAGCAACTGGGCGGAGGTGATGGCGGCGGGGACGGTGTCGTGGAAAATCTAACAGGCAGTAATGTTTCGCTTCCGCCGGGAACCTATTGCGGGGGCCTGACTGTGGATGGGACGAATGTCGACTTCCTGCCCGGAAATCATATTATATTGGACGGCCCGCTCATCTTTAGAAATGCTGCGGAGTCCACCGCAAATGGCGTTACCTTTATTATGAAAGGGGAAAGTTCGACTCTGAATATCCAGAGTGGTGCCCGCCTCAATGCTAAAGCCCCGGCCACAGGCGCCTTAGCGGGCTTGGTGTTCTTCCAAGATACTGTGCATAATGCGGCGGACGCCGGCACATTTCCAAATGGCATAAATTCATTGGCAAGCGGAGGTGAGTTGAATGTGACCGGCACGGTCTATTTTCCAACGCAAACTGTAGAGGTTCAGGGCGTTTCTGTTTTCGGTTCGAATGCGCCTGCAACGTCATTCATCGCGTATAATGCTGACTTTTACGGTAGCCCTATCATTAATGTGTCAGTCGATCATCAACGCGCAGGTCTGCCCCCCATTATGCCCCGTACTGAGGATGGCGCGCGATTGGTTGAGTAATTAACCCGCATCTTCTTTCATCATTTCAAGCTCTAGCCATTCTTCTTCGCAAGATTCGAGTTTAGTTTTTACAACATCCAGATCTGATATTGCTTTATTGAATTTATCAGGATCTGACGCGAATAAGTTAGCATCGGCCAAAATGGCTTCAATCTCTTTTATGTCGGCTTCATGCTTAGCTATTTCATCTGGCAATTGCTCCAGACGGAATTTGTGCTTGTAAGATAATTTGTTTTTTTGCGAGGCTGTTGCTGTAGCCGTGCTTGTGGTTTTACCTTTGGGGCTTTTTTCAGCCTTTTTGCGCTGCTGAACGCCATGGCCGCGCTGATTTATCATATCCGTATAACCGCCCGCATAGCTCTGCCACTTTGCATCGCCCTCAAAGCCAATGGTGCGGGTAACGGTGCGGTCTAGGAAGTCCCGATCATGAGAGACCACAACCACGGTGCCGTTATAATCTGCAACAAGTTCTTGCAAAAGGTCCAGCGTTTCCAAATCCAAATCATTCGTCGGTTCATCCAGAACGAGGAAATTACTCGGCAAGCGCAGCCCGCGCGCCAGTTGAAGCCTGCCGCGCTCTCCGCCGGACAAGGCATGAAGAGGTGTCCGCGCCTGCTCAGGCAGAAAGAGAAAGTCCTTCATATAGCGGATAACGTGTACGGAACGGTCGCCAACCATAACCTTATCGCCGCCATTATCTGTCATAGCTTCGGACAATGTCCATTCGGGATTGAGGCTCTCTCGTTTCTGGTCAACAACAAGCGGTTCAAGGTTCACGCCAAGTTCAACACGGCCATCATCTGGCTCAATTTCGCCCATTAACAGCTTTAGAAGAGTTGTTTTGCCAGAGCCATTAGGTCCCACAATGCCAATGCGCTCGCCGCGCGTAATCTTGATGGAAAAATCGTCGATAATCATTTTGCCATCAAAGGTTTTACTAACACTTTCAAGTCTTGCGACGGATTTTCCAGATTTCTGGCCTTCCGTAACAGAAATATTTGCGCCGCCGACAACTTGCTTTTGGTCGCGCACTTGCTGGCGCAGAGCGCCTAAATCTTTCAGGCGTTTTACATTGCGTTTGCGGCGGCCAGAGACTCCGTGGACAACCCAATGTTGCTCACGGTGAATTTTGCGTTCCAGCTTATGGCGGTCAAGTTCTTCTTGTTCGAGAAATTCATCACGCCAGTCCTCGAAGTGATCAAAGCTTTTTTCAAGCAGGCGCGTTTCGCCGCGATCCATCCAAAGGGTTTTGCGCGACAAATTCTCTAGAAAACGCCGGTCATGCGAGATGAGCAAAATAGCCGAGCTCATCTGTTTAAGCTCACCCTCAAGCCATTCAATAGCTGGCAAGTCCAAATGGTTTGTAGGTTCGTCAAGCATTAAGATATCAGGTGAGGGTGCGAGAGTTCTGGCGAGAGCGGCGCGGCGCTGCTCTCCGCCAGACATTACAGCCGGGTCTTCATTCCCCGTGAGGCCTAAGGCATCCATTAAATAGGGAATTCGAAATCCATCATCTGCCCCAACAAGACCATCCTCAACATATTCGCGTGAGGTTTTATACGCTGAGAGGTCAGGCTCTTGTGGGAGGTAGCGCATTGTAATGCCAGGCTTTAGAAATCGCTCACCTTTATCTTGCTCGACCATACCGGCTGCAATTTTCAGCAAGGTTGACTTTCCAGAGCCATTACGCCCCACAAGGCAAAGCCGCTCGCGCGGCATAACAGTCAGGTCAGCCCCTTCGAGTAAAGGGGTTGTACCAAATGTTAAATGGATGTTGGATAATGTCAGAAGCGGCGGGGCCATATTAACTTTCGCAAAACTACCGCGCTCCTATCTCGTATAAAGCTCGTAAATTCAAGCTATTGCCTCTCCAAGAATTTGCATTTCTCAACATGGCCGAGAGGATAGTAAAGGCAGTCATGTTGAGAATTTAAAGTTTTAGCTCTATAGCTAAGGATCAGATGTCCAAAAATATGAAAAATAACGTTGGACGTCCCGTCCCGTCAAAGAGGCTTTCTCGATTGGCGGGTCTCGGCGGTATGGCGGTGAGTATCACAGGAAGTATGGCGGCGAGTGGTGCAAAGCAGCTGAGCTTAGGTAAACGTCCCAAAGTCTCTGATTTATTTCTGACCCCGTCAAACGCCAGAAAACTTACGCGCCAACTTTCAAATATGCGCGGCGCGGCCATGAAAATTGGTCAGATGATTTCCATGGATAGTGGTGATTTACTGCCTAGAGAATTTGCCGATATCCTTGCGCGCTTGAGGTCTGATGCTCAGCATATGCCGCGAACTCAACTTAATAAGGTCCTGAAAGCTGAATGGGGGGAGGGTTGGCAGATGAAATTTGCGGAATTTGATTATCGCCCTATCGCCGCAGCGTCTATCGGGCAAGTGCATAAAGCTAAGCTAAGGGGCGGAGAATATGTAGCCATCAAAGTGCAATATCCTGGCGTGAAAGAAAGCATAGATAGCGATATCAAAAACGTCGCAGGGCTTCTAAAAATGTCGGGCCTAGTGCCGTCATCGCTTGATATAAAGCCGATTATTGAGGAAGGGCGTCAGCAACTCCATCAAGAAGCTGATTACATGCGTGAAGCCGCTTATTTAACTCGCTTTAGCGAACTTTTGACGGGGGAAGATAGTTTTTATGTGCCCTCATATCATGCTGATGTCTCAACTGATAAAATCCTTACAATGTCTTTTAGCGAGAGCCGTCCCATAGAAGATATGGTAAATGCCCCGCAAGACGTCAGAGACAAGATCGTTCATCGCCTCATGGAATTGACATTGCGCGAGCTGTTTGACTTTAAGCTTATGCAAACGGATCCGAATTTTGCCAATTACCGATATGATATGGAAGCAGATCAGTTAGTGCTTCTGGATTTCGGAGCAAGCCGCGAAATTGATAAGGCGCTGAGCAGTGATTATAAACGTCTTTTGCGAACGCTTATATCTGGTACGGCAAAAGATACTTTTGAAGCTGCGAGCCGCATGGGGCTGCTTCCCGCGCAGATTAAAGCTAAAGAAGCCAATGCTATTATCGACATAATCGAACTTGCTATGGCGCCTCTAGGGCAGGAAGGCCCATTTGATTTTGGGGGTGATGGTCTTGCGGCAGAACTGCGTGATAAAGCCATGGGCCTAGCGGGTAATCGAGAGCTTTGGCACGTCCCGCCGGCTCATTTGGTCTTTACGCAGCGCAAGTTGGGAGGCGTCTATATGCTGGCCGCACGCTTAAAAGCGCGGGTCAATGTGAGGGAATTGCTAGAAAATTATGTTGCAGATTAATGAGTCCTGACCCTGGACTTAATCATGGGCTTAACATGACTCTCTGTCCATGTAGCTGAACAATATGT
>JAHDDT010000057.1:4684-14936 GCA_020629195.1 Hellea sp.
TGGACTTAATCATGGGCTTAACATGACTCTCTGTCCATGTAGCTGAACAATATGTTAATGGCGCTTTCAGCTTGGCCTAAGTTTTGCTATTGTATGAAACATCATGACATATTTTTCCCATATTCGCGCGGGCCTGATTTCAACAGCTTTGCTCCTGACAACAGCTCTAGCAAGCCCAGCTTTTGCGGAAACCTTACCAGAAATTTCTCCTCGCCAAATCGCGAGTGATGTTGAAGTCAGATATAATCCGCAATCAGGTGCTAAGGAATATATCGCTCCGAGCTTCGATCCTTTTGAAGAGGATCGCACTATGGCTGGTACGGCCAGCCTAAGGTCTGTTTCAAACGCGACGACGATTGATGGGCAGTCCGTACGTGGCGGTGCTTTGTTGGACATGACCTTTTATTATAATTCAGCCAGTAATGATCCCTATGATACACGGGGATATGAGGACGCCGTATATCTCTCTGGGGAATATGCGCCTGTCACTCTGCGTGATAGCCGAATTCTCGAATGTAATGAGCAGGTTCAAGATGTTGTTTATTATCATGAAGACTATTACCGCCCGTCACTCTATGTGAATTTATTCCGGCCTTACCGCCATTATCGGGGGCATTATCGTTATGACCGATTTGGGGACAGAGGCTTTGGCCGTGCTTATGGTTATTCCCGTGGATATAGAGGACACCGGGGGTATCGCGGACGTAATGGATATCGTGGGCGGCTGGATAGGCATGACCGCCGAGGCGACCGTAACCGCCGCGGTAGTACCACAGATCAAATCATTGATCGATCCGTTGAACGCGCTCGCCGCACTGTGACGCAGCGAGAAGAACGTGCCGCAACAGGCCGCCGTATGGACAGAACACCTTCCGCGAGACGCGGAAACCGTGAAATTCGCAATGAAAATCGCCGGGAAACACGTAGAAATCCTAGCCGCGATCGTATTGAAACGCGATTCGGGGGACGTGATGGATTTTTGGGCGGCCCTCGCCGCCTCGGCTCTAATGCTGGCCCCGCCGGGCGCAGGTCTAGTTCCTCAAACGCGCCTGCACCGCGTGCAACAACCTCGCGGGCTTCTACACCCCGTCAATCTAGAGCTCGCATTCGTAATGAAAACTTGGCTGGTGCCGCTGCAAGGCAAGCCTCGCCTCGCCAAGCTTCGCCTCGTGTAGCGGCTCCCGCTCCAAGAGCACAGCGTGCAGCACCCGCGCCTCGTCCGCAAAGAGCGGCGCCGACCCCACGCCCACAACGCGCAGAACGCTCACGCCCAGCTCGTGTGGAGCGCGCTGTTCGGCGGGCACGCGAAATTAAATCCAACAATGCGCCAAGGCGTCGATTAGGCAGTAAGGGAGCGAGGCTGAAAATGATGAGCCTCTTACCCATGGCTTCATCTTGGTCTCGTAATGTTGTGCGCAATGTTGATACACAATGTGCGCGCGAGGAAATGCTGACAGTTCACATACCTCAAGATCGCTTAGATGCCTCTCGCTTTGATGGTTTGACGGTTTTGGTTTTGGACCGCACAGGGCAGGAAATCCCTGTCTATGTTCCGCCAAATTATATTGAAGGATTTCGCCAAGCTGTAAGCGGCCGTGTCACGCCTGATGTGTCCTATGAAACGCCGCGTCAGTCTTCACCTGTTACGCGTGAGCCTATTTATCAAGACCCGCGCCCTCGCAGTATTGAGTCTGCGCCATGTCCAGTTGGAACGACTAAGCAAAGTGATGGAACGTGCTTGCAAGGCGGATCTACAATATTTGGCGGATATCCGACGCGCTAATCCAATTGTTTCATATTGGCACAATCTGTGCCGATATGCGTATTTTTGAGACTGTTAGCCTTGGTTTAGCGCCAGATTACATAAAAATATGGCCACAAAACTGGCACATATACTGCAACACTTATTTCGAATGCAGAGGACCACTTCCTTAATTCCTCCTCATTCCCACGTCGCGGCTTAATGCTCCCACTGAGAGCCGCAACTATGTTAGTTTAAAAAACCTCGCTCTGTTCAGAGCGGGGTTTTTTGTTATGTATCAAAGCCTCCGCTTGACCCTGAAAGCGAGCGCTATATGTTGCGAAAAAATTACATCGGGTCTTTTTATGTTCACAGCTATTAAACGCGAAACAAAATATATTTTGGGCCTTTTGCGCATGCTCAAATCTGTCAAAGATGTCGACGCGGAAAGTGATCGCCTTATCGCGGATGAGCTTGAAAAACGCGTCGATAAATTTGGGCCCAATCTTGCCTTTATCGAAGATGAAAAGCGCCTGACATATGATGATATGGAAAGCTATGCTAATAAGGTTGCGGCATGGGTGTTATCTGAAGGGTGTAAAAAGGGTGACACGGTCGCGGTGTTTGTAAGAAACCGGGCTGAATATGTTCCGCTTTGGTTTGGCCTATCGAAAGTCGGCGTTATACCCGCGCTACTTAACTTTCAGCTCACGGGTTCAGCGCTCGCGCATTGCATCAATATTTCTGACGCTAAGATTGTCCTCATAGATCATGAAATGGCGGAGCAATATGAGTCTGCCAAAGGAGATATCAAATTAAAGCTTAAAGCTTTTAGTGCCTATGGCGATATTGAAGGTTATCCGAGCTTTGATGTGGCTATGTCCAAAGAAGCACCTAATCGTCCCGCCAAATCTATGCGTGAAGGCATTAAAGCCGGAGATCAGTGCATGAAGATGTTTACTTCGGGCACAACAGGTCTGCCAAAGGCGGCCAAGGTGACCCATGTTCGCGCGCAAAATTATATGCGCGGCATGGGGGCAGGAGCCAAAGCAGGGCCCAAAGACCGCATGATGATGGTTCTCCCGATGTATCATGCAACTGGCGGGCTTGTCGGTATGGGCACGGTTATATCATATGGCGGCGCGCTTATTGTTCGGCCTAAATTTTCGGCAACAAAATTTTGGGATGAAGCCGTCAAATATGAGGCGACGATGTTTACCTATGTCGGTGAACTTTGCCGTTTTCTTCTGACAACACCGACCCATCCACTAGAGCGTGAACATAAAATTCGGTGGATGTTGGGTAACGGTTTGCGTCCCGAAGTGTGGGAAGGTTTTATTGGGCGCTTTAATATTCCTCATGTCATTGAATTTTACGGCGCGACCGAGGGCAATGCGAGCCTCATAAATTTAGACGGCCCTGTCGGCGCAGTAGGCCGTGTTCCTAATTATTTAAAATTCAAATTTAATCTCGATATAATTCGTTATGATGTGGATAGTAATTTAAATCCGCGCGGCTCGGACGGCTTCTGTATTCGTGCTGATGACGATGAGGTTGGAGAGTTGATTGCTGAAATTCGAAATGACGATGCACGGTTTCGCTTTGAAGGCTATGAGACGAAAGAAGCCACGCAAAAGAAAATTCTGCGCAATGTCTTCACCAAAGATGATGCGTGGTTCCGCACGGGCGACCTGCTGAAAAAAGATAAGCTTGGTTATTTTTATTTTATGGACCGTGTCGGTGATACTTATCGCTGGAGGGCCGAGAATGTTGCGACAGGCGAAGTGGCAGCGGCTTTATCCAAATTTGGGGGTATCACTCAAGCCAATGTTTATGGCGTCGAAGTACCGGGCTATGACGGACGCGCAGGTATGGGCGCGATTGTGGCTGAAGATGCGCCTGATATGAAAGCGCTTAAGATCCATATCGAAGCGAACCTCCCGCATTATGCACGGCCAGTCTTTTTACGTTTATCCAAAGAGTCTGACACGACAAGCACGTTTAAATTCAAGAAAACAAATTTGGTCAAAGCTGGATTTGATCCCGCGAATATTTCTGAACCGCTTTTCTATGCTAATCCTGCAAGCGGGGCGTATGAGAAAATTACGCCATCTGTTTTCAAGAAAATTTGTTCAGGTGAGATAAGATTATAGTTACGCCTGAAGATATTTTAGATTTTTGGTTTGTTCAGTCAGGACCCAAGCTTTGGTTCAAAAAATCTGATGCGTTTGATGCAGATATCCGCCACAGCTTTGAAGAGACTACGCTCTCACTTGCGACCGATATTGCAGGATGGGATGCGCAGCCAGACAGCTCTTTGGCGCTAATAATCGCTCTAGATCAATTCCCTCGCAATATGTATCGCGGCACTAAAGCGGCTTTTGCTTTTGATAACGCGGCGCTTACTCAAGCCTCAGCCATGGTTGAAAAAGGGTGGGATTTGAAAATAGATCAATCCCGCCGTGCCTTTGTTTATATGCCCTATATGCATAGCGAAGATATGGCCGCGCAAAACGAATGCGTGCGATTGATGGACTCGCGGCTCGATAATGCCAATAACCTTCATCATGCCAAGGAGCACCGCAAAGTCATAGAGCGCTTTGGCCGCTTTCCGCATCGCAATGCTGTGTTGGGGCGCGAAAGCACGGCTGAGGAAACAGCTTTTTTAAAGAGTGGAGGCTATGCCCCCTGAGCGTGATGAGTTGACGTTTCCCTGATAACGCCCCACATCGGAATCGCAATTAAGGCTAAGAGAATGAGAAAATCACAAAAATACACACGTGAATTTGCGGATGAAGTCACCGCTAAGATGAAAGCTCAGCTTGAAAAATTCAGGTTTGAGCCGACTCAAATTGCGGATATTCACAGCAACTTACGCCGGATGACAAACCAGTTTGATACGCCCGGGCCTGAGATGCGCAAAATTCATGACTTTAACGTCCCGCATGAAGATTTCCCTGTGCCTGTCCGTCTTTATGTCCCGCATAATGCGAGTGAAGAGCCGGGACCAACTTTTATTTATTTTCATGGCGGCGGTTTTGTAACGGGATCAATCGAAAGTCATGAAGGTATTACGCGCCGTATCGCTTCAGGAACTGGCTATCGGGTTTTATCTGTAGAATACCGCCTAGCACCGCAATTTGCCTATCCCGCAGGACCAGATGATTGCGAGATCGTTTTAAACTGGGCGATTGAGGGTTACGGGCAAGATGAATGGGGCATTGACCGTCATAACTTATCCATTGGCGGCGACAGCGCGGGAGGAAATATGGCGGCTTATCTGGCGCAGAAATACCGCGACAAATTAAAAGCTCAAATTTTGTTTTATCCGCTTATGCAGCTTGTGGATTTTAAGCCGCCCAAACCAGGGCCGCAGGATTGGTTGCAACTAGGCTTTATGGCGCTGAAATTTATTGGTGAGCATTACGTCAATGGATCTGATCCAAATGAAACAAGGCTTTCTCCACTTTTCGAGACGAATTTGAAAAAATTACCGCCTGCTTATATTCTAACCTGCGGATTAGACCCTTTACGCGATGAAGGTAAGCTTTATGCGGATAAGTTATCGTCTAACGGTGTGCCCGTTGAATATTGGCATGAAAGAATGATGCCACACGGTTTTTTAAATTTTGCCAAAATGTTCCCAAAGGGGCGTAAAATACCGCTTGATGCGGCTGATTTCCTGCGCAAATATATGGAAACGGTTTAAACGTTTATGGCCTATACGCCTGCGCCAAAAATTTATGAGCTTGGGGAAGATTTTTACGACCCTGTCGAGGCAGCAAATTTTCCGCAAACCAAACTTCGTTACAGAGATGAGTCTTCAGCCGATGCTGTCGGCTTGGCCTTAGATGATGCTGATTGGGTGAATCATTTTGGCCGTTTTGAACCGCTGCCGGATAACCTCAAACAGCCTTTAGCCCTCCGTTATCACGGGCATCAGTTTCAGCATTATAATCCCGACCTTGGTGATGGGCGCGGTTTCCTGTTTGCACAATTGCGGGGGCCGAATGACCGCTTACTTGATCTTGGTACGAAGGGCTCAGGTCAGACGCCGTGGTCGCGGGCAGGGGATGGACGGCTGACACTTCTCGGCGGCGTACGCGAAGTTTTGGCCACACGTTATCTTGAGTACCTAGGCGTCAATACATCCAAGACATTTTCGCTTATTGAAACGGGCGAGGACTTACACCGCAATGACGAGCCGTCACCTACGCGCTCTGCCGTGATGGTCAGGCTGTCCCATTCTCATATCCGTTTCGGTACATTTCAACGCCAAGCTTTTTTTAATCACACAGATAATCTTGAAAAGCTTACGGACTATTGTTTGCGCCATTACTATCCTGAGGCCCAAGGTGCAGACGGGTTGCTTCGGGGCGCCGTTATAAGCTCCGCCGATATGGTGGCGTCTTGGATGGCAGCAGGTTTCGTTCACGGCGTCATGAACACAGATAATATGAACATCACTGGGGAGAGTTTTGATTATGGGCCTTACCGTTTTCTACCAACCCTAAGGTCTGATTTCACGGCGGCCTATTTCGACCATAACAAACTTTATGCCTTCGCCAAGCAACCCGAAATTATGTATTGGAATTTAGGGCAACTCGCGCAAAGCCTTTCACTAATCTGCGCTGATGAAAAACTCCTCTCGGCTCTCGAAGAATTTGCGCCTGCCTATCGGGAGGCTCTGAGGCGGCATATGTTTAAGCGCTTTGCGGTGCAGCCGAAAGAGGCCGAACGCGATATTGCTTTCATCATGCAAACCTTTCGTTATCTGGAAAACAGCCAGTGTGACTGGCCGCAATTTTGGCATGATTGGCAGGGCGGTGCGGGGCGTTTAAGTGCTGCGAAAAAATCTCCTAATAGTGAGTTTTATACAGGAGAAGAATTTGCGGCTTGGTTGACGGCTTATGGCCAATATGAGGCCATAGGGCCTGTCTCTGAACAAGATGAACCTGTCAGCCTTCTCTATGATGAAATAGGGGCGCTCTGGAAACCCATAGACGAAAATGATGACTGGTCCGCTTTTAAAGATAAACTCGAGACTTTTAAGAGGGCCTAAGGTTCACAAAAATATGAGTCGTATTTAAAAGAGGATTTGAGTATTGGAAGGTTAATGGAGGACATTATGAAATTATCACATCTAACAACATCTATTTTAGCGGCTGGACTGCTTTTTGGCTGTAGCCAAGCTGAAAGCGCTGCGCAAAAAGCGGCTGACACGGCGGCTACAAAAACGAGCGAAGCGGCTCAGAAGACCACAGATGCTGTGAAAGAGACAGTCAAAGGCGCTACCGAGGCCGCAAAGGCCATGAAGCCGTCTGCGCCTGGCGTTGACATTAGCGCGGCACCATCCGGAACTTACACAGCTGAAAGCACGCATGCTTATATAGCTTTTTCTTATTCACATCAGGGTTATTCAAATCCTATCCTACGCTGGGGTAAATTTGACGGAACCTTGGAGCTTGATAGCGAGAATCCTGAAAACTCGTCCTTAGAGGTGAGTATTCCAACGGCGTCTATAGATAGCGGCGTTCCCAAATTTGACGAACATCTTGTCAGTGCTGATTTTTTTGACGCGGAAAACCATCCGACAATCACCTTCAAAAGCACCGATATGGATCAAATTGTAACGGGTAAAGGACGCGTGACGGGTGATCTCACAATTAAAGGCGTCACAAAGCCGATTACGCTTGATGTGAAGCTGAATAAAGTTGGGAAACATTTCAGAAGTGGGAAAGATATGTTCGGTATTTCCGCGACTGGGAACCTCAAACGTTCTGAGCATGGTGTCGATAAATATGCCCCTATGGGCGACGATGTTCAGCTTATGATCGAAGTTGAATTTCAGAAGGTTGATTAAATGGCAGCTGATGCAGCGCGTTATTCAAAAGTTGCGATAGGCTTACATTGGCTTATCGCACTTATGATTATTGGATTGATCATTTTTGGGATATTGATGACTAACCCCGATACGCCTAACCGCTTCGCACTTTATCAGCTGCATAAAAGCTTTGGCATCTGCGTCTTAATATTATCAGTTTTGCGGCTACTTTGGCGTTTGGGGCATAAACCGCCAGCTCTGCCTGAGGGTATGAAGACATGGGAAGTCGCTGCTGCGAAATTCACACATATTGCCTTTTATATTATCATGATAGGCATGCCTTTACTGGGTTGGGCTATGGTGTCTTCAACTGAGATCGTCATTCCTACCAAAATATTCAACACAATACCTTGGCCGGATATGCCAGGATTGCCACGTGATAAGGCTGTGTCGGATATTTTTAAAAACCTTCATCATTGGATAGGCAAGGGAACAATATTGCTGATAGCCTTACATGTAGGCGCAGCTCTGAAACATCACCTCATTAATAAAGACAATGTGTTGGAAAGAATGCTTCCTTTTTTAAGGAAAAGCCGCCTTTAAATCAGACTATGGCTCTGAAAGCTAATGACCAAGACATTTAGGCGAGGTTTTCATATCACAATTTGTAACTGTTATGCCCCTATGCCTTGACGAATGCTTTTTTCTTCGCGATGAATAACACTAATAATATATTAACGCCCGTATAGGGTTAAAAGCGCAGGGTCATATATCATGAGACAGTTTGGTTTGGACACAGTCTATGCAGGTTTAACAATTGATCGCGAGGTGGAAGCTTCGACATTTGATTATAGCCCCGCTTCAATTGATACAGCTTCGATATCCATTTTTGACGTCGCGACCCAAGGTTATGGTCACGATAAAGCACTGTCAGCCTATGTTTCGCTTGCTTATGATGCGATGCTTGAGAATGTGATGGAGCGAGGCTCAATTGACATTGAGACCGATGATACGCTCTTTTGCTGTGCCTGTGCGGCCTGTTCGGGAGAACAAGAAGCTGGACCCGTTATGATTGATGGCTTTGCGACCCTTGCAAGCTTGATGCAGTCCGATTTGGGTGATGAGGATTCGCAGACATATCTGAGTGACATTCTCGCAGATGTTTACGGTATGGACCAAAGTGAAGCCTCACAATATCTATTTAATCCTGTTACAGGTGAATTTGTGCTTGTTGAAGGCTTTGACGGAACTTTGACTAAAGGCGCAACGTTAAGTCTCGCGGGTGATGGGTCTGGTATTGTGAATGCTGGCGGCGCTTCGACCACGGCAACAGCGGCTGCTACAGGGGACCAAAGGATCGACGCTGTTATCAATGGCGATTACTGGTCTGGATCCTCTATTTCATATGCTTTCTCACTTTCCGCAGCTCCTTATGAGTATGCAGGAACAGGTAATGAGGCTCTCCCTGATAACTTTAATGATGTTATTTCCGCGATGCAGGAAGCCTCTGCTCATTTTGCATTGAGCGCGACAGAAGGGAACGCCGCAGCGATTGGCTTCTCAGTGGAAGGTTTTACGAATTTGGGTGTGAATTTTCTGGGGAATGTTGACAGCACAACAGCAGAAATTCGTTTTGCTGAAACGGCTGATCCTGGAACGGGTACGGCACGTGTTGCCGATTTTCCAGGCGGACAAGTGACATCCAGCCCCAATGACGATGGAGATATTTGGTTCGGTACGGCCAATAACTTCAGAATTGCTGAAGCGGGGAACTATCAGTGGATGACCATGATCCATGAAATTGGCCATGCATTAGGCCTGAAGCACGGTCATCAAAATTATAATTTCGGTGTGCTGCCATCGGAAACCGACTCTACTGAATATTCAATCATGACATATCGTAGCTATGTCGGGCAAAACCCGAATGGCGGCGCGACCAACGAACAATGGGGATTCCCTCAGACATTCATGATGTATGATATTGCGACATTGCAATATTTCTATGGTGCAGATTTTACCGTAAATTCAGGCGATACGGTCTATACTTGGACACCAGGGTCAGGCGATACGGTTATTGACGGGAATGTCGCTATTAGCCCTGGCGGAAATCGAATCTATGCGACGATTTGGGATGGTGACGGTGTCGATACATATGATTTGTCAGCGTACACTAATGGTGTATCGGTTGATTTATCTCCAGGCGGTTTCTCTGTTTTTTCAGCTGCGCAGCAAGCCTCCATTGGCGGCGGTAACTTTGCGCGCGGTAACATCTTTAATGCGCTTCAATATCAGGGGGATGCACGGTCTCTAATTGAAAACGCTATTGGCGGGGCTGGGGACGATACCTTTGTTGGGAATGCTGCGGATAATAGCTTCACAGGTGGAGCAGGTACCGATACGGCGGATTATTCTGCTATAAGTGATGATTTGATTGTTTCGTTGGAGGCTATGGGTGGTGCGTCCAGTACAGAAGCAGGAACAGATAGTTTTGAGAGTATTGAAAACTTCAACAGCGGTAGTGGTAACGACACAATTAGTGGATCGGTTGAAGACAACGTCATCAAAGGCGGCGACGGCAACGACTCAATCGACGGTATGGATGGCAATGACGTTCTTTGGGGCGAAGTTGGCGACGATATGCTCTTTGGCGGTATGGGCGATGATATTCTGCGTGGCGGTAATGATCT
>JAHDDT010000058.1 GCA_020629195.1 Hellea sp.
TTATACCATCTTCCGCGATTGTAACGGGGCCAGTTTCCTGACCATCAATTAAGAGATTTACGGCTTTGGGTTCATTTAAAAAGAAGTCGCCTTCAAGTCTAAGGTTAAAGGTATTGTTTTCGCTATGCTTTGACGCATGAGGCAAGTTCAATATCAAGTCAGCTTGAGACCCTTTCATCCAACGACCTGTTGCCTCTTGGGCCCACCACCCCTGACTATATTTGATAAAGGTGGAATTCAGAGTTGGCAAAGTATCCACTGGTGCGCAGTTTATTAATGGTGAACTGCTGGTTACCGTTTCGAATTGTGATGTTGCAAAGGTTTGAGATGCCTGTTGACCCACAATGGATTTCTTAAAAGGTGCTTCTACCACATCTTCAGTGGCCGCAATTTCTTGACCGATTAACTGCAGAGTTTGAAAATGCAGAGTCATGGAACGCGCATCTTCATTTTCATTTAATTCAAGCGGGCTTAGAGGGATGCCGGCTTCCGGTAACGATATAAATATCGATAGCGCCTTGCCTTGCGGCAGGCCTGAAACCGGAATTTGTAGCGGAGAGTTTTCTCCAAACATTCCAGTGCTTACCACCTCTCCATTGATTGTAACGTTAGCGCGTTCGGGGTGTCCTGATTTAGTGATGCCCTTAATTTCCAAGATCGAGTTTTGATCAAGGTTTGTAGGCAGAGTTATCCGAAACATGGCGCGATTATCTCTCATCCAGCGCCCATAAGCTTCAAAGTCCCACCATCCTGCCGTAAAATCAATGTGGGGTCCGAAATTGTTATCATCTAAGGCAATGACGTTGCCAAACGGCAAGGCGGGTTGTTTCAGTGGAGCCGCTTGCGCGAGCTCCAATTCTAACAGTCTGTGGCGCGCAAAAGTTTTGATATCTAAAGGCTGTCCAAGCTCGCCATAGCCTTGACTTTTTAAATGCCCAATCATTTTCTGCGTGTGTAGCTCTGTGCCTTGCGCAATAACATGGTAGGGAGTATCGTCTTGTAAGTCTTGGCCATAGAGGCTTTGCCCTGGTGTTCCTAAGAATTCAAAGCCAGCATCGTTTACGGTTTTTTCAATGTCCCGACGAAAGCCTCTGACGTATGCCGCGTCGCTCATGCAGCCATCTCCCACGAGTACGGGCCACGCAAAATGAATATCAATGCCGCGGTTTTTTAGCTTTTCGAGCCGCCTTAGCGCGGGTTTCAGATTTCCGCCAATTTTGAGGTTTCGTCTCTGAGCATAGGTTCCAAGAATATAATCATCACAGCTTTGCTCAGCGACACCTAAGCCTGGGCCGGAGCTTTCTTTTCGAGATTGATGCCCCGTTGTTTGAGTTAAAGCTGATACGAATAAATTATTTGCGGGAGATTCAATGTTCTGAATAGATCGTTTATTTTGCTTCGTTAATTCGGTGATGACTTTTTCGGGCGGTAAGCTAAGAGCGCGTTTAACTCGCTTTGTAATCGGCATTGACGTGTAGTAATCCCGATTATCTGTAAAAAGAGTTTCGACATAATTATCTGTAAGCTTTTCTCGGTGATAGAATGTCCATTCTAATGGCAAAACGATAATATCCCCGGGACGAGCATAGGTTTCGAGCCGGGTGATTTTGTCTTCAAGGGCATAGCCGCCATTATCTGCTATGTTGATGGCGGTCATTCCAAGTGCAGCGCCTACAGCGTCTGTATCGATTGCATGGTGAGAGTTTGATCCTGATTCAAATATAATCCGGGGTCCGGGAACCTCCTTGAGCAAGAACCATTTATAAGTCGCAGGCACTTCTGAGTTCTGGACGAGACTATCCACTGTTAATGTGTAAGCACTTAGACAAACAGCCGTTGTACCGATGAGGCAGGCAAGGAATTTACTTAAATGCTTAGCTGTATTTGCAGATGTTGAAATGTTTTGAGCCAGAGCATCTTTGTCAGGAAAATTTGTCATGATTTTATTTCCTACGTTTAGGATTAAAAGTTGAAGTAGAGGAAAGGGGATTGCGTCAAACTAAGGGAGGATAAGAAAGCCATCGCTGCGGCCAAACCCGAAACTGTTCCTAATCCGCAAAGAATAGCTGATGAGCGTTTCAGTAAGTCTTTTTGGAAAAGTTCCGACATCTCTTTAGTGTTAGGTAAAAGAAATGCTGACAGTGCGGCCAAGGCAACCCAAAGAATAGTTTGAATATTGGCTTGGTGATCAAGAGCTCCGCTGCCGGAAAAGCCGAACATGCTTTGTATCATTGATAATGCGCCCGATGTTGTTGTCGCTCTGAAAAAGACCCAGGCCACGACGGCAGCTAAAAATGTGATGGCCCAAGATGTAAACCTTATGGACTTTGCTGTTTCGACGATATCTAGGACACCAAAGAATTTGGCGATTGCGCGCACAAATTGATTGGCAATTAAATAAACTCCGTGGAGTGCACCCCAGATAATGAAGTTCCAATGCGCCCCGTGCCATAATCCACCAAGAACCATTGTAGCAAAATTATTGATATATTGGCGAAACTTTCCGTGACGGTTTCCGCCCAAGGGGATGTAAAGATAATCGCGTAGCCAACGGCTGAGGGTCATGTGCCACCTGCGCCAAAACTCTGACATGTTTTCAGATTTATAAGGCGAGTTAAAGTTCCAAGGTAATCTGATAGCGAATAGTAAGCCAAGGCCAATGGCCATGTCAGAGTAACCGGAAAAATCGAAATAGATTTGGAATGTATAGGCTAAAGCTCCGCCCCACGCGGTCAGAGCGGTAACATCTGTGCCGCCATCTACTGAGGCAAATACCAGATTGGCATAGGGAGCAATGGAGTCTGCAATGGCAAGTTTTTTAAATAGACCTAGTGCAAATAGACATAAGCCTTCGCAAAACATAATCGCACGTGTACTCGGGGTAATATGCTTACGAAATTGAGGCATCATTTCCGCATGATGCACGATGGGCCCAGCAATGAGCTGCGGGAAAAACGTTACAAAAAGGGCATATTCAAGCGGGGTATGAGAGGAGGGCTCCATCTTACCGGCGTGACTATCACACAGATAAGAAATCTGTTGGAAGGTGAAAAACGATATCGCTAATGGCAATAATAATGCGGGGTCGGGAAGACCAATATCAAATATCGCATTGATGTTTATCGTCAGAAACCCAAGGTATTTATAGACGCCCAATAAACTAAGGTTTGCAATTATCCCAAACACTAAAACCCGCTTTGATTGTGCTGTTCCGGGTTGAGCCAAGATTTTCTTTGCGAGGACGTAGTTTGCGGTCATGGATCCTACTAAAAGGATAAGATATTCCGACTTGAACCAGCTGTAGAAAATAAGGCTGGCGCCAATGAGGAGAATTTGACTATGCCAACGCGTTTTCGAAAACAGCGTCGCAAAGAAACCTAAAAGCACTAGCGGCAAAAATTTCGTCAGGAAAACAGGATCAGTAAAAAGCATCGTATCGGTCCTAGGAGTAAATTAAGTGCTTGAGGACGCCGAAGAAACTGACGCGGACAAAGATTGGGCAGGTGATTGACATGTTGGAACAATCCCGATGCTCTGTTGTAGGCGAGCCTTAGCGGTATGTAATTCGGCGCGTGCCATCTGCTCACGTATGAAGGATAGCTCGCGCATTAACTCTTCTTTGACGAGGTAAGTCTCAGGTTTTTCACCGGAAACGACATCAATATTCAAGTCATCAGTGATTTCACCTTGAATGGAGAGGGCCTTCCAAGCGAGCGTTAGATCGTAATCTAATTTGTGCATTTGCTCGCGAGCTATCATGACTTGTGCCATAATCGCGCTGGCCAAGATTTCGGTCTGGCGCTTATCTTCTGCTAAAGCGATTTTGCCGTTTCGTTTGGTTTCACCAATTTGGCCCAGACGGAGAAGATCCCAACTCAGGCTAGCGCCTGCTGAAACAAAATTTGAATTCAAGACGAAGCTATTTGTGTTGTTATTGCCCCCGATGAAGAAACGCATGGCGGGTAAATGCCGCCATAGGTCTTCCTCATTCTTAAGTTCGGTTAAGTCTGATTTATACAGCGACTGACGAATCTCAGGACGGTTTTTATAGGCTGCTGTAATCAAGCTGAGGGTGTCTTGCTTGCCGAGTTCCCCTAGGCCAGACGGTAGGCGTGTGGATTGCAGATCGAATTCCGTTCCCGCAGGCAAGTTCATCAAACGCGCCAATTCCGGTTTCGCAGATACTAATGATCTGAATAGAGACTGATACCATCTATTGATGTCGATAAGCTCACGTTGGAACATCAGTTCCTGAAGTTTGCTCTCTGGGTTATCGTTAGCGCGTCGCTCCGAAAGGGTAAGGGCGTAAGCGACGCGGCCTTTCAACCAGTCAGCCTTTTTTTCAGCCTGTTCAAACGCAACCGCTCGCCAATAAGCATTTTCAACATCTACCATAAGTTTGTTACAGAGATACTGGTTTTGCTCGCCTTGCGCATAAGCATTTATTGCGCGGCGATTAGCTTTGAAGCCACTTAAGCCAATCTCAAGTAAA
Source organism: Hellea sp. (assembly GCA_020629195.1). GTDB lineage: Bacteria > Pseudomonadota > Alphaproteobacteria > Caulobacterales > Maricaulaceae > Hellea. Next base: position 4,493 of record JAHDDT010000058.1, read on the forward strand.
TCCCAACTTGTTGTGAAGTTGGAAATCGCAATGGCTTGATCTTGTGCTGTGTAAAAATCCTCTGGCATTGACCCCGAGGTATCATCGACTTTCATACCAACAGATGCGCTCGCATTGTTCCGCCATGTACCATAGCTGCTGGCATAGACCTGAGGTAAAAGATCTTTTCCGCGCTGACCTGCTTTGCGAACTGTTTCCATCAATTGTGTCTGAGCACGTGCGTATTCTGAGTTATGTGCCAAAGTACGGTTGCGCACATCATCAATTTTTAAAGGACCTGTAAGCTCTAACGCGGCAGCTTGAGGGCGTAGCGCGGCATCAGTAACACCAGAGACAGTGTCTGCGTTATATTGCACTGCTGTCGTTGCGCACCCTGTGAGCGCCGTTGTCGCCAGCAAGACGCAGCCTATCAGTGAGGATTTCAAATTTCTTGTTTTAGTTTTGATAGTCATACAGCTACTCCATTTTTCAGAATAGATGTTGCAATCCATAGACCAGTTGAGCCCCGTGTAATTTCAATGACTTAGATAGTTAATGGAGCTTTAATTTGAAATATTCATTGCAATATGCATCGCGGGCTTTGCAAAATGCAAAACGACATCATGCATTAGCATAATGACATGCGGGGTTAGTCAAGAGGACGGTAAATCATGGCATCATAATCAATGAGGATTTGTCCTGCTTGGGCGGGTAATAAAACGCCGGAAGACCAAATGGATGATGTTGCAATTCCATCATCTTTTCCGTTGATTGTGATGCGTCTGACGGGCACGCCAGAGTTTTCAGGCATGGCTGAAAGAGGAATAGTGATTGTGCGCTGCTCACCCGGAATAAGGTTGTTCTGAAGATGGAATGACTCCACCCATGCCAAACGTTCGTTCTTATCTAGATAAGATAGTTTAAGCTGCAAAGTACTTACAATTTCGGTTCCCGAATTGGAGACTTTTAAAGTCAAAGCCTGACCATTGGCATCTTGTGAAACCTCTATGTCTTCAAAGATTAGGGACTTATAATAAGTCGTGGAGCAAACAGTCGTTGAGACAGCCAAGGAAACCTCGGTAGGCAAATCAGTTAATTCCGGTACGCTAAACTGCTCGGGATTATAGGCGGCATTGAAGGCTTGATCTTGGATTTTTAAATATCCTTCGAAATCAATCCGAAACGCAGAAGCCTCGCCAGGTAAGAGACGGTGAGCGCCAATTCTACCTTTATGCTGCTTGAGAATAATTGAACGATCTTCGGATATAGCTTCGGCCATAACTTTGGTGCATGTTGGAAATTCTGAAACATTTTTGATGCGCCCTGTCACAAACATACGTCCGTCTTGTTCAACAAATTCGGCGGCCATTAGCTCAATCTTAGGACGGGCTAAACGCTGAACAGGGTCTGTAGGTGCAAAGAGACGCTGTGCCGTTAAATCCCGGAATTCAGGGCGTCTATCGGCGGTAGTTAAGATCTCTTTCAAAGATTTTTCTGGTGGGGCATATTGAATTAACCAGCGTCCTTCAGGGCTGTTTATGAGCTTATGGTCAGACTGAACTAAGCGCGTTCCGACGGAAGTTAAATAGGTCAGGTCCGAGCGAAGGCGGATAGAGCCATCATTTTGCTTTTCAATATCGGATGACACGACAGATGTGAGTTTGCCATAGGAGGGCACGAGCCCCCCTGTAAGTTTTTGAATCCGTAAAAATTGCGCATAATCTAATGCGGGGCTTGTTTCTAGCAGAGCAAAGGCGTCACCAGTTTCTCTAAAGTCTAAATGTTGATAAAATTTCTCAACTACTTTTTCAGGCGGTAGAGGCTTTTTCTGAGAGGATAATGTGAGTGAGACTCCTATAAAGACCAGCACAAAGCCTAAAACAGGCAGTAGCCGTATTATGCGAATGCTGCGCAGAGATACGTCGGTCCATTTCTCTTCTTTGCCGTCTCTGGAAAAGGAAATGGATGAGGAAGAAATTAGGGTTTGCGTGAGGGCGAGCCCTAAGAGCGTTAGCAGTCCAATGCAAAGTGCGCCAATTGGCAGGGTGCCCCACATGATCTTTTGGTATCTCGGCAAATCCCGTCTAGGACGAATGTCCGGCAGAGGGGTTATGTCTGGCTTTTCCCAAACCGTAATGCCGTTATTCAAACGTGTAATGGGATTCCATCCCGTATAATGAAGAACGGGGTCATAAAATTCATCATTTGAGAAAACATATTTAAGATGAAATTTTTCCGCATTGACGAGAAATTGGTTTAGAGAAGCCAATCCCGGAACACCCGCATATTTTGAGTTTTCCAACCGTTCGACAGAATAGTTCATCAGGCTCGGTAGTCGCCGTGCGGAATGATAATTGCCGTCCACAGACTCCGCATTGATAAGCGCGCTATGGTAAGCAAATTGATCACCAAAACCCAAAGTGAGATAACGCCAGTCAGAATGGCGGTCTTCATCCATGAATTTCACCAAAGGCGCCGGATCTATAAAGTCCGGTTGCGTGGGCCTGAATGTTGGCAGTAACGCTGTGCCAATCGCTAATCCAACATAACTGACAAGCATAAAGACTAAGCCAACTCGGCTTAAAAACGATCCAAAAGCTTGTTTCAAAAGTAAGTTCCCTCGGCCTTCCCACAAGCTTTGAACGGCTAGGCCCGCAAAAGGTAAAATCAATATAGAGGCCCAAAATGTAAATCTGTCCAAGGTCAAAATTTCGAAAGCGGGACCTAAGAGTATACGGGGAAATGGCGTGGTTCCGCCGGTCCCCAAAAATAAAGCTATCAGGACTGAAAAGCCCAAAGGCCATAGCGGTGACTGAAGGGATTTTTTTATAACATAGGGAACGACTAAAATGAGTAGCCCCCACGGAATGACAAAAAACATCAATCCTAAATTTGGTTTTAAAATAAAGTTTTCTCGGCTGCCATGAGGAATGCTGACTTGGGTGATAGGATCCGTGATTGACCAGTGCCAATATGGAAAGACTATCGTTATAATAAGAAGCAGCATACAAAGACCCATGCCAACACCGCGGACTAATGCAGGGGATGCCCAGCGAAGCATTGCTATTTTTCCCGTAGGTTTTAGGGATTCTCGGTCTTTCAAATTTGACAACCAAGCCGCGACACCAACAGGTGCAACAAAGAATACTGTCCCGAAGAGCGGCGTAACGTGGTGAACCGATGTGGTAGCCGCCGTAAGGCATATTCCCAATATCAAATCCGACAGTTTCCCTTTTTCAATCCAGCCTGAAATATGCGGTATGGCGTTTAGAAAAAGTGCAATTGAAAGCATGGTCGGGAGTTGGCCGAATATATGTAGCGTTTCTGAAATGCTTGTTGAAAAAGCGCATAGCATCGCCGCATAGGAGGCTGCTTTGTCATTGACCCAGAGCCTGCTGAATCGAAAAACGCCTATTATCAATAAAGCGACCGCTAATAACTGCATCACAATGAACGCAATTCGCATATCCATTATTTGCATCAATAGCCCTAAGGCTTGGTGACTGCCGGGCGGATAGGCTGTGACTGTAAAGCCCGTGTACCATTTGGTTTCCCAAGGGTCGAACCATGAGGTCAAATAATGATTGCCAAAAAACATATGAATATAGGCATCATAAGTCTGCCCATAGGTGAACGGTAATAGGGCCCCATGAAATACGAGCGCTAATAGGATCGCCAGATATGTCCAAGACCGAGGGCTCATGTCACCTTTCGCTTAAGGCCCGTCTGTGGGTAAACACAACAACGCTTAGGAGACAACCTGCGCAGAGTGTTTGAATGGCGAGCTTAATACTGAAGTAGGAGTATAACCCTAACTCAGGAAAGAAGTGATTAACCGAAGTCAGAGAAATGAGTTGAAATAAACCAAAAGCCAGGATGAGTTTGGCGGCAAATTTCTGTCCCTTGGCAATTTGGTAAATCGCGCATAAGTGGCTTACGATGAAAACGGCTCCTGTTATCGCACTGATCCAAATGATGGAGGATAATTCTTTATAGGCATCGCCCAGCATAATTTTCACGACCAGATCAGAGTTTGGAATAATTACGGAAAGAGATAAAAGCGTAATCACGCCTATTGCTGATAGGAGCGTAAAGAGTTCTTTGGGCGTTCTATTTTCCTCTTTTTGTTTGGCCACATAAGGCTGAAGAATTGTGGAACACGATAAAAATGCAAAGAAAAACACGCGCTGAATTAAAAGAAGTCCGGCCACGAGCCCTGCAGTTTCGGCAGAAAAGACAGCTTTTGCAACAAAGATGTCACTATCCAAAACTAAGACTTGAGCCAATTGTAATATTAAATAGGGCATGGCTGTCGCGCCGAGCGCTTTGACCTCCAAAGACTGAGTTGCTTCGGCCGCAAGGCGAGTGGGTTTTAATTCACCGCGGCTTGTGGAGAAAATAAAACCTGCGATAATCGACAAAGCGACCGCAATCGCAATACCGGGCAGTCCAAAACCCATCTTCCACATGATAATACTTCCAAGAAGGCGAATAACCCACTCAGCTTGAATCGATAAAACGATTTTGGGAACATCAATGAGGCCTTGTGTGAGGCCGCGGTAAATCACCATTGGAACAAAAAATGGGAGCGCTAAGGCTAGAAAGCTCAAGGCCATTGGTGATGAAAAGTTTAGGATCGAAGAGAGGTACTCTGCGCAAACCAAGACGAAAAACATCAAAGGGATTGAAAGTTTAAGGCTTTTCCACGATAAAGCTTTTGCTTGACTTTTACTTTGCTCAACGTTGCAGGCTTTAGCGGCATGCTCGGCAAAAGCAAATTGGGCAGCTCCTAAAAAAGATAAAACGCCTAATTTGAGGGTGAGCAGAAGTGTGAGGTCCGCGAAAAGCGTAGGTCCCATCAACCGTGCAAAGACCATGTTGAAAATAAGGTTCGCAACATTTGCTACGTTTGCAGATATAAATAAAATGGCGGCGGGACCCATTAGCGCGTCGTTTCGCAATGTCTGAAATCGGCCTTTGACTGCGAGCAACATTTAAGCCTCCACTAAAGAGAAGCGGTTATTGTCATAAAAGCGATCTGGATTTGAGTTTTGAATCGTACAGTCGAAAAGCGCCGTGAATGACGAGCGCTGTGCCGCAGATAAAACGTCTCTATCATCTGGCAAATAGATTTGAGGTGTTTTACCCTGGCTTCGCAACTTTTCACAGACTTCGGTTAATGTAGTGAAGACTGACGGCCCTAGAGCTTTCACATTCGAAAAATCTAAAGTAATATGGTCCTTATCTTCCGAGATAATTGCTTCCATTGACTTAAGGCTTTGAACGCTCAGATGCTCACCTGATCTTAGGTGCTGAGTTTCTAATGGTGTGACTGCTGCTCTCTTATCAATAAATTGCGCCCGGATTTTCCATTGACTCAATATGAGTGATGTCATCTTCAAGCCGCCTTTAATGACATCTGAAAATTTAATATTGGAACCCGGTACTTCGGTCCATTCAAGGACGGGATACTCAAAAAAGTTCTTTCGTTCTCTGCGGTCGGGATTTGAAATTCTAAGAAAAAGCTCGACGTCAAAAAGCCAGCCCGCCGTAAAGGGTTTATCTAAACAGCTGCGTAAATGCGGCGTGTTACGAAACAGTTTTGCGCCGCATTGGGTGTCTTTAAGGGCCAGACCCGTTGCCAATCGTCCCATCGAGGCGCAGACCAAAGAAATCAGCTTGCGGTGAAAGTCGCGATAGACTCGCCGGCCCAAACCTCCAGCTCTCGACCCAAAAACAACATCAATATCATCTAAGCGGTCGGCGACGGAGATGAAATCATTGATAGCATCAAGGGGCGTCGCCAAATCAGCATCTAAGAACGCGACATATTTATCACCGCGTTTCGCTGCAAATTTTAATCCGTGCCGAACCGCTTCAGCTTTACCGGCGTTCTGTTTCATCATTAAGACATCAATTTGTTTTGGCAGAGCTGCCATGGCGCCGCACAATAGGTTAATTGTGAGGTCTTTTGATCCGTCATCTATAAAGACAAATGAAATATTCGGATGTTTGCGAGCGAAGTTAAGAAACATCTCAAGATGTAAGCGGTTTGACTCATTGTAGCAGGGTATAACAATTGTTGTCCTGTCATATTTATACTCAGGCGAGGATGATTTCAAAGATTTCGTATCTAGATAGGTCATATTTATCTCCAATTTCTTGGAGTTATCTACGCAAAAGCTGGGCCGTTATTTCAGGCCCTTTTTGGCCTGTTTTATTTGCAAATCAGAAATCACTTTTGCATTTCGCAAATATCATTTCGCAAATAAATAGGTTTTCTACCAAAAACATGGGGTTTTTCACGGCATAGGCATTGCAACTATTTCTAGGCAACTTCGCAGAGAAAGAGTTATGCATCGATTGAACAAATATATATGTTTAGGCCTAACCGCGGGACTAATGGTTTTAATTCCAGCCGAGTACGCCAAAGCTTTGGATAGCAGTGCTGTCACTGTTTTCGCGGGTCCGCAATCGCTTTCGCCGCGTGAGACTATTGCCGTAACAGTTCAGATATCTCCGAGTGCTGGTCACATGTCGGGAACTGAAAAGGTTGAACTTACCTATTCAGCCGATGGCGAGATCAAAACATTACTAGGTAACGCCGTTCACGGTTTGCTATCATTCAATATCGCGGCTCAAGACCGTTCAGGCATCATGAAATTTTCAGCTAAGGTTGCAGGTCAGAGGTCGCAAGATACTTTAGTGTCTGTCGTGCCAGGTCCACCACAGAAGCTGTTTTTAAAAATTAAGCCCAGCGTCCAACCTTTACAGCTTATCTTGTCTTCCGGCCAAATCACGGACGCTTACGGGAATACGGTTTCAGATCAAACCCTATTGGCGCTTCAATGGAATGATAAGAGCGGACTCATTAAAAGTCAAAATGCTCAACTCCTGAATGGGCGGCTCGATTTAGAAGTGAAATGTCCTTCCTCATATTCAGGTGAACTTACACTCCGAGCCCTTCTTAAGACGGTTCAGTTTTCATCCTCTGATCTGTCTGCCTTTTGCTATTCTGAAAGGGCTTAGAGCTGTGTCTAAATTCAAAACCCATATAAAAAAGCGTCTCCCTCTGACGATGAGCGTGTTACTTGCGGGCGTCGCCTTAGCTGCAACGCTCTCAACCCTTATTGAAGCGCCTCAGGCGCAGAATGATTATTTGCATGACCATTTGACGAAACTTGAAGTTAATTATGAAAGGGTCTGGAAATCTTCTGCGTTGAAATTACCTGAGCAAGACAGACTGAAAATCGCAAAAATTATAATGCGATCAAATAATCCAGCCTCACCGCGGGGACTTGATAAAATTTTAACAGGGCAAGCTCTTTCAACATCTCTTTATGATGTATGCAGAATTGAACAAGAGGACTGCACAAAATCTATTCGCCTTAACCGGAGTTTGTCTGAAGACCATTTGAATGATGATAACCGCGTCGTGAATGTGAAAGAGACAAGTGTTCGCATAGATTTTGACCTCCATTCAGACCCGTCAAAAATAACCCTTGCTGGTATTTTCGATGAAACACGCATTCTAAGTTTCTATCAAACACAAGCGGGGTGGATTCAAAACGGAACCAAAATAATTGCTAAAACGCCGAACCTATATGGGAGCCATGACAGAAATTTCGATGCTCAATTTTCCGATGGATTTATTGGTTTGAATTATTACCCCGCCTCAGCAAGTTGGCGAGATTTTTGGGTTGAGTTCCCAATCGATGAGATCAAATTCGACATAGAAAAGGCTAAACGTCTCAATGTAAATTCTCTGCGAATTTTTCTGACGCATGATTATTTTGATAATTTCGAGACGCGTGAGGATGCGCTTGATAAGCTCCAAACTTTTTTGGACCTTTGCCAAGAAAATGACATTCAAGTTCTTTTGACTTTATTTGACCTGCGGCCCGATTATACTTTGTCGAATTGGGGCGTTGATATCGCACATATTGATTATATTCTTGGCAAGCTTGCCGCGCACAAAGCTGTTATGGGTGTTGATCTTAAAAATCAGCCCGATTTAGATTTTGAAAATTGGGGCGAGGGGCTGGTAGAAGCGTGGTTGACAGTCATGGCCCGCCATATCCAGTCGAAGTACTCAAACCTTGTTGTTACGACAGGGTGGTCGAAAGCGGAAAATGCGGCCCGCTTGAGTGATGTTTTCGATATTGCCACCTATCACGAATACCAAGACCCGGAGTCCTTCGGACAGAGATTAAATGAGGTTATTGAGCAGGTGGGTGATAAACCCGTCATGATTACCGAGTTAGGTTCAACGATATGGCATCCCCCTTTTATCAAGAGTTATAATGAATCTAGGCAGGCGTCTCGTTTGCAAAACCAGCTTAGCCAAGCCGAACGCGCAGATGGCGTATTCGTTTGGACCTTAAACGATTTCGACGATGTGGGGAAAGAAGTCGTTGGACCTCTGCCTTGGCGTCAAGCGCAGCAAAAACACTTTGGTCTTATTAGGCCAAATGGTTCGCTCAGACCTGCCGCAGATATTTTAAAAGCTTTTGGAGCGCGCTCATCACTCGAGCTCACACACGCAAAAATCAAAAAATCAAATACGACACAAAATTAGAAATTCTAGGAGACTATCATGAAAACTATCGCAATTGTTACCGCCTTTCCGCCTAGCGCAGGCTCACTAAATGAGTACGGCTTTCACTTGGTCAATGCCTTTGCGGCACGAAATGATATTGAGAAAATCATCGTCATAGCGGATAGGTACGATGGCAATGCTACCGAACTTGATCTCGGCCCGAAAGTGGATGTGAGGCGGGTATGGCGGTTTAACAGCCCATTTGCAGGTCTTCATATTCTCAAAGCCTTGAAGTCCTCAAAGGCTGAGGGCGCGCTTTACAATTTGCAAACGGCTTCCTTTGGCGATAGTGAAATCCCTGCGGCATTGGGCCTGTTAACGCCCGCTCTCTCTCAGAAACTATCAATGCCTTCTGGTGTCATCATGCATAACCTTGTCGAGGCCGTGGATTTAGATAAGACAAATCTCGCAAACAGTCCGCTTCGTCAAAAGCTCGTAAGCGCCGCGAGCTACTTCGTTACGAAGACTATGTTGATGTCTGGTTTTATGACAGTAACACTGGATAGTTTTTGGGATATTTTGAAAGAAAAATACAAAGCGAAAAACGCTTTCATGGTGCCGCACGGTTCATTCCCATCTGCATCTGAACAGGATGTTTCACAGCTCGAAGATCGGTCACGAATTGTTGTGACGATGGGAAAATTCGGGACCTATAAACGCCTGGAGCGGACGATAGGAGCCATTCAGAACTTGAATGCCTCTTTGGGGGAAGAGCAGAAAATAAAGTTGGTTATTGGCGGCAGTGATCACCCCGCTATGCCGGGTTATCTGGATGGACTGGCAACCGAGCACAAAGCCGATAAAAACATTGTTTTCCATGGCTATGTGGCTGAAGAAGACGTTGCCAATTTTTTCACTCAAGCAAAACTTGCCATTTTTGACTATGATAGCACGACGGGCAGTTCGGGTGTGCTGCATCAAGCCGCAATTTATGGAACACCTGCCGCTTATCCTATGATGGGGGACTTCATTGATGTTACCGAGCGCGAAGGCCTAAAAGGCTTCAACTTTAAACCCCTCGATCAAGCCGCGCTAGAAATGGCAATAAAACAATGTTTAGAAGATGAGGTATTTGCACAGTCGCTTGCACAAAATAATATTGATGTTTCAAAAGGTGTCACGATGAGCACGGTTGCATCTATTCAGCTTCAACTGTTGAAACAAATAAAGTCGGGAAAGTTCAACAAAGTACGACGCGCCAAAAATTCTGCAGTCATGATAAAACAAAATATGGTCTATTAATGGGAAGAATTTGAAAGAAATTAGGAAACGCCTTTTGTGGGTGAACTTTAATAATGTTCTCCACTTATTTTGTTTCAAATATTGCCTCTCGCCATAGCTCGGGTTTTTTGGCAGTCTGATAGCGCGAAATCAGCTGAGTGCCAGACGCGTTGCGCGCACCTCCGTGATCATTATTCTGTTAAAGTGCCCAGTATTCATCATCTGCTGGCATCATGGCGTCTCGTCTATGACTCGCAACATCCAGCGACGCTGTTTTTAGCCCGACCCGAAT
>JAHDDT010000059.1 GCA_020629195.1 Hellea sp.
ATACGTGGCGGCACAATGGGTTCTGCGGCTGTCTGGCGCGAGAGAGCTTCGCCTGTATTTATCGCCCGCTGAACGGCATCTATGATATTGCTTGCCACTTGTCCTAACATGCCGCGGGACTTTGCGATTTCTATCAAGGTTTCAGGTGCGAGGGAGGTATGGTCTGGAATGTCTACGCCTATGACCGCACTGGCTAAGCCTTCAAAGGCGTCAAGGAAACCGCCTATATCTTTATTGGCTAATATGCCTGTGATCAGGATGAGCGGGCGAGGTGTTTTAGCTTCCAGTTCTGCGATGGCATTAGCCACGGCACGAGCTGCGTGAGGATTATGTCCACCATCTAACCATAATTCGCCCCCGCTTTCAGAAACCATATCTGCCAATGCCCCTGTTGTCAGATTTTGCATGCGCGCTGGCCAAGAGACTGTTTGAAGACCTTTTTCTATGGCTTTTTCAGGAATTTGCATATGCCTTGCGACAGCAATGGCTGTGCCTGAATTCATGACTTGATGATCTCCAATAAGGGCCGGTAGGGGGAGATCGAGAAGTTGTCCGTCATCTTCAAAGACCAATCGGCCATGTTGGCGGTAAGCCCGAAAATCTGAGCCCCAAAATTTTGCATCGGCCATTGCTTGGTTAGCTTCGGAGTCGAGGACAGCTCTGACTAAATCTGATTGAGGGCCTATAATCACAGGGGTGTGCATTTTCATAATACCCGCTTTTTCCCGCGCAATACCCGCAAGGTCACGCCCTAAAAATTCGGCGTGATCCAAATCAATCGGCGTTATACCGCAGCATGTTGGGGTTATAACATTGGTGGCATCATAGCGTCCGCCTAAACCAACCTCTATGATGCAAATGTCAGCGGGGCTTTCAGAAAAGGCTAGAAAAGCAGCGGCTGTGGTCGCTTCGAAAAAGGAGAGAGGATTTCCGTTATTTGCTTTGCGAACACGAGAGAGGACATCGACAAGAGATTCGTCAGAAATTTCTTTCGAGCCGACAACGATACGTTCCCGAAAATGTACGAGATGTGGTGAGGTATAGACGTGAGCTTTCAGACCTGCCGCCTCGGCAAAAGCTCGCAAATAGGCAACAGTCGATCCCTTACCATTTGTGCCTGCGATGTGAACCGTCGGTGGGAGCTTATATTGAGGGTTTCCAAGTGCCTTTAAAACGCGTTCAATTCGCTCAAGGCCCAGATCAATTTTCTTAGGATGTAGCGCCTTTAAAGTCTCAAGCGCAGCTTGAACTGTTTCAGGCATCTTCTAGCGGTTTTTCATATTCAGTCTTGATAAGGACTGAGAGGATTTGAGCTAGCGTTTTACGCATATCTTTACGGGCCACGACACGATCAATCATTCCTTTTTCCTCGAGGAACTCAGCGCGTTGGAATCCTTCTGGAAGTTTTTCGCGGATGGTTTCCTCAATCACGCGCGGTCCTGCAAAGCAAATCAGTGCGCCAGGTTCAGCGAGCTGAATGTCTCCAAGCATCGCGTAGCTTGCCGTGACGCCGCCAGTTGTCGGGTCACATAATACGACAATGTAAGGCAGACCTGCTTCGCGCAATTCTTGGACTGCAATGGTAGTTCGCGGCATTTGCATAAGGCTTAGTGCGCCTTCTTGCATTCTGGCTCCGCCAGCCGCTGTGAAGACAATTAATGGCAGTTTATGTTCCACAGCATATTTTGCAGCCTGTATAAACCCTTCACCCGCAGCCATACCCAAAGAGCCGCCCATAAAGGCAAAGTTTTGAACTAGGATGACCGTATCTATGCCGTGTACTTTCCCAACACCAATATTCATGGCGTCTTGATCACCTGTTTTGGCACGGGCTTTTTTTAGCCGGTCTGTATATTTTTGGTCGTCTTTAAATTTAAGAGGATCCTTCGCAACGGCTGGAATATCGACATTTTTATACTCACCATTATCAAAAGTATAATCCATGCGCATTTTTGGCCCGATACGTAAGTGATGACCTGCGGGGGTAACGTGTAAGAGGCCTGGTAGATCTGCCGCAAAGACCATCTCATTTGACTTAGGACATTTCATCCAGAGATTATCTGGCGTGTCCTTCTTAGAGAAGATATCTTTGACGCCAGGCGGCGTAAGTTTTGAGAGCCAATTCATGGGCGCCTTTTGCCTCAATTCATAAGGTGGGGCAACATCTTAGATACAGGACAGGATATAATTACTAGGTCGTATTTGAATTTTTATAGGGAACCGAATTTATGAATAGACGTTAATGTTTCATCACTCATAACCAAAGGAAAATGACATGGGACTCGAAAGTTTACTTATATTCTTAATCATCGGCGGCGTTGCAGGCTGGTTGGCTTCCCTTATCGTACGCGGCGCAGGGTTCGGCCTTGTTGGAGATATCATCGTTGGTGTGATCGGCGCAGTTATCGCAGGATATGTACTACCGGCTGTCGGAATTTCGATAGGAGGCGGTATCATAGGCTCGATCATTCATGCGACTATTGGCGCTGTTATCCTGCTCTTATTGATTAAATTAATCAAACGCGCTTGATAAAATCTTGCAAGCTATTGGGCCGATTGCAAAATGGCCTCTATAGTTTCTGGCTCATCTTTAAATATAAGCTTCATGCGGGATATATCCGCTTGAAGCTTTTCCGTTTGGCCAAGAACTTTCCTTGCGCGCAGTAATCTCTTCCATCCTTCGGGATCGTTAGGTTCTTCCTCCAATCGTGCGGCAAGACCCTCCACCATGGCTGTAATCATCTCAGCCCGCTCCTCTGGGCTCATGTTTTGCGCAGACTGAACTTGTTGCGCTGAGGGCCCTGGCGGGGCTTCATATGGTTTCAAAGCGCCAGCTTCAAGTAACTCAGCTCTCCCAATCAGGGCATATATTCCAAGCGATCCAGCCAAGAAAATTGCAAAGAACATACTCCCAAATATTTTGGAATGCTTCTCGCCTCGTAAAAGCGGCGCTGTTAGCCAGAGAAGAACTATAAGCGTAATAATCGTCAGCAGGAGCCAAATCACGTATCCTCCTCCTTGCGTCCCGCATTCGCAAAGAACCATAAAAGTCCCGCGAGTAACAATATAAATGGTGCCAGCCATAGGATATAGGTGTTTGTTTGTACGGGTGGTTTCAACAGGACGTAATCCCCATAACGCTCCCGCATATAGGAAATCACTTCGGCGTTGCTGTCACCTTCTCGAAGGCGGTTTCGTACGAGCTCTCGCATATCCACAGCAAGCGGAGCATCTGACTCATCGATGGATTGGTTTTGACACACAACGCAACGCAGCGAACGCCCAACCTCTTTGGCGCGCATCTCAACTTCCACGTCTGAGGGTTGCCCTATGGCGCTCGCGGAAAAACTGAGGATCATGATTATAACAACAAGCCAACGCATTATTCTGCCTTCAGTGTTTCGACTAGCGGAAGTAATGTCTCTTGCCAAATTCTAGGCGTGATGACACCGACATGTTTGTAACGAATATGACCTTTTTTATCCGTAATAAAACTTTCAGGAGCCCCCGTGACCCCTAGCTTAATGGCGAGAACACTTTCATTATCAAAGATAATTTGGCGATAAGGGTTGCCCCCCTTTTTTAGCCAAGCTTTCGCTTTGGGTCGCGTATCACGCCAATCAATCCCAATAAGATTGACATCACCGCGTTTTGAAATTTCCATTAAGACTGGATGTTCAATATTACAGGCTACACACCAAGATCCGAAAACATTAATGAGCGAGACTTTACCCTTAAACATGTCTTGGGTGAGGGTTTCAGTTTCGTCATAAAGCTCTGATAACTTAAATTCTGGGACAGGCTTATTGAGCAATTCTGAGGGTAATAATTTAGGATCCTTAGTCAAGCCAACAGCAAAGGCCAAACCCATCAATAAGAAAAGTGCTATAGGAATTAGGGCGCGCATCAGATGACGTCTTCACGAAATCTCAACCGTCTGTCAAACAGTGCGATGAACCCTGCAAGTGACATCAATAAAGCTCCGATCCAAATCCATGTGACATAAGGATGGTAATTTGCGCGAATAATCCAGCCATCTCGAGAATTTCCCTCGCTGATAGCTGTGAAAATTGTCGGGCCCAGCGTGAAATGAAATCCTGCTTCTGTGGTCACCATATTACGAACCGGATAAAAACGTTGTTCTGTGTTAAGAGTTTTTATGGGTTTGCCACTTTTTTCGACTTTTACTTTGGCATTGAGATATTGGTAATTTTCCCGCTGCCCGGGCGCGACTCTGTCGAGTGTAAAGCTATATCCAGCTACATTTAGGCTCTCGCCAATCTTTAATCGTCCAATATCATCTTCTGCCCAGACTGACATTGCGACAGCGCCCGCTGTAAAAATGGAAACGCCCAGATGCGCTAAGACAAAGCCATATGTGCCTGCAGTTTGGCCAGAGAGTCTTTTGAAGTTTTGGGTTTTTTTAGCCAAAGCCAAAATCGTACCGACAGCTAGATAAGCTGCTATCGCTAAGCCTATCCCGCCTAGAACTGATTTGCCTAAAATTGTGACGAGCAAGATGATAAGTAGAACGATGGGTAGGGAATACACGAATAAGCGTCTTAGGTTTTGAAGTGTATCTTTGCGCCATTTCAGCAAAGGCGCTGCGCCCATAAATAAAAGCAGCAGCAACATAATCGGTGCAAATGTCAGGTCGAAATAAGGCTTGCCGACACTTATTTTATCACCAGTAATGGCATCCATGAAAAGAGGATAGAAAGTGCCAAGAAAAACTGTAGCGCACGCCGTAATTAGAAGCAGGTTATTCAAGATTAACCCGCCTTCACGGGAAACAATCTCAAAGCCATCGGCCCCTTTAAGCGTTTTCGCTTTCAAGGCATAAAGCGTCAATGCAGCCCCCGTGGCCAACATGAGTAACATAAGAATGAAGACTCCTCGTTCAGGATCAGTCGCAAAAGAGTGGACAGAAACCAACACTCCTGAGCGCACAACAAATGTTCCTACAAGACTTAGAGAAAAGGTGCTTATACCAAGCAAGATCGTCCAATTGGCAAGTTTATGGCGCGTGCCTAATACCATGATCGAATGAAGTAATGCTGTCCCCGCGAGCCATGGCATAAAGCTCACATTTTCAACAGGGTCCCACATCCACCATCCGCCCCAACCAAGCTCATAATAGGCCCAAAGAGAGCCAAGCATGATGCCGAGGGTTAAAAAACTCCAAGCTGCGAGGACCCAAGGTCTGAGCCATTGCGCCCAAAGCGCGTCAACTTTGCCTTCTAAAAGTGCAGCCACAGAAAAAGAGAACGCGACTGAGAACCCAACGTATCCCATATAAAGCATTGGCGGGTGTATCGCGAGGCCCGGATCCTGTAAAAGGGGGTTGAGTCCCAAGCCATCCGCTGGAACGGGATTTAGCCGTTCAAAAGGATTTGAGGTAAAAAGAATAAAGGCCAAAAATCCGAAAGTTAGCAGACCTTGAACGCCAATAGCCCGTGCCTTGAGTGTTTTGGGAAGGTGCGTCCCAAAGACCGGTATAAGCGCCGCATAGAGAGCTAGCATCAACGTCCAAAGCAGGATGGATCCTTCATGATTGCCCCAAACGCCAGAAATTTTATACATAAATGGCTTCATGGAATGGGAGTGCGATGCCGCTAATTTCACGCTAAAATCAGAGGTGATAAAGGTTATCGTAAGTGCCAGAAATGAAAGCGCGATAAGGATAAAAAGAATAAGTGCCGCGCGATCACCAAACAGCATGAAATTCTCTGCTTTTTTATGTGCCCCTATAAGCGGCATGAGGCCCTGTGCTAGCGCTGTGAACAACGCCATGATAAGAAGGTAATGTCCAAGTTCGGCTATCATAACAGGGCCATAGCCTTGATTATGTTGACACGCAATCATTGCTGTGTCGCACTTGCACGAGTTCAGCAAGTCTCTAAAAGAACGCTATGACATCATCTGCACGCAAAGGTATAATTTTAGCAGGAGGTACAGGCACGCGGCTGCATCCTTCTACGATAGCGATCTCTAAGCAGCTTATGCCAGTTTATGATAAGCCCATGATTTACTATCCGCTCTCTGTTTTGATGGAAGCGGGTATCCAAGAGATCATGATTATCACGACGCCGCATGATCAGCCTGCTTTTAAGACACTTTTGGGTGACGGCTCACAATGGGGGCTTACGCTCATATATGCCATTCAAGATGCACCGCGTGGAATCGCAGAAGCCTTAATTATTGCAGAAACTTTTTTAGATGGAGGGCCATCTGTCTTGGTTCTCGGAGATAACCTTTTCTTTGGGGAAACATTTTCACGAGGGCTAGATGCGGCGATGTCCCGTACTAAGGGGGCCAGTGTTTTTGGCTATCGTGTTAATGATCCTCAGCGTTACGGTGTTGTTGAGTTTGATGATAGCGGTAAAGTTTTATCTATTGAAGAAAAGCCCGATTTGCCAAAGTCAAATTATGCAGTGACGGGACTTTATTTCTACGATTCTAATGCGCCGACCTATGCCAAAGAAATTGCTCCTTCAGGACGTCAAGAATTAGAAATTACGGCATTGAACCAGATATATCTCTCAAAAGGGAATTTGCACGTAGAATTGCTGGGTGGCGGCACAACCTGGCTTGATACGGGTACTCATAAATCCCTCTTTGAAGCGGCGCAATTTGTCAATGTCGTGCAATCCCGCCAGGGGGTGAGGATATGTTGTCCCGAGGCTCTCGCTTACCGAAAAGGTTGGATTTCCAGGGAGGCTTTGATCGCGCTTGCAGGAAAACTTAAAAAAAGCGGCTACGGCCATTATCTTATGGATGTAGCTGGATTGCTTTAAATCGGCCTTATTAGCCCATAGCGTTATAGAGCATTGGGACGACGTAACCGCGTATCCAGCTCAGCCCCAAAACAACGACTAAAAATGCCATATCCAACCCTCCCAAAGGGGGTATGACTTTGCGAATGGGATCTAAAATTGGATCGCAGATGCGACGAATAACAGTGTAAATTTGGGCCATAGCGGAATTGCGAAGATTTACGATATTAAACGCAATCAACCATGAGAAAATCATATAGGCGACAAATATCCAAAATAGCAGGCCCAATAGGGGGGCCAATAAATAGACGATAAGTGATTGCATGAGTGTCATAAGTCTCTCCGTTAGCGCTCTCTAATCATTAAAGTCTGTGAGGGCAATACGGCTTGTGTCTGAAATAAGGCAGTTTTCCGTCAAAGCCTCGCCACATTGGGCCGCTAGCACTTGCTGTATCAAACAAGATGCAAAGGGTTGAGACATGCAAACAATGAGCTTAGTAAGAGACAAGACTTATTCACCAAGACGCGCTGGGGAGCGAAGCATGGCTAAAATTTATCTGGTCGATGATGATGAAAACATCCTGACATCCGTTTCCATGTTTCTCGAATCCGAGGGATATGAAGTACGTAAATTCCATGATGGCGTCACGGCGCTTGAGGCTTTGAAAAAATCACCACCAGACTTGGCTGTTTTTGATGTGAAGATGCCGCGTATGGACGGTTTAGAGCTTCTGCGCCGCTTGCGCCAAACCTCAAATTTACCCGTTATATTTCTGACCTCGAAAGACGACGAATTTGATGAAGCGATTGGCTTTAATATGGGTGCGGATGATTATATTACAAAACCGTTTAGTCAGCGGCTTCTAGGGGAGCGCATTAAAGCTGTCCTACGCAGGGCTTCGCTTACATCGATTGAGATGCCTGTGCCGCAAGAGGGCGATGATAAAGTTATCCGCCGAGGAAGTCTTTTGCTTGATCCTAATCGACATGCTTGCTCATGGAATGGAGAGCCTGTTCGCCTCACTGTGACGGAGTTTTTGATTTTAGAGAGCCTCGCAAAGCGTCCAGGATATGTCAAATCTCGGGATCAACTCATGGACGCCGCTTATGATGACCAAATTTATGTTGATGACCGTACGATTGACTCTCACATTAAGCGTCTGCGTAAAAAGTTCCGCAAGACGGATAAGAGCTTCGATGGTATAGAGACCCTCTATGGCGTCGGATACAAATACAAAGAAGCATAAAGCACGCGTGAGCAAAGCTCCCTCTGGCAGGGTCAAAATCCGTGACAGGCGGTTGGGCGCACGGCGCTCATTGCTGACGTCGCGGCTCACGCGTAATATTTTCTTTTCTAACCTAATTGGACTAATCATTTTAGTCGGCGGCTCTTTGGCGATGGAGCGCTTTCAAAACGGTCTAATAGAAGCCAAAATTGAAAACCTCGAATCTTTGGCCTCAACCATCACAACGGTTATGGGGGAGGATGCTACAGGCTATGGCGCAGCCGCTCAGCTTGACGTGCAAAATGCACGGCAAGTTTTAAGAGGTGTGTCTGTGCCAGATCGTTGGCGAGTGAGGCTGCATGATCGGGCTGGGCAAATTCTTGTCGATACCGAAACCTTAGATGATACGATCGCCGTGAGCACTTTGGATCCGATCATTCCTGAAGTTGTCGAACCGCCAAAACAAGAGGTGCTCAGAGAAAAAGCTACAAGCTGGATACGTGATAAAGCGCATAACTTGCCATGGCGGAAGCGCCGCCGGGACTCTCTCCGCAGGGATTTGAAAGCGGATATTCGCACGGCATTGCAAGGCGATTCGATGTTTGGGCAACGTTATGATGATGAAGATAAGTTGATAGTAACCGTAAGCTTACCGGTGAAACGCGTTCAGCAAGTCTTGGGTGTAGTTACAGTCGAAAGCTCTGATGTTGACAGTATTGTTAATGCTGAACGCAAAGCTTTGGCGCCTATCATAGGTTTGGCTTTTCTAGCCACGCTCTTATCGTCTATGGCTCTAACTTTGTTTATCACGCTACCTATGCGAAAGCTTGCAAGAGCTGCTGAGCTCGTCACGCGATCAAGCCGAAAGCGCGGCGCCATTCCCGATCTCTCAAACAGGCGAGACGAAATTGGCGATTTATCGTCTGTTATGAGAGAGATGACAGAAGGTCTTTATGCCCGTATAGATGATATCGCTAATTTTGCGGCGGATGTGGCGCATGAAATTAAAAATCCTTTGACGTCTCTGCGTTCCGCCTCCGACACTTTGCGCGTGGCGAGAACAGACGAACAGCGCGAAAAGCTTATTTCGATAATTCAGCAGGATGTGTCCCGAATGGACCGCCTGATTACAGATATTTCTAAGGCCTCAAAAGTTGACGCGAACCTTGCGCGCGAGACGGCGCAAACATTGGACGTCGTCGAAATCATCGAAAATATAGTTGATTTTTATGCGCAAACCTCAAGCGGAGATGGGCCGCAAGTGAAAAACATCACAGCCATTTCGGGAGGAGACCCGATTTTTATCAGAGCTTTTGAAAGCCCTTTTGCGCAGGTGCTTAGGAATTTGATTGATAATGCACTCACTTTTTCTCCAGCGGATGGTAATGTAAGAGTCCAAGCCAGTTTGGTTCAGAAAGGCGATAGAGAAAACGTCATTATAACAGTTGATGATGACGGTCCTGGCATACCTAAAGATAATCTTGAAGCCGTCTTTGACCGTTTTTATACCGAACGGCCTAAAGGCGCCGAATTTGGCTCTCACTCAGGTTTGGGACTGGCCATTTGCCGTCAAATTATTACAGCCCATAAAGGGCGCGTTCACGCAGAAAACAGAATCTCACCTGATGGCGATAATGTTCTTGGCGCGCGTTTTGTAGTTGAGGTTCCGCGTCAGACTAAAGGTGGGGGGCCGCAAATATCAAAACGCCAACAAAAGAAGATAGATGCGAAAAAGGCCGCATAAAAGGCTTCCCATTCACAACAAATCTTGATTAACTGTAGTTTCGGGTAACATCGCCCGCGATAGTGAAGGGTTGTCCATGATTGGACTTGTTATTGTAACGCACGGGCAGTTAGCTACCGAACTTAAACGCGCGGCAGAACACGTTGTGGGACCACAAGAAAATTTAGAAACAGTCTGTATCGGCCCAGATGATGATATGGAACGTCGTCGCGATGATATTCGGGCGGCTGTGAAACGTGTAAATGTCAAAAATGGTGTTATATTACTGACTGATATGTTCGGCGGTACGCCGTCAAACTTAGCAATTTCAATGCTTAGTGAAGGCAAGGTCGAAGTTTTGGCAGGAGTGAACTTACCCATGTTGATTAAACTCGCCGAAGCCCGCCAGACAGCCTCACTTGATGAGGCCGCAGAAAAAGCAAAAGAAGCTGGGCAGCGCTATATCGCGATTGCATCAAAAATTCTGGCAGGCGTCACTTGAGCAACACGGCAACAGCTACGGTTAGGCTCATCAATAAACGCGGTCTTCATGCGAGAGCCTCGAATAAATTTATGGAATGCGTGATGCGCTTTGATGCCCAAGTTTTGGTAAGAAGCCATAATGATGTTTGCGCCGAAACCGTTGTTGCGGATTCTGTGATGGAGCTATTATTACTCGGTTCAGCTTGTGGTGAGGAGATCACTATTTCTGCAACTGGCCAAGAGGCTGAGCCAGCTATCACCGCCCTCGTGGATTTAGTTGAAGATCGCTTTGGGGAAAGTGAATGAGGGCTTTAACATTATATTTAATGGCTTTAATTCTAAGCGGCTGTGCAACGAAAGAGGTTTTCAAACCTAAGAGCCAATATCCTCCTGACCCGTGGGTGAAGGGCTATTCTAATCCTGAGGATTGTCTGGGCGGAGAAAAACTGGCGGCCCGACGCTTTGACTTACCAAATTATCCCAGAAGGTCATATAATTCAGGACGTCAAGGGTGGACAATTATTCGTCTTGATGTTGCAGAAAATGGTGAAACTGAAAATGTCAATGTAGAGCGCTCAGTGCCGGACGGACTATTTGATAGTGCTTCACTTGGTGCAGTAAAAAGATGGCAATTTCAACCGCCAGAAGGTGGTGCACTCAAAAATTGTCGTGTCTTGCTCAGATACCGTGCAGGTGATGTTACACTTGGCGGGTAGCTGTTATTAAAAGGCTCTTAAGCTTGCGATTTAAGACGTTTTAAAGAGTTGTTGTGTTAATCACTACCTATGATGAGTGACGTAAAGATAATACCCGTAATAATGTCGGGCGGGGCGGGTAGCCGTTTATGGCCAGCCTCCAGACAAGCCATGCCTAAGCAATTGTTGCCATTGGTTACAGAACAGACCATGGTGCAAGAAACGGCGGAGCGTTTGAGCGGTGATTTATTTCATCCGCCTGTTTTCATTTGTAATGCGGCACATGCTGAGCCCATTCGCGAACAAATGGCCGAAATTGATCTGCCCATTGGCGCGATTATAGTCGAACCTATGGGACGTAACACTGCCCCATGCGCCGTCATTGCGGCATTGCACGCAAAAATTAGTGACCCAAATGCACTCATTTTACTCGCGCCCGCTGATCATCACGTGACCAAGCCAGATGCTTTCCGGCGTTCTGTTGCAGCGGCCATGACGGCGGCGAGAAATGGTCATCTTGTGACATTTGGGATTACGCCTGATGCGGCTGAAACGGGTTATGGATATATCGAACAAGGTGAGCAGCTCTCGCCTGGAGCTTTTGAGGTCAATGCTTTTAAAGAGAAACCTGACCGCGTAACAGCGCAGGGCTACTTAGATAAAGGTGGTTACTTTTGGAACGCGGGTATATTTTTGTTTTCACCAGAAACGCTTTTAACAGAAATGCGCAAATTTCATCCTGATATTGTGAAACAGGCGAGTCTCGCCTACGGACATGCAGAATTAACCTCTGATCATATTAATTTGGATGAAGAGAGTTTCGCAGCCTGTCCGTCAGAGTCCATTGACTATGCCGTTATGGAACCGACGGATAAAGCCGCAATCGTTCCCGCTAATATAGGGTGGAATGATATTGGCTCTTTCACCTCACTTCACGCGCTTAAAAAAGGCGAAGAGGGCAATGCGATTAAAGGTGACGCAATTGCTTACAAGACACAGAACAGCCTCATTGAAACAGATGGGCCTCTGGTCACAACCGTAGGGCTGGATGGTGTTGCGGTTATTGTCAAAGACGGCTCTATCCTCGTTGCGAAATTGGACGCCGCGCAAGACGTGAAGAAAATTGTCGAAACGCTGAAGACTGAGCAGCGCACCGACAAACTCTAATTATTTAGAAGACCCAAACCAGCGGCGCATAAATTGCCGAAACCCTGAACGGGATTCATTGATTTCCGCCTTGGCGCGTTTAGCGTGGCTGCCAAGTGTATCACCCACCTCTTCCAGCTCATCACCAATTTTATCTGTAATAGGATCGACGTTCTTCTTCTTCCACCGGCGAATAGTTCGCCATATCCAAAACAGAATAAGAAAGACAAAGAACAAAAAGACGATATTAAACCACGGGATCAGAAACACATCAGGCCCACTCACTTGTTTCACTTTGGTTGCATTGGGGAAGATGGAGAATAATCTTATGCGCCAACCATAATGTGTAACTGCGACCCAAGTATCCTCTTTATTGGCAAGATTTTGAGCTTTGGCCGATAGGTCACTACTGTCAAATTTCAAATAGAACGGGAAGGACCATCCCGTGTCTTCATTACGATAAACTCGCGTTTTGTCATTTTTATTGACGGTGTAGATAAAGCGCACATCGCGCGTTTCCTGTTGGTCGGTTCCTGCATCAGGACGGTCCCAAAAAGGTGATCCTTTACTGATATCCATGCGTTTGACGTCGGTATTGACGACTTGTACGATATCACGTTGCGGCAGATAGTAATGGATAAGAACAACAGTTATCAGCGCGAGCAAGAAAATGAATATGCGTTTAATCGTTTTCATAATATCGTCCTTTACGAATATTGCGCCAGATAGCCGAGAAGCAAAATCACGGCGAGAGGGAAGAGATACACCCCTGCAAATAATTTCGGTTTCAGTGAACGCTCATATTTTTGCATGCCTTTGGATATAAATTCACCTTCAGGCTCCGTATGCGATCCTGTTTTGTAATCCAATTTCAATCTGTTTAACCGTCTTCGCCTAGAAAGCGTCGATAGCGCCAGATAAATAATCGTCAAAAGAAAGAGAATAAGAACGATATTGCGGACCCAAATTATCATCTTTTCCGCCCTTTCTTACCGCGATATTTCTTTTTATCCCAGTCCAATTCTTCGCGCATACCGCGACTTTTACGGCGCGGATGTTTACGGCGACGGTCATGATCATCGTCATTGTCATCATCGTCAATTTTAATCAGCGGCACGCCCCAAGGACTTTTGACAGTGCGTTTTTTCTTAGTCTCGCTGTAATCCTCAGCGCTATAGAGTGTTTCAGGTTCTTCCATGCGCGGCTCTTCTCCGAACAAAGCTTCGCGCGCGCCGACCTTATCCATGGCATATTCCGCGCCCAAGAATTTAGAGACATAGTCTTTTTTGGGCTCGGGCCACTCTCGGTAGGCGGCGTAAAAGAGCGGCTTATGACAAATAAAGAGTTGCCGGAAATCCATACGCGATAAATCCGAGAGCAGCATATTCACAAGGTCTCTATCCTCATGCTGGCTGGAGCGCAGCGCGTAGAAAAAGGCGGGATGTTCAGGCCCGATTTTCGGCACGCCCCCGCCAAGGCTCGCCCAGCGGTAAACATCCATAAGTCCTGAGAACTCTGGCGGCATGTCATTGGCATAGCGGCGTTCGAGCATGCGCATATTTCGGCGCGTCACGCCTTTAAGGTCATGGCCTAATTCGGCTGCTGTTGTAATCGTGATGAAATCAATCTTCTGCTTGATAATCGCCGCCGTGCTTTCATTGGGCCGCTGAACGATTAATTCGGACAAGCCTTCATCGCGCAGAAATTTGGCAATCTCTTCGCGCTTGTCAAAGGTCAGGATATTCTCAATCGAGAGGCTATCCATGCCTTCAATCATCTCGCGCGCAATAATGGTTGGCGTTTGGGTGTCACGGAAGACATAAACGCCTCCGAAATGGTTCGTATAATAATTGCCCTGCGTATAGCTCTGGGTTTTAAGCTCGACCGGATTACGCTGAATATTGCCTGTGCGTTTGGCCAGCTCAATCATTTCGGCGATTAAAACATCATCCCACCAGGCATCATCTTCGGTCATAAATTGTTCAATATGCCCGCCTAGCAAATTGGCTTCGGCGACATGTTCTTGAATGGT
>JAHDDT010000060.1 GCA_020629195.1 Hellea sp.
CGGCCAATTATTGTGAGTTGCTCGGATTAAACTTCAGTCAATGTTGTTGAAAGCGTTAGAGAATGCGGGTCTTGTTCACCGCGAAGTTTATCCAGTTGTTCCGCCTAAGGTCGAATATAGCCTCACAGAAAAGGGCCTAACTCTCGAGCCTATTATCGCTTTACTGCAAAGTTGGGGGCAGGAAAATATTTTGGATAGATAAGTTCAAGTCTTCTAAACTTTACACCTCAAAAGCGTAACCTGCGGATCTTACGGTGCGGATTGGATCCGAATTAGAATTTTTCTTCAGCGCCTTTCTTAAGCGCCCGACATGAACATCAACCGTGCGGGCTTCGACATAGACATCACGTCCCCAAACGGCGTCGAGTAATTGTTCGCGCGAGAAGACTCTCCCTGGGTTACGCATAAAATAGTCTAACAGCCGAAACTCTGTAGGTCCAAGATGCACAGGCGTATCTCCGCATCTAACGCGAAAAGCCTTGCTATCGATTTCTATATCACCTTGTCGAATAACATCTTTAAGAAGACTTGGTTGTGTGCGGCGAAGAAGAGCTCTTGTGCGGGCAAATAGTTCTGGAATTGAAAAGGGTTTCACCATGTAGTCATCAGCCCCGTAATCAAGGCCATTGATCCGGTCTGTCTCATCGCTGCGCGCCGTTAGCATGATAATCGGTGTTGTGCGTGTTTCTTCGCGTCTGCGAAGTCGCCGGCAGGCTTCAACGCCTGAGAGTTTAGGCAGCATCCAGTCCATTAATATTATATCGGGCGTGCGCTCAGCCGCCATTAGCAAAGCTTCTTCGCCATCTGTCGCAATACCAACCTCATAACCTTCTTTTTGAAAATTATACTCAAGCAAAGTGGCCAGAGAGTCTTCGTCTTCAACAACAAGAACATAAGGCTGCATCGAAGGCTATCCTTGCCCTTGAAGAGTTGCGTCATTTACCAGCTGTTTGCCATGAACAGTAAAGTAAACTGACTCACAAATATTCGTGGCATGATCACCTATACGTTCCAAATTTTTCGCGACAAAGAGAAAGCTTGCACAGGCTGTAATCGTGCGCGGATCGCCCATCATATAGGTCAATAACTCCCGGAAAATAGCATTATACATTTCATCGACATCTTCATCGGCTATCCAGACTTGAAGCGCTTTATCCGCATCTTCTCGCAATAGCGCATCAAGCGCCCCTGATAGCTGGGTTTTGACTAACTTACCGATACGTCCAACCCCTTTGGCGAGGTCAATTTTGTCTTCTTGATTTATCGAAACGGCCCGGCGAGCGATTCCTTCGGCCAAATCGCCGACGCGCTCTAGGTCATTCGCGCAGCGTATGGCACCAATCGTGCGGCGTAAATCTGTGGCCATGGGATGACGCAAAGCCATGAGGCGCAGCGCATCGTCATCAATTTGCTCTTGAAGTGAATTTGCGCGCTTATCCATCTCAATGACTTTTTGAGCCAAATCTGAGTCACGTTTTTTAATGGAACGCACCGAGTCAGACGTCATGGTTTCAACTAACCCCCCAAGTTCGGAGAGGCTATTCGTCAATTGATTAAGGTCGTCATCATATCCAGATACGATGTGATCTACAAGTTTTTGCATATTCTATTATTCCTTGCTTAAGGGCCTAAGTCTGGCGGACTTACGCAAATCTCTCAATTCAGCGTAGCATATCCTATCTATTTATGACAACTATATGACAGTGATGTGACACTTCTAACAATTATGCCTTTTAGCTTTCAGAGGCTGGAAGAATGACCGTGAATTCTGTCCCTTCACCTTTTGCGCTTTGAATAAGAAGCCCGCCACGATGTCGCCTTATAATATGTTTTACAATAGCTAGTCCTAATCCTGTGCCTTTGTCTTTGGAGCTAAGGTCGCCCGCGATCCTGTAAAAACGTTCACCAAGCCTTGGAATATGTTCTCTAGAAAAGCCAGGTCCTTGGTCTCGAATTTTCAGTATATAATGAGGTTTATCTGGCGTTGAGACAGGCACAATACGGCGCGTTGATGCGTTCTGCGTAAATGAATTGGCTGTAAAAGCCTGTCCGGGTGTCCATCGATCCGTAAATTCTATGGATATTGTAATCTGGGTTTCATCTGCAGATATTTTAAGGGCATTATCCAGCAAGTTAAGAACCAATTGAATGAGTTCGTCCTGATGTCCTATGACAAGAGATTTCTTTTTGGTTTCAAATTTTATATTAATCTTGCGCTTATCGGCATATATCTCTTCGGCTTCTATGGCAGCTTTTGCGGCTAAGTGCAGGTCGGCAATTTCGCTGGGCGCAATGTGTTCGACCTGTTCAATTTGGCGCAGCGATAAAAGATCATTGATAAGGCGCTGCATCCGCTCGGCCTGACTTTGCATGATACCTAAGAATTTCTCGCGGGCTTCTGGGTCATCTTTGGCGTGGCCTTGTAGCGTCTCGATGTAGCCTAACAATGAGGCGATAGGTGTTTTCAACTCGTGGGAGGCATTGGCTAAGAAGTCAGCCCTTTGGCTATCCACCAGATTATATTCAGTGACGTCATAGAAAAATAAAAGCGCCATTGGGCGCGGCGGATCAAAAATGGCGGGAGTGAAAGGCGAAGCCATAACACGAATATAACTCTCTGTTGGGGTTTCAACATGATAAGTTATTGCGTCTGTTTTTTTGCCTTGTAGGGCATCTTGAATAACAGCTTTTACGCTATGTTCTCGGACATAGGTAGAAAGTGGACGGCCAAGGGACGTAATCTCAAGTAGTTTTTGAGCGGCTGGATTGGCATAAACCACTCTTTCGCGCTGGTCTATGATAGCTACAGCATCTGTGATGTTATCTGCCAAATTAGCTTGGGCCTCAAAATAATGCTGCTCCGCCTCCAAGGATGAAACTTCAGGCCCTATCTCTGAGGCTGTTTTTTGACTGGAAAACCCGTAAGTTATAAGGATTGTCGCGAGCATGGCTGCAACGATCAATGTTGCGCCCAGAGGTACGCTAAATAAAAAGCACAGCCCTAATAAGCTTGTGAAGCTAACCGTGAGGACAACCGTCAAATCCTGTGAGGAAAGGCGTCTATAAGTGGGCTCAGATTCCATGAATAATAGAAATTTCTTTATTTTTCTAGTCAAGAGTATGGATACTCATAAGCCCATTATTGAGGCGTGTTGCAAGCAAAATGATGTAACT
Organism: Hellea sp.; assembly: GCA_020629195.1. GTDB lineage: Bacteria > Pseudomonadota > Alphaproteobacteria > Caulobacterales > Maricaulaceae > Hellea. The sequence goes on from JAHDDT010000060.1 coordinate 3,175, forward strand.
GAGTTGTTTATTAGCTAACAAAAATTTATATTTTTTGACATCCTTTGAACGGATTTATGCGTTTAAATCGTATTATTCTATGAGGTGATATGATTTTCTGTGTCTTATTGTTTTTCAATAAATATTGATTGACTTTCGCTAAGGCGGTGCTATTGGAAATTATAAGGAGACACGAATAATGCGTTTTACGATTCTATTATCGGCAAGCGTGATCGGACTGTCGGGGTGTGCCAGCCTAAACAGCCTGTCAAAGATCAAGCCCGAGCCGACCCCTGTTACCGCACAGGAGGTAACACCCACAGCGCCCGTTTGGGACGAAGCCGCCCCCGAAGACTTGCCCACAACAGACTGGGTCGGAAGCTTTTCAGATGCAACACTTAGCCAATTGGTAAATGAAGCACTGGACGCGAATACTAATATCCGCTCTGCTGCTGCGCGCGTTGATGCGGCTATGCAGCGGGCTAAAATTGCCAAAGCTGACAAGTTACCATCCGTAAATGCAACGGGCAGTTATTCGCGAACGGAAACGAATTTACCTTTTCAAACGCCGACAAATATTGATTTTGGCGTCACAGCGACATGGGAGGCCGATCTTTGGGGCCGTATCCGTGACGGCGTCAATGCCAGTAATTTCGAGCTAGGTGCTACACAAGCTGACTATGCAGGTGCGCGGCTCTCTATAGCGGGGCAAGTAACACAAGCTTGGTTTGATCTAATTGAAGCGCGGCTTTTAACTGAGCTATCAGAGCGTGATGTCGAAACACAAGAGCGTGCGCTCCGCTTGACTCAGCGCAGATTTGAAGGTGGAGTCACGGGCTCATCAGATGTGCGCCTCGCAAGATCATCTGTCGCCAATGCGCAAGCTCTGCAAGCCTCACGTGAGCAGCGCCTTTCCTCCATTACGCGCCAATTAGAGGTTTTGCTGCGCCGTTACCCAGCCGAAGAAATTCAAGCCGCCGCGGATCTGCCTGTGCTGCCCCCGCTCACTGGTGCGGGGACGCCAGGTTATGTGCTTAGAAAGCGCCCTGATATCTTAGCTCTAGAGCAACGCTTAAAGGGTCAAGGTCTTCAAATTGACATTGCGCGTAAAAATTTACTGCCGACTTTATCCCTTCGCGGAACCACAAGTTTGGGCGCTACAAGCTTTGAGGAGCTTTTTGATATTGATGCCTTGGTGCTGCGATTAGTGGCTAACGCTGCGATGCCAATTTTCCAAGGGGGTCGCTTGAAGGCCAATATCAAGCAACAAGAAGCCCTCTTACGACAACAGCTTGAGAGCTATGCAGGAGCTGCTTTGACAGCTTATCTAGAAGTCGAAAATGCCCTTGATGGAGAGCAGCGTCTTTACGAGCGCGAGACGGCTCTGAGAACGTCCCTAGATGAAGCCCGTGAAGCCGAAAACCGTTTAGAGTTGCGTTATACTGAAGGGCTTGCGACTATATTACAGTTATTGGATGCCCAATCGCGCCGCCTTTCAGCTGAAGGACAATTGATCGGGGCTCGAAAAGAACGTTTAGCCAACCGCGTGCGTATGCATGTCGCGCTCGGCGGCGGATTAGAAACTGACGGCGTCTTTGCCTCTTATAATGCAGCAAGTGCTGCGCCTTAAAATGGATATCTGATTTATGTCTTCTGACGCCCACACATTGCCGCAAAAAAATAAAGGCGGATTTCTGAGGAAGTTTTTGATGATTTTCATCCCCATCGCGATTGTGGTGGGTTTCTTCATTTTGACGAGTGTCATCATTGCGCTCAATAAAAAACCTGAAGAGAAGAAACGGTCTTTCAATACACTGGCTGTGATTGCGGATTACGCGATAATGGATGATGTCCAGCTCTCCGTCTCAACCCAAGGAGAAGCTCGCCCGCGCACTGAAATCGATTTGGTGCCCGAAGTTGGTGGTAAAATTGTTTATGTGTCCCCGAATTTCATTGAAGGCGGTGTCATTCGTAAAGGTGAAACGCTGATCCGCATTGAAGATTCTGATTACAAAGTAAATGTCATTCGCGCCCAAGCCAGCATTGCTCAAGCCGAACAGGTTCTTGTTAGGGAAAAAGCCGAAGGTGAGATTGCGCGCGTTGACTATGAAGAGCTTGGACGTGGAGAGCCGACAGCGCTCGCTTTGCGTAAGCCGCAACAAGCGCAAGCCGAGGCCTCACTACAAGCCGCTAAAGCTGAGTTGAGAGCGGCTGAGCTGCAATTAAAACGTACAGCCGTGCGTGCGCCTTTTGACGGGCGTGTTCGCACAAAAAGCTCAGATTTAGGGCAATTTGTATCTCCGGGCCGGGCCTTAGGCCGCATTTTCTCAACTGATATTGTCGAAGTGCGCCTGCCTTTGACAGATTCTGATTTGTCTAAGATTGATCTGCCTATTGCTTATGTGGCTAAGGACCGCGCCTCAGCACCCGATGTTAAGCTGAGCGCTGTCATTGGTGGTAAAACACAAATTTGGAATGGCAAAATCATGCGTACAGATCCAACTTATGATACCCAAACGCGGGCCTTGTTCGCGATTGCTGAGGTGTTTGACCCATATGGAAACGGAGCTTCCGAAAACGGTGTGCCTCTACCGCCGGGACTTTTTCTTGATGCTGAAGTTAAGGGTAAGACCTTTGAAAATGTTATTGTTCTTCCCCGCGACGGCCTACGCCCTGAAGATGAAGTTTATGTTGTGAACGATAAAGGTAAAGTAGATGTTCGAACGGCTGATGTCCTTGATACGGACGCGCAAAAAGCGTTCCTGTTTGGCGGCGTTGAAGCTGGAGAATTGGTTGTTTTATCTCCTATGGAAAAATCACGTGTGTCCATGACCTTAAAAGTTCTGGACTCGAAAGACCCGACAAAAATCTTGGTTGATCCTCCAGAGCCTGAATGGATGAAAAAAATGAAAGAAGCCGAGAAAGACGGGAAGAAGAAAAAACGCCGTTGGGGTAAGAAAGACAGCGCATCTGATGAAAAGAAAGATGAACCGCCGGCTAAGAAGAGCGACAAAAAAGAGACGAAAGAGGGTGGCTCTGAGCCCACCAATGCCGCGACATCGGAGAGTGAACAATGAGATCCTTAATCACATGGTTTGTTAAAAACCCGGTTGCGGCCAACCTTATGATGTTCGTCATGTTCGTGACGGGCATTTTTGGCTATATGAATCTAGAGCGCGAATTTATCCCGCAAACAACATTTAACGGCATCACAATTTCTATGTCTTGGCCCGGGGCTAGCCCTCGCGATGTGGCGGAACAGCTTGTTGTTCGCGCGGAAGAAGCCGTCGATGGTTTGGACGGTGTTGATTATATCGAATCTACGGCTCGTGAAGGCTCTGGCACTATTAATGTTCGAACTAAGCTCGGCGTTGATTATGAGAAGCTACTCGATGAGGTGAAGTCCCGCGTTGATGGTATTCGTAATCTACCCCCAGACAGTTTCCGTCCGCAGGTCTTTCGTTGGGATGCTCGTCCCGATATTATGTATCTCGCGCTATATGGCCAAAAAGACAGACTAACACTTCAGCGCGAAGCCAATGAATTACGTTTGGAGCTGACCAAACTGACGGGCTTGCAACTCACGGATCAAATTTCAAAAATCCCAGAGCAAGTTACTATTGAGGTGTCTGAAGATGCGCTTAAGCGCTATGGCCTGACCTTCACTCAAGTCGCGCAAGCTATTTCTGGAACTTCCGTAAATCAATCGGCAGGGACTGTCGAAACGTCGGGCGGTAATTTGCAATTAAGAGCCCGTAACCTCGCGGATAACAAAGCCGACTTTGAGAAAATTATTGTCCGCCAAACAGCTCAAGGGGGTACAGTTCGTGTGGGTGATATCGCAAAGGTCATTGATGGCTTTGACGATGATAAATTCGCAGCCACATTCCGCGGACAGCCTGCGGCTATTTTTCGTGTTTCGAGTCCGGATAAAATGGATATCACCAGTTCTGGTGAAGCCATTCGCAAGTTTGAAAAAGAGATCAATGAGAAGCTTCCGCCAGATCTGAACTTCGGTATTTGGTTTGACGGCTCCACTATGTTTGATAGCCGTATGGATCTTATCGGAGGTAACGCTCTTTCCGGTATGGTCTTAGTTTTGATCACCCTCATGTTATTCTTGCGCCCCGCTGTAGCCGTCTGGGTCACCGTCGGTATTGCCGCCGCTTTTGTGGGTTCGTTGGCAGTCGCTGGCGCGATCGGTGTTACGCTGAACATGATTTCACTTTTTGCATTCTTACTCGTTATCGGAATCGTTGTGGATGACGCAATTGTTGTCGGCGAGTCGGCTTATTTCCATGTTGAGAATGGAATTTCAGGAGAGCGCGGCGCGATAGCTGGTGCCAATATGGTTGCTAAACCCGTTTTCTTTGCGGTTATTACGACGATAATGATGTTTATCCCCTTTCTATTAATGACAGGTCCTTTCGCATCTATCTTGTCACAAATTAGTCTAGTCGTGATCGCTGTCTTGTGTTTCTCACTTTTGGAAGCCTTCTTTATTCTTCCGGCTCATTTGCGTCACTTGAAACCCGTTGATCATAATCAGCAGGGCCGCTTGATGCGGTTCCAGTCAAAACTCGCGGGATCTTTGGTGAGCTTTGCACAGAACAAGTTTCGCCCCGTTGTCGCTACGCTGATTAATTATCGTTACATCACGCTATCAACCTTTGTCGGTATGATGATAATGGCCTTTATGCTTTTGGGCGCAGGTATCGCCCCGCGCGCATTCTTGCCTGAGGTTGAAGCGGATATGATTCAATTTTCTGCGCGCTTCCCCGAAGGTACGACGTTTGAACGCCGCGAGCAGGTCCGCCAACAAGTCGAGGCTGGCATTAAGAAGCTCAATGAAAATGGACAAGAAGATTTTGGTGTCGCCGAAGGTGTTAATGTAATTGCCAATCCGGGAACGATAACAGAAGGCCGCGGCGTTGAGGGCTTTCTCGGCCTGACGGTCACGTCCGAGCGTAATAATGCGTCAACAAAAGCTATTGCTGATAAGCTTGAAGAATATGTCGGGCCTATTCCTGATGCCTATCGCGTCAATTACGGAACAACCGAGGGCGGAGGTGAAAATGGCGGCGGTCTTTATTACGGCGTAACGTCATCTGACCCCGAAGCGCTTAAAGTTGCGCTCTTGGAGCTTAAAGAAGAGATTGAAGGCTTTAGCGCCATCACTCGGGCTTGGGATAGCCTTGAAAGTTCTGCCAGCGAAGTCCGCTTTAGTATGAAGCCCGGCGCAGAGACGCTTGGTATTACTTTGGCTGATGTTACGCGCCAAGTCCGCGAAGCATTTTATGGCCGCGAAGTTCAGCGCCTTCCCCGTAACGGTGAAGATGTTCGTGTTATGGTGCGTTACCCCACGGCCGCTCGCGAAAGTATTGACAGCTTGAAAGAGCTTCGTATTCGCAGCGCGAACGGAGTTGAAGTCCCGCTCTATTCCGTGGCTGAAGTTGAATTTGCCGAAGGTGTTGGGCGCATTCGTCGCCGTGACCGTAAGCAAGTCAATTACACCGGGGCGCGCGTGCGCGGAGATCAACAAGAAGTCGGTAAGATCAAAAAAGATCTAAATGAAAACTTCTTCCCCCAATGGGAGCTGCGTCATCCGCTTGTCTCGCGGATTCAGGTCGGGGATGATGAAATTCAAACCACTTTCGTTAGAGAGTTAATGATTTCAGGTTTTGCGATTTTAATCTCCATGTATATTCTGCTTGCTATCGCGTTCCGCTCTTATGCTCTGCCGCTCTTGATAATGATTGCGATCCCATTTGCCTTTATTGGGATGATTTTCGGCAATCTTGTAACGGGTGTGCCATTCGGAATTTTTAGCCTCTTTGGGTTCTTTGCAGCGTCGGGCGTTGCGGTGAATGATAATTTAGTTCTCATTGATTACGTCAATAGGCTACGCGATAAAGGTGTTGGGGCTTATCAAGCCATGCTCGACTCCTGTGTTGCCCGTTTCAGACCTATTTTGCTCACCTCTGTGACGACCTTTATCGGCATTACGCCAATCCTATTTGAGACGTCCACCCAAGCTGAGTTCCTCAAACCCATGGTTGTTGCGCTGGCGTTTGGTGTCTTATTTGACTTCTTCCTGACACTGATGTTGGTGCCGGCCATGTATGGTATTGGTGTTGATATTCGCCGCTTCTTCCGTGGATTATGGCGCGGGGAAAAGCAGCCAGGTCTGGGGTCAACTTATGATCCGGAAATGGCCTTAGCTTTGGATGATATGGAGCTTGATGAGGATATCATTGATGATATTCCGCCTTCCGTCGTGACGCCTGCACCGGCAGAGTAATCAAAATTTAAACGCATAATCTAAAAGGGATATAGCATGAAACTGAAACACATTCTTGCGCCAAGCTTATTGGCGCTAGGCTTGAGTCTTGCGGCTTGCAGTAATAGCGAAACAAATACGACATCAACAAGCACTTCCGGAGCTACAAAAACAGAAGCCGTAGCCGCTAAACCTGTTTTGGGAACATATGGGATTGCGACTGAAAATATGGATACGTCCATAAAGCCTGGGGATAATTTCTTTAAATATGTCAATGGCGCATGGCTTAATAAGACTGAAATTCCGGCTGATAAATCTTCTTACGGGGCTTTCACCGCACTGCGTGATTTGTCGGATGAGCGCGTCAAAGTTATCATCGAAGAGGCTGCTGCCAAAGAGGCTGCGCCCGGCTCTGAGGAACAAAAAATTGGCGATTTTTATGCGGCCTTTATGGATATGGACGCGATAAATGCTGCTGGTATGGCGCCTATTGCGGCTGACCTTGAAAAAATCAATGCCGTAACATCCAAAGAAGAGGCCGCTGCCATTATGGGTGATCCCGCCATGGGTGTTCGAGCCCCTGTTGGAGGTTGGGTTGATGTCGATGTCAAGGATGTGGAGAACTATATTTTCTACATAACACAATCTGGATTGGGTATGCCCAACCGTGATTATTATTTGGATGAGGGTGAGAAGTCGGATGAGCTTCGCGCAGCCTATGTTCAATATCTTCGTGCGATGCTCGAAGCCGCAGGTGATGAGAACCCTCTCGGAAATGCGCGTAAGATTATGGCTTTCGAAACCTCCATGGCGCGCGTGCACTGGACGAATACTAAACGCCGTAACCGTAGTCTGACTTATAATAAAATGCGCCTTGAGCGCCTGACGAGCTATGCGAAAGGTTTTCCGTGGACTGAGATGCTCGAAGCTTCGGGATTGTCTGATCAAACGCATTTCGTCGTGCGAGAGAATGATGCCATTCGTGGTTTGGCCCGCATCTTTGATCGTGCAGACCTTGATGTCATCAAAGCCTATATGAAAGCGCATTATGTCGGCGGCATGGCCGCTTACTTGCCTCGTGAAATTGATGAAGCGCGTTTTGCTTTTTACGGAAAAGCCTTGCGCGGGACCGAAGTTCAGCAAGACCGTTGGAAACGTGCCGTCAGCCAAATTGATGGCACAATGGGTGAAATGGTCGGCAAGGTTTATGTTGAGAAGCACTTCCCGCCTGTTGCAAAACAGGAAATGGACAAGCTCATAGAAAACCTTCGCGCGGCTTTCAAAGAAGGAATCGATAATCTTGAGTGGATGGACGCTGCGACCAAAGTAGAAGCCCAAGATAAGCTTGCCAAATTTAATCCTAAGATCGGCTATCCTGATGAGTGGACGGATTACTCCGCCCTTAAAGTGGATCGTAATGATTTGATCGGAACCATCAAATCCGCCAATGTCTGGTCTTGGAATGACAACATTGGAAAGCTTGGCGGCCCGATTGATCGCGGGGAGTGGGGTATGAATCCGCAAACTGTGAATGCTTATTATCGCGCATCGCTTAATGAAATCGTTTTCCCTGCAGCTATTTTGCAAGCGCCGTTCTTTGATCCCGCCGCTGACCCTGCCGTAAATTATGGTGGCATCGGGGCTGTGATCGGCCATGAGATGGGACATGGGTTTGATGATCAAGGTCGCAAGACAGATGGGAATGGTGTTCAGCGTGATTGGTGGACCGAAGAAGACGGTAAAGCTTTTGAAGAATTGTCCGGAGCCTTGGGAGATCAGTATAGCGAATTTGAACCTCTGCCAGGTGAAAACCTCAATGGAAAATTGACCATGGGTGAGAATATTGGTGATTTGACGGGTATCACTATGGCCTACGCGGCTTATAAGCGCTCACTTAATGGTCAAGAAGCCCCAATCATTGATGGTATGACCGGAGACCAGCGTTTCTTCTTGGCTTATGGTCAAATCTGGCAGCGTAAGTTTCGTGAGGCTGCGATGAGAGCTCAAATTAAAAATGGACCGCACAGTCCGGGTGAATTTAGAGCTAATGGTATCGTACGCAATTTTGATGCATGGTATGAGGCCTTTAATGTGCAGCCTGGAGATGCCCTTTATTTGCCGCCTGAAAAACGCGTCAAAATCTGGTAAAACTTTAAAACCTCGCTTTTTCAGCGGGGTTTTTTCTTGCAAGATTCTCCAATAGTTCTGGATAGTGATGAGGTGTATTATCGCTCTAAACGCGTTTTTAAGGGGAAAAGCCTCGCTTTGAAGCCCAAATGAAGCTTTACTAGCCAGTAACTGTAAAAACGGAGATAGGATGACCGTATCCTCACGCCATAATGGCCTGATTATGCCAAGCCTCGTTTGGCTTGCGGTTTTGGCGGCTGCCTTTCTGGGTGCACACCTTAAGGGGCTTGATATCAATATGATCTGGCCTATGGTCGTGATTGCCTCTGTGCCAGCCTTCATATCTCTTCTCTTTTCACCGATTCTGCAGCGGGAATGGGCGCAGCTTATTGTCATCTTTGCGTGGCTAGCTCTTGCTATAATCGCCTGCATCTCCATTGCCTATATTCCAATGGCCGTCTTGTTTCTCTGTGCCCCTGCTGCGGCCGCTTTGTTTGAAAAAGAAAAAGTCGTTGAAGCTATGGTCATGGCGGCGATATTTGCGGCGTTATTATGGTATGCGGGCGAACAGGGTTATATTCCGGAAAGCCTAACAAGTGAGACTCAAACATTATGGGGCAAGCAAGCGGGATTAATCGCAACAATTGGACTGATGATTACGACCATGTTTGCCGCGGCGCGTAGCAAAAACAGCTATTTAGGTGAAAGCTCCAATCGTCCTGACCATCACTCTGCTGAGTCTGAGGCTTTGCTCAACGCTATTGACGGCGCTGTGTTGCGTTTTGATGGTCATAACCGTTTAGTGTCTGCCAATACACAAACCCGTAAGTTATTTAGACTTGAGCAAGGGTCACCCCAGATGCCTTTGAGATCTCTAATGCCCTATGATGCAGATGCACAACAGGACATCGAAGACTTGATCGCCCAAGCCCGCTTAACGCAAAAATCGCAAAATAAACGGCTTAAAGCCCGTTTTGATAAAGATGAAATTTCGGTCCTAGATGCTTTGGCTACGCCCATAAATACATCCGAAATTCTTCTACATTTGCGCGATGTCACCGCAGAAGAAAGCCGCGTCGAAACGGTGTTAAGATCAAATGCGACGGCGCAGCAGGATAAGGATGATAAAACTTTGTTTTTTGCGGGTGTTAGCCATGAGCTGCGTACACCTCTAAATGCAATTATTGGGTTTTCGGATATGATGCGTTCGCGCCTCTTTGGGCCTCTGCCCGGAAAATATGCAGAATATGCGGATCTCATCCATGACAGTGGTCAACATATGCTCGATTTGATTGGCGATGTGCTCGATCTTTCCAAGGTTGAGGCTGGTAAATATGAGCTGCATTATGACCATTTCGATGCGGCTGACGTTATCCGTTCTTCGGTTAAGATGATCCGTCCGACAGCAGACCAAGCTGAAGTCGTCTTAAGCGTCGGTATTGATGATAATGACCCTCTCTTGATCGAAGCTGACCGTAAGGCTCTGCGTCAAATTCTACTCAACCTCTTATCTAATGCGATTAAATTCTCGCATAAGGGTGGGCATGTTATTGTCGCGGCCAAAGTTGCAGGTGATACGCTTAGCCTTTCTGTACAAGATAAAGGCATAGGTATGAGCCCAGAAGATGTGGCCACTTTGGGGCAACCCTATCAGCAAGCCTCTAGCGCCGCTATGGTCGAAGATCGCGGAAGTGGCTTGGGGCTTGCTCTTGTAAAGTCTCTGGCAGAGCTTCACGGCGGTCGTTTCGCGGTGGCTAGCCAATTGGGTGAGGGAACAACGGTTGATGTCTTTCTCCCTGTTGAACGCGTAAGCGCTGA
>JAHDDT010000061.1 GCA_020629195.1 Hellea sp.
GGCAATCGCGCCTCTAAATCCGTTTTCACAGCGCGCGCGAGGCTTGGACTTGTGCCTTCTGTTCCTATGGAAACGATGACGGGGCTACGGTCCACCAAGGCGGGCGTAATGAAGTCACAAGCCTCTTTTTGGTCAGCCGCATTGACCAGAAGGCCACGAGAGCGGGCTAAATTACCAATTTCGAGGTTAAGCTCATCATCTTCTGTCGCGGCATAGACTAAACGAACGCGCTCCAAATCGCTTGGCTGAAAGTCTCGCGCAATGTGTGTCAAAAGCCCCTGCTCTGCCCAGCGGGTAATTTCAGGGCTAATCTCAGGTGACACTACGGCCAACTGCGCCTCCGTCTTAATGAGCGTACGAAGCTTAGCTTCGGCTGCTCCTTCTCCACCAACAATTAGAATTTGAGCGTCTTTAGTATCAACATGTATCGGTAAATATCGCATTTTCGGGCCGCGCTGAGTGTTCGCTTGATTTATCTTTGCGTTCTATATATAGAACAGATGGAAATAATCCAGACCCCTCGTGTAAATTATTTGTGAGTTATGGCTAGACAAAAACGACAACCCTGCGCCCAAACCGATGCATTAGGCGAAAAACTAGGGCAGACCATATTGCGCCTGCGAACGGCTGATAAAATGTCGCTTGGAGATTTATCTGAAAGTTCTGGCGTCGCTAAATCTATGATTTCACAAATAGAGAAGAATGAAGCCAACCCCTCACTCGCTACACTTTCGCGTTTAAGCCAAGCTCTCGGCACCAGTGTGCAAGCCATGGTTTCGAGCGATAATGATGGTTCTGCGCTGGTCCAAAAATCAGCTATTCAGGATACGCCCGTCCTAAAAAGCGAAGACGGACTTTGCGAGCTCCGCATCATAGGCTCGATTGATACGGTTCAGTGGGTACAGTGGTATGACTTTCGCGCTGAGCCGGGCGGCCTTCTTGAAAGCTCCCCTCACCCTGAAGGATCCGTAGAAAATTTGACTATCCTTAGCGGAGAAGTTGCTGTTGAAGTCGAGGGCGAACGATGGAAAGCTAAAGCAGGCGAAACCTTACGCTATAAAGCGGACCGCGCACATAGTATTGAGAATATTGGTGGAACAGCCGTTCATGCCACCATGGTCAATATCTTAGCCCATGCAGTTCGAACAATAAGCTAAAGCCATAAGCTTATTCTTGCAAAACGGCCTATTTTCGCTAATGAGCGCCACATGAACTATCACTCACATTCCGACTCAAATATTACAGCTAGCTTCGGCGATGCCTTATTAGCTAGCCTAGCGCCCAATGGTGGGTTGTGGATGCCCGATAATATACATAAATTCACTCATGTAGAAACGGCTAAGCTTGGCGCTATGAGCTTTGCTGATTGTGCCGCAGAACTGGCGCGTTACTTTGTGGATGATCGTTTTTCTGATGAGGACTTAAAAAACATCTGCCGCGATGCTTATGATTTTCCCGTACCGCTTGTAACCTTCAGCGATGAAAAGCTTGATGCTGCCACACCTGAAATAGCACGGAATTATGTCCTTGAGTTATTTCACGGTCCGACACTGGCTTTCAAAGATTTTGCAGCGCGTTTTATGGGACGAGCGGCCAGTCACATTATGAATAAAACGGGTGACAAACGTACTATACTTGTAGCGACCTCTGGTGATACTGGGGGCGCGATTGGAGATGCCTTTTTGGACCAAGACGGCATAGATGTTTTCATCCTGTTCCCCAAAGGCGGCGTTAGTAAAGTACAAGAACAACAGCTTTGCACAATGGGTAAAGCTGGGTGCAATATACGCGCTATATCCATAGACGGGACATTTGACGATTGCCAACAATTGGTAAAAGACGCATTCGCTGATCAGAAAATGACAGACCGTTATTCCCTGATGTCGGCCAATTCTATCAATGTAGGACGTGTCATCCCGCAGAGCTTTTACTATTTCTGGACAAGCCTACAGATAAAAGCCGCTCATCCGGGTGTCCCTATTGTTTATTCTATTCCTTCTGGAAATTTAGGTAATTTAACAGGCGGGCTTATCGCAAAGAAAATGGGCGCACCGATTGAACGTTTTGTGATTGGTAATAACAATAATGACCCTTTCGTGGATTATCTTAAAACGGGTGAGTACACACCTCGTCCTTCCGTGCCGACATTGTCTAACGCGATGGATATTGGACGTCCAAATAACTTTCCGCGTATTCTTGATTTACACAACAATGACTATGAAGCGGTTTCCGAAATCTGTTGGGGCGCATCATTTTCAGACGAAGAAACAGAACGTCACATGCGGAGAGTCTTTAACGAGACGGGTTATGTTATGTGCCCGCACACCGCAGTTGGGCATCTTGCAATGGAAGCTTTTTCTAAGGACGTTGATTTGGACTTCGTCAAAGTTGTTGTTGGAACAGCCCATCCTGCCAAATTTGCGGATAGTGTTGAACGTATTATCCGCGAAGATGTGCCCTTGCCCAAGCCGCTGCAAAAGGCCATGAAAAAGAAAAAAAGGGTTCATGTTATGCCGCCAACATTGGAAGCTTTGGACGCTTATTTGGCCCTACACGCAGCATGAGACTTAGCCGTCAAGACTTTGAAGGCAAATATGAGGCTGGTCAGCTAAAGCTTGCTTTCATCGGAATGTCGAACATCGGCAAAAGCTATACCGCCATGCGGCTCGCGACACATTATGACTTCAGTCTCATTGAGGTTGATAAGATTATATGGGAAAATCTTGGCCATGACAGCATGGACGCCTTTGCCCAGTGGCAAGGACATCCCTACACTGAAGGTTATAGCGAACGTGAAAAACATTCAATCGCGCTCGAAACTAAGGCGACCCAAAAAGCACTTGAAACAGATAAACCGAATCCCGCGATAGATACGACGGGTAGCGTCATCTATACGGATGAGAAGGTCTTGGATAAACTCCGAAAAAGTTACTACGTCGTTTATATCAAGGCAATGGAAGATCACATTGAACGTCTGAAGGTTCAATATTTTAAGCAGCCCAAACCCTTAATTTGGGCAGGGCATTATAAGAAAATGGATGGTAAAACCAAAACTGAGAGTATCTTAGAGTGCTATCCTAAACTGCTGACATCACGCGGTAAATTATACTCAGAACTCGCTGATGTAACGTTACCTTCAACAATGATATTAAATTCTGATATCACTATTAAGGATATCTTTGAGACATTAAAGCCAACCCTCTAAAAGTCTTTCCTTCGCAATTGCCGCTAAGAAATCCAAATGCGCTGCATCATCATTCAGACATGGCACAGCTGTAAATCTTTCGCCCCCATGCTCCTCAAATGTTTCGTGGGCTTCGAGTGCGATTTCTTCAAGTGTCTCGAGACAATCTGCTGAAAATCCCGGCATCATAACAGCAACTTTTTTCATGCCCTCGCTTGGTAATATTTCAAGCGTTTTATCTGTATAAGGCTGAAGCCAAGCTTTGGGACCGAAACGTGATTGAAAAGTCGTTCGCATATCCGCATGACTCATCTGTAAATGTGCCCGCAAGAGATCTGTAGTGTGAATGCATTCCGCTTGATATGGATCTCCTTTTTCAACATAGCTTTGCGGAAGGCCGTGATAAGAGGTGAGGATCACATCTGGCGTCCAGTCCAAGGTTTTCAAATGGGATTTGAGTCCATCCCCTAACGCCTTTATGTAACGGGGGTCATCATGATAATCTCTCAGGTAACGTAATTCAGGAACATCCATGCGTTTCGTAAGGGCTTTAGCAACACCATCATAGACGGAGGCGGTCGTAGCCCCTGCAAATTGAGGGTACATCGGGAGAATGGCGATACGTTTACACCCTTTGGCCTTTAGCGCGTCCAGCGCATCCCCGATGGACGGGTTTCCATATCTCATAGCGATATCAACGTGAACATCTTCGCCTAAGCGCTCGGCCACGCCTTTTGCTTGCGCGCGTGTGATCTCGACGAGCGGTGCTTCGCTGCCCTCATCGCCCCAGACTTTAGCATAGGCTTTTGCAGATCGGGCGGGACGTGTGCGTAAGATAATGAAATGCAGAATCGGGCACCATATCCACCGACTCGTATCGATGACGCGCTTATCATGCAGAAACTGAAAAAGATATTTCCGAACCGCTTTTGGTGTGGGAGCATCAGGTGACCCTAAATTTACAAGTAAAAGTCCGGGTTTATCCGTCATTCTGTGTCCTTTTAGCCATAGGGCTTCCAAATTCGTCTTATTGAATGCGGTCATATCTTGACCGCACGTTAGCAGTGTTTACGAATAGAATAGTATTTCGGGATTGAATATAAAATAAGAGGATATCATGCGCAAAGTTTTACTCACCGCCGCAAGTCTTGCAGCATTGGGGCTCGCTTCATGCCAATCAGCATCAACCGAGTCCAATATAGCCGAAACGGAAAAGCCAACTAAAGCCGTCGAAGCGCTGACAGCTGCGGCAAATGCTGGCCAAGAAAATGGCGCCCCAACGCTTCAAGAAGCGAAAGAGTTTCTCGAGCAGGCGGAGAAAGAAATTACAGAACTCAGTGGTTTCGCGTCAAAAGTCTATTGGATACAAGCTAACTTTATTACTCAAGATACAAATGCTCTTGCCGCGATGGCTGGTGCGCAAGGCGCAAAATTATCTACGCGGCTCGCCAATGAAGCCAAGAGATTTAACGAGCTTTCACTCCCGGCAGACATGCGGCGTAAGATGGATGGTCTCAAGCGCGGCAGTAACTTCCCAGCCCCAGAAAAAGAAGGCGCGGCAGAAAAACTTGCAAAAATTATGACGGGTTTGGAAGCCACTTATGGAACGGGAAAGTTCGAGCACAATGGCGAGATCATAAATCTTGGGCAAGCGTCAGACATCATCGCTTCGTCGCGCGATCCTGAAGAGCTTCAAGCCGTATGGGAAGGTTGGAGAACAATCTCACCCCCTATGAAAAATGACTACGCTAAGATGGTCGATATCGTTAATGAAGGCTCGCGCGAGCTTGGTTATGATGATGCAGGCGCTTTATGGCGCGGTGGTTATGACATGGACGGAGAAGCCTTTGTTAAAGAAGCAGACCGCCTTTGGGGACAAGTTAAACCTCTCTATGACCAGCTTCATTGCAACACGCGTGCTGCGCTCAATGAAAAATACGGGGATGACATTCAGCCTGCTGATGCACCTATTCGTGCTGACCTGCTAGGAAATATGTGGGGACAAAGCTGGGGGAATATCTATGACATGGTTGCCCCTAAAGGCGGAGGCGAAGGTGTTGATATTACTGCGCTTCTCAAAGAGAACGATTATGATCAAAAGAAAATGGTCGAAGTTGCGGAAACATTCTTCACATCACTTGGCTTTGAGCCCCTGCCCGAAACATTCTGGGAACGCTCATTGATTACCAAACCAAAAGATCGTGAAGTCGTCTGTCATGCCTCAGCATGGAACCTAGATGACCTTGAGGACATACGTATAAAAATGTGTACCAAAATAAATGGTGAGGACTTTGTTACGGTTCACCATGAGTTGGGCCATAATTTCTATCAGCGAGCCTATAAAGACCAACCTGTATTTTACAAAACAGGTGCAAATGATGGATTCCATGAAGCCATTGGTGATATGGTTGCCCTCTCCATAACGCCAGAATATCTTGTAAAAATCGGATTACTTGATGAGAAAGACATACCAGGCGCAGATGCTGATCTTGCGCTTCTGATGCGCCAAGCGATGGATAAAGTTGCTTTCCTTCCCTTCGGCCTGATGGTGGATCAATGGCGCTGGAAAGTGTTTTCTGGCGAATACAGCCAAAGCGAATATAACTCTGGTTGGTGGGAACTCCGCGAAAAGTATCAAGGTCTTCGTTACCCAGGTGAAACACGTCCCAGCGATGCATTTGATCCTGGCGCAAAATTCCATATTCCAGGTAATACACCTTATATGCGCTATTTCTTGGCTCATATTCTGCAGTTCCAGTTCCATAAAGCCGCCTGTGACATGGCAGGATTTGAAGGCCCCCTTCACCAATGTTCGATTTACGATAATAAGGAAGTCGGGAGCCGCTTTAATGCTATGATGGAGATGGGCGCATCAAAACCTTGGCCAGATGCTCTCGAAGCATTCACAGGCACACGTGATATGGATGGTTCTGCGATATTAGAGTATTTTGCTCCGCTGATGACATATCTTGAAGAGCAAAATAAAGACCGGACATGTGGCTGGGAAAAATAAGCCCTACCTAAAAATTACAACTCATTGAAATACAACCCGCTTACTAAATAGTAAGCGGGTTTTTCAACATAGTTAACGGCTCGGAAAGAACTTGTCGCTTAATTTGCTTCATGGTTATGCATAGCGATTCTACTGCACTACATGTGGCACCCACGAAAATGACCGTTCTAATTGCAACGGACAATATGCATGAGTCCGGCTTTATCGGTGACTCACTTGCAAATCTTGGTTACGAGATTAAATTTTGTGAATTTGATGGAAGCACACTGAAAGGTACCCCTGTTATATCTCCAAGCGCAGTTTTATTTGTGTTCACAGACTATATCGAAAAAACGCCCTTAATCATTACGGCCTTAAAGACTCATTTTTCTCCATGTAATGTTCCATTTATTGGGGCCTTAACGCGTCCAGGAAATGTTGATACATCCATATTTGATAGCGTCATTTTTCCACCTGCACATATTACACAAATTGCTAATCGCGTAAGCTCGATAATAAGGCTGGGTCAAATGGAGCAAGAAATTATTCGCCGTGTAGATACGCTTCGTGAGAGTTTCGATATTGATTACGCATTATCCGATGAGGTCTTAAGCAATCCATTTCGAATTTTGTTCATCGGTAAGGCGACACCTGACTTTATGGTCATCATAAATGCACTCCAGAAGAAAAATGTGGAGGTTGTGGCCGCTTTCACATCGTTTAGTGCTTTCGATTATTTGCATGAGAGGACATTCGATGCAGTTGTTATGAATGCCCTACAGCAATCAGAACCCGCATTAACAATTTCAGAAACCATGCGGAGGAATGCTAGACTTTATCACGTTCCAACTTTATTTTTGGTCGATAAGGACACATTTCAGGATCATGATCTCGCGTATAAAAAAGGGGCTCGAGACATCCTTTATTCAAATGCAGATACGCAGGAAATCAGTGGCCGCATTTTAGAACTGGCTAATTATCATCGTATACATGATCAGCTTAAAACTGAGTTTGGCTCTATAGGCGGGGAAACATGCATAGATGCACCCTCAGGCGTTTTTAATAATATATTTTTTAATACCCACATGAAGCGTGTGTGCGAGATGATGAAGTCCACTCAGCAGCCTCTCGCACTGTTAGCGGTCAGTGTTAGGCCAAATGCCCAATTTGACGTATCGCAAGAGAGGGTCTCCAGTGCAATATCTCAAGTCGGGACAATGCTTAAGAACCTCGTCAGAATGCAGGATATTACTGGCCGAATCGATGAAAACACATTTGCCATTGCATTTCCTGGGCAAAACCACGCGTCTATTTCACCTGTTCTCAAACGGATATCCGCTATTGTGGATTGCGCCGCCTTTGACTCTGGCGATAGCGAAAATGGAGCTTTCACTGTGTCGCTTGAAACAGCCCTTATTGATATGATGCCACATGAAAACAGTGACACCCTAATTCAATCGGCACTCTCGGAGCTCAAAGGGGAACCTGTGTCTTTTACTAAGATAAGTGCTTAGTTAAAAATCAGAGCCTTTACGGCACGCTCAACGCCTTTCAGCCTGGTTAAAGGCTTTTCAAAGTTGCCTTTCACCAAAATTGTTTGATCTGGCCTTAGACGCCAGCCGGGATTTTTTGTAATCGCATTTAAAATGATGGATGGATCAGAAACATCTTTGTGACGAACCGTAAGAACAACCCCCATAGGTCCCGCATCAATTTTCTCAACATGGGCTTTACGGCATAAGCGTTTGATTTTCATAACCTTTAAGAGTGAGTCAACTTCTTCAGGCAACTTCCCAAAGCGGTCAATCAATTCAGCGGCGAGAGCATCTCCAGCTTCATCATTTTCAATTTCAGATATTCTGCGGTACGTAGCCAGCCTTAGATTCAAGTCCTGAATATAGCTCTCTGGAATAAGAATGGCGACGCCCACATTTACCTGAGGTGACCAACTCTGATCTTTGTGCGTTTCATCGTTTTTGAGCTCAGCAACTGCCTCCTCCAGCATATGTTGATATAGCTCCACACCCAAATCTTTGATATGCCCGGACTGCTCTTCGCCTAGCGGGTTGCCTCCCCCGCGCATATCTAAATCATGACTGGCAAGCGTAAAACCGGCGCCCAGAGTATCAAGAGATTGCAATATCTTTAGTCGCTGCTGAGCTCCTTGCGTCGCAAGATGTGCTTCGGGCATTGTAAGATAAGCATATGCCCGCACCTTAGAGCGGCCAACCCTGCCCCGCATTTGATAGAGTTGCGCCAGACCAAACCTATCAGCACGATAAACAATCATTGTGTTAGCTGACGGAATATCAATTCCGCTTTCAATGATCGAGGTTGAAATTAACACATCATACTGCCCGTCATAAAAGGCTGTCATAATATCTTCGAGCGCTCCGGGCGCCATTTGCCCATGCGCTATGATGTATTTTACCTCAGGCACAGATTCGCGCATAAATTCTTCGATGCGCGGAATATCCGCTATACGTGGGGCCACAAAGAAAGACTGCCCGCCACGATAACGTTCTCTTAAAATGGCCTTACGAATAGACACCTCATCAAATGGAGAGACATAAGTGCGAACCGCTAAACGATCGACAGGCGGGGTCGCAATAAGCGAAAGGTCACGAATACCCGATAGTGCCATTTGTAATGTCCGCGGGATTGGTGTCGCGGTTAGTGTCAGCACATGCATATCCGCACGTAATGTTTTTAGCCTCTCTTTATGTTGAACGCCAAAGCGCTGCTCCTCGTCGACGATGATCATACCCAAATCAGAAAACTGTATAGACTTAGCAAGAAGGGCGTGTGTCCCAACGACAATCTCGCATTGCCCTTTGGCGAGTTCTTCTTTTGTGGCTTTGGCATCTTTAGCTGTAACTAAACGCGAGAGCTGTCGAACTTTAACAGGCCAGCCTCTAAACCGCTCCGAGAAAGTTTTGAAATGCTGTCGAGATAAAATAGTCGTTGGCGCAACAATGGCCACTTGTTTGCCGCTCATCGCCACGGCAAAGGCGGCTCGTAAGGCGACCTCCGTTTTACCAAAGCCCACATCTCCACAAATTAGGCGGTCCATAGGTTTACCGCTTCTTAGATCATTGAACACGTCTTCAATTGCGCCTAACTGATCATCGGTTTCCGCATAAGGGAAACGCGCACAAAATTCATTGTAAGGCCCTTCTTCAATGACTGTCGGTTCACATGTCCGCAGAGCGCGTTTGGCGGCAATTACTATTAGCTCGCCGGCCATATCTTTGAGGCGCTGTTTGGCTTTAGCTTTGCGAGACTGCCACGCCACTCCGCCTAATTTATCGAGTACAGCGCCCTCGCCCGCAGAACCATATCGAGAGAGCAGCTCAATATTCTCAACCGGTAAATATAGTTTAGCGCCGCCGTGATATTCTAATTGTAGGCAATCATGAGGTGCGTCCTGCACCTGTAATGTTTGAAGGCCCAGATAACGGCCCAAACCATGATCAATATGAATAATTAGATCACCCGGCGTTAGCGCAGCAGCTTCTGATATGAAATTTTTAGCTTTCCTTTTCCGTCCGCGATTGACCAAACGATCGCCCAAAATATCTTGTTCTGAGATAATGGAAAGATCGCCAAAGGTGAAACCCTGTTCAATGGGCAGAATAACACGCCTTACAGTACCAGGGTCAATTTTGATTGCATCTGGCCCACGTTTTTCTTGGGAGGCAATAAGATTGTGGTCTTCGAGCACATTGCCAAGGCGTTCGGAGGAGCCTTCCGTCCAAGCCGCAATAAGAATTTTCTTCTTCTCATTTTTTAATGTGCGCACATAATCGACCACAGCCTCAAACACATTTGCACCCTCTGTGCGGCGTTCAATCGAAAAACTACGGCCTAATTTACCGCCAAAATCCACTTTGTTCTCGGCGTCTGGCGGGATAAAGGCCGTATGATTTCTAATTTGAAGTGGAGCTGTAATTTCAGTCCATGCGTCATCCTCTAGATATAATTTATGGGTCGGCAAAGGCCTATAAACACCTGCCGTTTTAGACGGATCGCCAGAGCCTGTATCGCGCGCTTCCACATAGTCTTGGCGCGAACTATAAAAGTCCTCAATTAAATCTCTGCGTTCTATACGGGCTTCGTCGAGCAGTCCATCATAAGCGATTAGTGTGTCTGCCCCCGCATAATCAAAAATGGTTTCAAGCTGAGAGTAAAATAACGGTAAGTAATGCTCTATTCCCTGCGGACGAATTCCTTCCACAACAGATGAATAGATGGGATCTTTACTTACCCCGCCTCCAAAAGCCGCTATGTAATTTTTTCGAAACGTTCCGACGGCAAGGTCAGACATCAAAACTTCACTCACAGGTGCAAGCTGAACCTGTTTAAGCTTCTCTGTTGTCCGCTGAGTCTCAACATCAAAGGCGCGGATAGATTCGAGCTCGTCCCCAAAAAAATCCAATCGAATGGGGCTTTCCAGAGCAGGCGGAAAAATATCTATCAGCCCGCCGCGTATCGCGAAATCTCCCGCCTCCATGACAGTTGACGCGCGAGAATAACCATT
The DNA here is from genome assembly GCA_020629195.1 of Hellea sp. Classification (GTDB taxonomy): domain Bacteria; phylum Pseudomonadota; class Alphaproteobacteria; order Caulobacterales; family Maricaulaceae; genus Hellea. The sequence continues at coordinate 10,717 of JAHDDT010000061.1, forward strand.
ATCGGATAAATAAGCCTCTAGAACTTCTCGCCTGAGCTGCTGACCTGCCGCCGCATGAAACCCAGCACTTGAAATAATAGAGCGCGGCGCCACTTTTTGCGTCGCCGCACTGATTGTCGTAACGATAATAAGAGGCTGATCCGTTGGAGCGATGAGTAAACTATGCAAGGCCGCTGCTCGTTTGGCCGCCAATGCACGACTCGGAGAGACACGATCATATGGCAGACAATCCCAAGAGGGGAGAGATAATACGGGAATATCTGGCGCAAAAAAACGGCAGGCCGCTATGAAGCCTGAGGCGCGCGTATCATCCCGCGCGATAAACATAGCGCGCCCACTGCGCTGACGCACAGCTTTGGTGAACACAAGCGCATCAGCGCCTTCAGGCAGTCCAGCCGCAATAAGATCAAGCTCACGGCTTGCATATCGGTTGAGCTGAATTTGCACTTACGGGATAGGTTTAAACTTACGCAAACGATCCAACAAAGGCGTATCATAATTTGCAGGCACAGGAGTTTTTTCCGATACCCAATCATAAATATCATGATCTTTCGCCCCTAACAGGTCTTCAAATTGGGTCACTTCTTCTTCACTCATCGTTTCAATATGAGCTTTGGCAAAACCACCCAAAATCATATCAGCTTCTTTGAAGCCTCTATAATTCGCACGATAAACCAGTCTTTTTCGTCTTGCATCCAACATAGCGGCACTCCTTAGCTATATTCGTTCGGACTGTCACTTGCGATTGCGTAAAACTTAGGAAATATTGCAATTATGCGCCCTCAAGCCCTCTTTCCAGTTTTTGCTGATGTTACGACATTAAAAGGTGTCGGTCCGCGTGTTTCGGAAGCTCTAGGACGCGCCATGGGTACGCGTATCAAAGACCTCCTCCTTACCCCTCCTAGCGGTCTGATTGATCGTAGTCACAGCCCAAAAATATCTGACGCAAAAACTGATGAGATTTGCACATTCAGAGTGACAGTTGGCACACATATGGCCCCCAGCAATCGCAACCGACCTTACCGGATTCGCGTTTTTGACGAAACGGGAGACATGACTTTAACCTTCTTCAAGGCTCGCGGTGATTACCTTAGGCGAGTACTACCAGAAGGCTCAGAGCGAATTATCTCCGGAAAAACAGAAGTGTTTAACGCGGAGCTGCAAATGACGCATCCCGACTATATTTTGTCGCACGAGAATGCAGATGATCTCCCACTCTATGAAACACTTTATCCCCTCTCGGCAGGATTATCACAGAAGATTGCGCGAAAAGCTGTCATGGGGGCACTTCAAAAATTACCAACCTTGCCTGAATGGCTAGATCAACCGATGTTAAAACAGCAAGATTGGCCGAGTTTTCATGAGGCCGTGATACGGCTTCACGCCCCCGAACACCCCGTTGACATCAAGGTCGATGCTCCGCCGCGCCTACGGCTTGCCTATGATGAGCTTCTAGCCAAACAACTGGCGATGGCCCTTGTAAGAGAAAATACGCGGCGTACAAAGGGCCGTGCCTTTAAAGCAACAGGCCAATATGTTCATGATTTACTAAACGCTGCTCCCTTTGAGCCTACGGGTGCGCAAAGACACGCCTTTGCTGAAATTAGTGCAGATATGAGGTCTCCTTTTCGCATGGCGCGCCTGCTTCAAGGTGATGTCGGGGCTGGTAAGACATTTGTCGCTGCTATGGCTTGCGCCCACGCCGCCGAGGCGGGCGCCCAAGTGGCGATGATGGCTCCGACAGAAATACTAGCCCGGCAACACGCACAAACCCTTAAATCTATGTTGGAACCCGTTGGTTTAACTGTTGAAGCGATAACGGGCCGTGACAAAGGCAAACCTCGTCAAGCCTTGGCGACGGGCCTCGAAGAAGGATATATTGACGTTGTGGTTGGCACGCATGCCCTTTTTCAGGATTCTGTAGAATTTAAAGACCTTGGCCTTGTTATTATTGATGAACAGCACCGTTTTGGAGTTCATGACCGTTTAAAGCTTACAGAAAAAGGACAGAACCCAGACCTCTTGGTTATGACTGCTACGCCCATTCCCCGCACACTCGCTCTAACAGCTTATGGCGATTTAGATGTTTCAAAACTTGATGAAAAACCTGCGGGCCGAAAACCGATTGAAACGCGTATATTACCCTTGCAGCGCCTTGATGATGTTATTGATGGTGTAGGCCGCGCTATAAAGAAAGGAGATCAAGTCTACTGGGTCTGCCCTCTTGTTGAAGATAGTGAACTCATAGACTTATCATCTGTCGAAGACCGCCACCGTCAGTTAACCGCCATTTTTGGTAATCGTGTTGGCTTGCTGCATGGACGGTTATCTGCACAAGAAAAAGAGGCCATGTCTCAAGCCTTTAAACGCGGAGATTATGATATTCTTGTTGCGACAACCGTCATTGAAGTCGGCGTTGATGCACCTAACGCGACGATCATGGTGATTGAGCATGCGGAGCGTTTTGGACTGGCGCAGCTTCACCAATTAAGAGGCCGTGTAGGTCGCGGCGATAAGCAATCAACATGCCTTTTGATGTATAAGGGTCCGCTTTCGGT
>JAHDDT010000062.1:0-11812 GCA_020629195.1 Hellea sp.
AAACCTTTAGCTGCCACAAGATGGGCAGCCGCAAAAAGCGCGTGGAGGCATGACATTTGGTCAAAAAAAAGCCGCTCAAAAGAGCGGCAAAAAGTAAAAGAGAAAAGGTAGTCGAGTAGGAGTTAGTTATTAGGTTTGTAAAGGTTAGGCATTTGGTTTTCGGAATTTTGCGTTTCAGGCTTGTAAATAGTCATCGCATCATAAGCATGGTCGCGCGTTGTAAACACCCGGCCCATATCGGCGGTGCGAACAGATTTAACCTGGCTCGGGAGAACTTTGCGAATGATAAGGCGCTTAGAGGTCTTTTCGGACACAGATTTTTGAGACGTCTTAAAAACTGGTTTTTGAGGCGCATCCACAAGGAGTTCTGCTGTCTTTTCATAGCTGGTGACAGGCTTTGTAGAATAAGCGGTTCCATCTTGAGCGCTCGCAGCCGACGAGATAAGCGCGGCCAAGGTGGCAGCGATGAGGACTTTAACAGGCATTATATTTGCATGTGTCATATTTAGTTCCTTAATTATGTCTCGTTTCAGCATTGCGGCTGTTTCGATGATTTCGTATTACATGAACGAAAGTGAGAATTTCCTGAACATTTTCGCCCATAAGATGAATTTGAATTAACCATAATTCTAAAAATAAGTGAATTTATACAATAAATACATATAGATAGAGGAATTAAAAAAAGTCTGTAAAAAGCGTTAACACCAAATTTTAAGATAAAAAAAACCACTCCGAAGAGTGGTAAGGTAAAGAGGTTAGGAAGATGTGGGCAGAGTTTTAAGTCAAACCTTACATGTTAAAACAGCATGACTGTTTTGATGTTTTAATACTTATGTGAACGGGGCTGAGGCTAAGCTGAATAAAACAGGAGAAAGGGTTACATCAAAATTAACCATGTTTGCGGCAATGGGCGGGAGGTTTCAGATTTTAGGTTCCCGTCTTCAAATGCAGATTAATACGCGCCGCCATTTCAGGGACAGTACTTTTGCCAAAGAAGAACTCCACAAATTCTCCATCCTTATCCATAAGATACATAATATCAGAATGATCAACAGTATAATCCGAAGCGCTCTCTGGCGTGGGGACTTTTTGGGAATAGACTTTAAACGCCGTTTTGGCCGTTTCAACTTGATCAGGCGTTCCAGTCAATCCCGTCAAGCCTTTGGGAAAACCATTGGCCGTAACGTAAAGTTTCAGGCTCTCAGGCGTATCACGTTCAGGATCCACACTGATGAATATATAATTGAGCTTGTCACCATCAGGGTCAATGCGAGCTTGCGCCGCGCCCATCTTCTGAAGGGCTGTCGGGCAGATATCAGGGCAATAAGAAAAGCCAAAATAAATAAGCTGCGGTTTACCAAGCGCATCGGCTTGGCTCACGGTCTCGCCGTTTTGATTGATAAGGGTGTAAGCGCCGCCGATATCCGCCGTGCCCGATGTGACGGTCTTTCCAACATTCGCCGTTGGCTGTCCGCAAGATGTTAAGCTAGCGGCAAAGATTGCAAATGCGGCAAATTTTATGATGGCTTTCATCTGGAACATCTCATCTTTATAAGGTCAATATGAACGCTCCCGATTTGGACATAAGCCCTGCTCCCGTCAAGCTCCCAACTGACGCACCTGTCATGCGCAAACGCGCTAAAACCTCAGGCCAGCTCAGGCGCAGCACCTTAGTCTTATTACGGTGGTGCGCGGTCGTGGGGCAATCCTTGGCGCTTTTAATTGTCACGCAAGTCTTGGGCTTTGATCTTCCGCTTGGCCCGTGTTTGGCGATGATCGGGCTCAGTATTTTCGTCAATATTGTTGTGACCGCGTCTTATGAATTGGAAAGACGTGTTGGCGACCGTGAGGCTGGGCTGCAACTGGGATTTGATTTGTTACAGCTCGCGGCCCTGTTGTGGCTGACGGGCGGAATGGCCAATCCTTTCGCGCTTTTGTTCCTTGCACCTGTCGTAACCAGCGCGACGACATTGAATAAACGCGTTCTACTCAGTCTGGGTTTGCTTGCAACGGCATTATCCTTTGGCCTTATCTATAATAGCCAGCCCTTACCGTGGAATCCTGCGGGAAGTTTTACGCTTCCCCTTACCTTTCGGCTCGGCGTGTTTAGCGCAATTATTATCGGCTCGGCTTTTACCTCGCTCTATGCGTGGCGCGCGACAAAAGAAAGCCGGGCCATGTCAGATGCGCTTGCCGCAACCGAAGCCGTCTTGGCGCATGAGCAAAAACTTGCCGCATTGGGCGGGATGGCGGCAGCGGCTGCGCATGAGCTTGGCACACCGTTGGCCACGATACAGGTTATTGCCAAAGAAATGACACGAGAATTGGAAGCTGGAACAGCTTTGGGAGAGGACGCTGCGCTCATGCTGTCCCAGGCTCAGAGGTGCCGCGAAATATTACAGCAACTCTCACAGCGTGGGGATGAAGGTGACGCAATACATGACGTGCTCTCAATTGAAGATTTGCTAGAAGAAGCCGCAGAACCTTATATCACATTCGGAAAAGATATTTCACTAGATGTGGCAGGCGCGGGTGAAGAGCCCGTTTTAAAACGTCAGGCGGAGCTGCTTTACGGCCTGAAAAACTTTATCGAAAATGCCGTTGATTTTGCAAAAACCTCAGTGCAACTCACCGGGCGTTGGGACGAGGATAGTTTTAACGTCATCATTGATGATGATGGCTCAGGCTTTGATCCCGCAATTATGGGGCGTCTTGGGCAACCCTATGTCAGTAAACGCCAGCAGCCCAAGCAAGTCGATGAATTAGCGGGCGGTTTGGGCTTAGGCGTTTTTATCGCAACGACACTCATCGAACGCACAGGAGGAAAAGTTACATTCGGTAAGTCACCTGCGGGAGGTGCCCGAATTGAACTGATCTGGTCCCGCAAAAATGCAGAGCTTCTTCTCTAGATTCCAAGCTAAACCTTCCCCACATGCGTATATGGTGATAAGGATAAAAATTATGACTGATTACAATATACCCGAAGACAACACTTTACTCGTGCTCGACGATGACGGCCCGTTTCGAAATCGCTTAGGGCGCGCATTGGAGCATCGCGGATTTTCTGTCACGCTTGTAGAGACCGTAACAGAAGCCAAAGCAATTGCCACGGCCAACCCACCTGCCTTTGCTGTGCTTGACATGCGGCTTGAAGATGGGAACGGCTTGGACGTTATTGACAAATTACACGAAACGCGGCCCGACTGTAAAATGGTTATGCTGACGGGATATGGAAATCTGGCGACGGCTGTCTCTGCGGTTAAACGCGGCGCGGTTGATTATCTAGCCAAGCCCGCAGATGCGGATGATGTCTGTAAGGCCTTATTAGCAGGACAAGGCGAAGCCCCAGAACCGCCGGAAAATCCAATGTCGGCAGACCGCGTGAGGTGGGAGCATATTCAACGCGTTTATGAACTTTGCGGTAAGAATGTTTCAGAAACGGCTCGCCGGCTAAATATGCATCGCAGGACCTTACAGCGCATATTAGCCAAACGTGCCCCTCGTTAGGACGCCGCTTAGAACAGGATAGCGTCGTCCATTGGAGCCATTGACATCATATCGTCCATGGAACCCGGTGCCATCATCTCATAGGCTGGAGCCATAGCCATCTCTCCGCTAGTCTTAGAGGCGTTAGACGTGTTTTTAACGGGGCTATTTTCAAAGCTGAAATCACTTCCGTCAAAGTCTGCGACCAAAGAGTCGTTTACGATGACGCTTCCGAACATTGAAGAGATAAGAACGTGATCACCCGTTTGCATCAATGTCAGATCACTGAAATCGTCAACACCCATGCCAAGATAAGTTATAACGTCTACGCCTTGTTCAAAATCAACAATGCGGTCCACACCATGTCCATCGGCAAATATGAAGCTATCGGCGCCTGCGCCACCAAGTAAAACATCATTACCTTCACCTCCTGTTCCTGCGATGACGGTATCATTTCCCATACCGCCGTCCAAAATATCAGAGCCAGACTGTGCTGTTAAAATGTCATTACCTTCGCCACCAAATAATTGGTCATCACCGGCACCACTGCTGATAAAGTCGTTACCATCAAGACCGCTTATCAAATTGTTATTCTCGTCACTCGTCAACTTTAAACTTGCCATAAAACTATTCACTTAATTTTGAGTTGTGTATGTTTGAGCTCTCAGATGACTTCATTGAAACCTCAACTACAAAGCTGAAACTTCAAATAACCTAGTTGAAATCTCAAATAACAGCTTTGATTCTTCATCGTCTCTGCGTATTGTTCTTAAAAATTATAAGGGGAATTTTATGCGGTATTTAATAAGCGTAAGCTTATTGGCTTTAGGGCTGACGGCTTGTGGGGAAGTTGAAAACGCGGCAGAAAAAATAGCTGAGCAGCCTGCAAGAACAATCATACAACAAGCCAGTCGTACCGCTGGATATAGCGCTGAAAAAAACGTTTATTTTGGCGATCTTCATATCCACACAAAAAATAGCTTTGATGCTTATATCTTTAATGTGCGCTCTACGCCCGATGATGTGTATCGTTTTGCCAAAGGCGAGACTGTGCGTCACCCCGCTGGCTTTGACTTAACGATTGGCGGCGACCCACTTGATTTCGTTGCAGCGACAGATCACGGCGCTTACATGGGCATTCTTCCGGCCATGGATAATCCCGACAGTCCTTTGTCAAAGCTCGACATGGCGAAGGACATGTTTGGAACGGACCCTGATCTTATTGTAAACGCTTTTAACACAATTGGAGGATCTGTGCGCAGCGGCGAGCCTTTTCCCGAAGCCTATGACCGAGACATTATAGACAGCACATGGCAAAGTAATATTGCTGCGGCAGACAGGCATTATGAACCCGGGCGGCTCACAACCTTCTCAGCTTATGAATTTACATCTGTTGACGGACGCGGACGTGAGGATGAGGGCTTTGCAGGAGGCAATCTTCACCGAAATGTTGTGTTTGAAAATGCCGCCCCAAAACGTCTTTTCTCAACACTCGATTCTACGAACCCTGAAGATTTATGGTCTTGGATGGACGATCAAAGATCAGAGGGCATGGATGTGATGGCCATTCCACATAATTCCAATGTCTCGGATGGTAAGATGTTTGCTATGACAAAATATAATGGCGGCGAGTTGGACGCAGCCTATGCACAGCAACGTGTTCTTAATGAGCCGATTGTGGAAATGACGCAGGTAAAAGGGACCTCCGAAACACACCCCGCGCTTTCACCTAATGACGAATGGGCGGATTTTGAGATATATGAAAAGCTATTAGCGTCCAATGTCACATCAAAGATAAATGGCAGCTATATTCGAGAAACACTGGCCAACGGCTTAGCGCTTGAAAAAAAGACGGGTACAAATCCTTTTAAATTTGGCTTGATCGGAAGCTCTGACAGCCATGTTGCAGGCGGCGCATTTGATGAAAAAGACTATTGGTCAAAAGTCGGCATCATTGACGCCTCACCTGAAACCCGCGGTTCCGTGCCTCCAGGCGGAGCTAAAACTTGGGACGGTATTGAACGCGATGAAAATGCTGAAAACTGGTTCTCCAAATGGGGGGCTTCTGGATTAGCGGCCGTTTGGGCAGAAGAAAACACGCGGGAAGCTATTTTTGGCGGTATGCGAAATAAAGAAACTTACGCCACTTCAGGGCCGCGAATTAAATTACGTTTGTTTGGTGGTTATGATTATACGGAAAATATACTCAATGACGCTGATATGATCAGCAAAGCCTATGCGGGCGGTGTGCCTATGGGAGGTGACCTTTCAGCGTCTGAAACAGCCCCTCATTTTTTGGTCTGGGCTATGCGCGATCCGCGTAATGCGCCATTGCAGCGCCTCCAAATCATTAAAGTGTGGCATGCGGATGGCAAGGCACAGGAAATGCTTTATGATATTGCGTGCTCTGACGGTCTTTCTGTTGACCCGAAGACAAAACGCTGTCCTGATAATGGTGCAAAGGTGAATTTAGAGGATTGTTCTATTTCTTCAGATAGTGGTGCCCCTGAGTTAAAGACACTTTGGCAAGATCCCGATTTTGATCCGAATATGGACGCGGCCTATTATGTTCGTGTTTTAGAAAATCCAACTTGTCGTTGGAGCACATGGGACGCAATAAAAGCAGGCGTAGAGCGCGCACCTGACTTACCTCCGACATTACAGGAACGCGCCTATAGCTCTGCTATTTGGTATAATGCTAATTAGACGGCATGACGAAACTTACCCGCGAACCTCTTGTTCACTTCATCATCCTGGGCGCCCTGCTTTTTGCAGGGCATATGCTTTGGCAAAAACATGTAACAAAGGCCGATTATACGATTACGGTAACCGCTGATGAGATGGAGCGCCAAGCGCTTATCTTTGCAGGCGAAAACCGCCGTCAACCCACTGATGATGATTTGAAAGCCCTTCTTTTTTCTCATGTTGAGGAGCAGGCCTTAATGCGAGAGGCGCAGCGCCTTGGCTTGGGTGAAGATGACACCATCATCCGCCGCCGCCTTGCTCAAAAAATGCGGTTCATTATTGAAGATGTAGCGCCGCCACCCGTGCCCGAAACAGCCAGACTAGAAGCCTGGTTTGAATCTAATATCGAACTGTTTAAATCTCCCGAAACCCGAAGCTTCTCACATATTTACCTTAGCCCAGAAACACGCGGCAATGACCTTACCGCGAACGCCCAAATCTTACTCGCCCAAGTCAACCAATCTGATAGCAATTGGAAAGCTCTAGGTGATCCCTTTATGTTAAAGCGTGATTTTAAAAACTTAAGCGCTCTGGACGTCACAAGATTATTCGGGAAAACCTTTAGTACAGCTATATTCTCCGCTAGCGGAGAAAAATGGCAAGGCCCTATAGAAAGTGCCTTTGGGCTACATCTCATACGAATAAATCAAATTACGCCGCAAGAGACCCCCGATTTTAACGCCGTTCGCAGTGAAGTTGAAGCCTCATGGCAAGCACAGGCTCAACGCGCTGCAAATCAGGACGCTCTCAAAGAGGTCATCCGAAAATATAAGATTGACGTTCTTGACGAAAACGAAAATCTTATAGCCCCGTAATGCGGATAATTCTTGGCATATATATTTGGCTTTGCTTCAGCCTCGTAGCAAGCGCCCATGAAGTGCGGCCAGCCTATCTCAGCCTGACCGAGACAAAACCCTCGGAATTCAGCGTGACATGGAAACAGCCCGTATTGGACGGACGCCGCTTAAGGATTAAACCCGCTTTTCCCGAGGGCTGCACTCAAACAGAGCCCGTAACAAGCCGCACTGGCGCGACGATAATTGAGCGCACAGTATTGACGGGCTGCACTTTGATCGAAGGACGTATCGCCATAGACGGATTGGAGCGAACGCTAACAGATGTTTTTGCCGAAATAAATTATCTCTCAGGTGAAACTCAAATGGCGGTTTTAAAACCCTCAGCTGCGGATATGGCTTTAGGCGGCCCCATTGGGTCACCTGCTAAACATTATCTATGGATAGGGGTTGAGCATATTATATATGGGTGGGATCATTTGCTCTTTGTTATCGGCTTAACCTTACTCGTCGCGCGGCGGCAAATATTGGGCGTGGCAACAGCCTTTACTTTGGCCCATAGCATTACTTTGGTTTTGGCAGCCTTAGGGCTCATTAATATCCCTATTCGGCCCGTAGAAATTTTGATTGCAGCAAGCATAGTTTTGCTCGGTATTGAGATTATCAGAAAACAAAAAGGGCATAAAAGCCTCGCGACAGAACGCCCTTATCTCATCAGTTTTGCAATAGGCTTGATACATGGCTGCGGTTTTGCCAGCGCCTTATCTGATATTGGGCTTCCGAAAGGCACTGAACTTTTAGCGCTACTCTTATTTAACCTCGGCGTAGAACTTGGCCAGTTCGCAGTTGTTGGTCTAACGATTGCGGCGCTCATCGCCATTGCAAAATTCGGCACAAAAGCAAGGCAGAGAACCGAAATATTTTTGACCTATGGCCTCAGCTCCATCGCAATGTTTTGGGTTATTCAAAGGCTATCTGATTACGTGATATAAATGGCATTAAACCCGAAAAGGCGGCATTAACCTTTTGGGAAGATTTATTCAGTTTCTGTTCAACTGCTAAAATTATCCTGCAATGTCTTGCCGCGTCTAGGGCACCCCCGCCTAAAAACCGGCAAGGACCAGATAGGGCCTTCCATTTGGGATGCCCTATCTGGTTTCATATTTTAGTCAGCTTCATCAGCTCTATCCATTGAACCCTCTTCCATCTTAGGATCTTCAGTTTCGAGACCGTCATCAGATACAGAAGGTGAAAGCTCTTCCGCTGTCAAAAGACCATCTGCATTATGATCTCTGACGTTAAAGTGTTCATCATATGCACCAGAAAGCTTGATAGCTGAATAATCAGCGTCGTTTGCATCAGATTTCATCACAACGAATGAGATAAATTCATCCCGATCCAAAGCCCCGTCAGCATCAATATCCGCGGAGGTAAAAATATCTACCGCCTGCAATTCAGGTTCTAATATGGGCTCTTTGTCTTGAGCTTGTGCTGTAGGCGCAGCTACCAATGCGAGGGCTGTTGCAGTGGCAGTTAAAGTTAGTTTCGTTACGTTTAGCATGAGATCTCTCCTTATTCATGCGGCCATCCCAGCGAGAACCCACGGTGATACGAGTGTTTCGTTCGCACAAGTGACAGGAAATTTAGGAAGCGGACGGATAAATCTTGCCTCTTTTCAGACATAAAGAGGGTTAAGCCGCTCTCAAGCTTAAGGATTTTGAAGTCGTGATTTTGCCCCCTTTTCGTAAGTTTAAGGAAAGGCTACATTAAAACTGAAATTTTGAAGGCTCTGGAGTGCCCTATGATACGCTATTTTACGGGTCTATTGGTTTTACTAAGCTTGTCGATATCGACTCAGGCGCAAGCGCAGCTTCGGCCTATGGTCTATAGCGACGCAACGGTTGATGCTGATATCGAAGAAGTTTGGGCGGATTGGACAACGGCAGAAGGGCTTGAGAGCTTTTTCGCGCCTAAGGCCATTGTCGACGGTAAGCTTGGCGGCGCTTATGAAGTTTGGTTTTTGCCAGATGCGCCCAAAGGTCAACGCGGCGCAGAAGACGGTATTTTACTCGGATGGCAAAAAGAAAGTGCCGATGGCTCGCGCATGATACAATTCACATGGAAGATGCCGCCTTACATGCCTGAGATAAATGAGAGCATGACTGTCGTGCAGCTCTGGATGATCCCATCAAGTAAGAAAAAAACGCGGCTACGCCTCTTTCACACAGGCTTTGGCGATACACCCGAATGGAGAGAAGCGGAAGCTTATTTTGAAAAAGCTTGGCCGCAAATCCTGAGCACTTATGCCAAGCATCTCTCTGAAACAGATTAGCTAATTTGGCCGATCAATCTTCATGACCATATCACGGCCCGCCAATTTCATTTGGTCTTTTATATAAACAACTGGGTCAAGTGAGGCTTTCGCATCGGCGCGTAATGAAATCACAGCTTTAGGCTTCTCCGCCATAAGACGCTCGACCCGCGACGCCACGGCGCTAAGCTCGACTGGGACATTCTCAACACTCACACTATCCCTCGCATCGACGTAAATCGAAATAGCGGGTGTCGGGGGTGCAGGCGTAGCCGTGCTTTGCGGTGGCTGCGTAAAGTCCAGTCCTTTTTCATCCAAAAAGGTGGCCGTAACGATAAAGAATATCAACATGATAAAGACGATATCCAGCATAGGCGTCATATCCACTTCAGCATCATCAGATCGTCGGCTGCGATGTGTTCTTGCCAATGACATATTTAATCCTCCCTGTAGATATATTATAATTGTAACATTATTACATTACTATTCCAAGGCTTAATATCCCCCTAATGGCGTCATCAGAGAATTTTAAACCTTCTCGGTTAAACGTCGCTTGAAATTAATGAGAGAGCGCAATGACATATCTTAAATTTATTATCCCAGCCATTATTCTTACAGGCTGTTCAGCAGGGCCAAATTTTGGCGCGCATTATGGTGACAACGCATCAGGCGCCTATGGGGATGCTTGTGGATATTCGGCATGCCCATCACCCTATTCTGTAGGAGGGTCTAACTCTTCTATGCATCAGGCGTATGGCGAAGCGCAGCCAGAGCCTTTACCCATTGAGTATAGCCATGCCTATCAAGTTCAGAATGGCTATGTGCACCAAGCTCCAGTTTATGACGCCTATCCTTCAGATCATAATGTGCAAGAACATGTGGTCTATCAGCAACCTTCTACCCATGCTTATGGGACGCAGCTTGCGTCTTATCACGGCCCGCAGGACCATTATGGAACACATGGTCATACGCCGCGCCTTCGCGGGGCCTATGGCCAGCCAAAACGAGGCTATAAATATGCAACATTGGGCGCGTCTATGTATGACGTCGACTCAGACGTTTATGGCATCCAAGGCCGCGTGGGTTATCAATCTGCAAATTTAATAGGCGCAGAACTTGAAGCCTTTACTGGCCTCACAAGCGAAAAAGAAACTGTGGGCGGCACGACTGCAAAAGCGGGTGTTGATTATACAGTCGGTGCCTTTGGCGTATTGCGCTCCCATCTCTCTCCGAAATTGGCCGTTCATGGCCGCGCGGGATATCACATTACAGATATCTCTGGCGAAGTTATAACAGGCGGTGTCAGCACAGATGTTGATCTGGAGCGTCAAGACGGCTTTGCTTATGGCGTAGGCGCAGAATATTCATTCTCACCACGCGATTTTATACGCGCTGACTATACGCGTTATGACCAAGATCTGGGCACAAACGATTCCGTATCAATCTCTTACGGACGTAAGTTTTAGACGACCACTTACCGCGTCCGCCTGTAAAAGTCAGGCGGTCTGCGGGCAATCCACTTTATAAAAGCCGCCATATCGGGATGCGATTTTAAAGCCTCTATTGTACCGAGCTTAACCAGTTCGGCGCGGGTGAATACTTTATGTATTTTACGGTGGCAGATGGGGTGGACTAATACAGTTTCTGTGCCGCCTTTGGACTTAGGGATTATATGATGTTTCTCCCGCTTGACGCCCAAGGGACGGTTACAAAGCGGGCAAGTATTATCCTGCATCAATAGAATGGGCCAAGACCCGGCTTACGAACGTCAACCCTTTCCCGCTTTCTGCCGTCCATTGATTAAATGCATCCTGCACAGCTTGTTTGGCACGTTTGCCTGTCGCAGGCTTATCAATCACACCTGCATGAATGAGCGCTGCTGTCACATCATTAGAAAGAATGAAACTCGGCACGCCTGAAAAGCGCAGCGCATAACTCGCAGTGTTTGTGCCCAGATGCGAGCCGTGTTTTTGAAGATAAGCCAAGAGACCGATATAATCTTCACTAGGCCAGCCGCGAATAAAGGCATCCGCGCTTCCCGCCTCAGCTGCCATGTCCATTATCATGCGAGCATTAGGCGCGACCGTTTTTATCTTAATGGGATTACGTACAATCGCTTTATCAGACGTCAGGCGCTCCATGTCTTCCATATCAATCTCAGCGCATTTAGACGGGTTGAAGTTCCAAAAGGCCGTTTCAAAACCGTCCCATTTATTCTCAACCACTGACCAATTAAAGCCAGACTGAAAGATACGTTTGCTAAATTCAGACAGCCAGCGATCATCGGGTTTAGGGTCTGAGATGATCTCAACATTCGACCCAACATATCGGCTCGCTACTTTTTCACGAAGAGCCTCCTCCCCGCCATGACGATTAGCGGCGCGGTGGAATATCGTCTCGAACTTTTCCATGAGGTTACTCCGTCAAATAATCGACTAACGCTAGAGCCTCTTCGCTGGTCCAGTCAACCTCGCCC
>JAHDDT010000062.1:11912-13184 GCA_020629195.1 Hellea sp.
CGTCAAATAATCGACTAACGCTAGAGCCTCTTCGCTGGTCCAGTCAACCTCGCCCGGGATGCGAGCGATTTCACGGCCTTGTCGGTTATAGAAAATACTGGTGGGCAAGCCCGGCAGATTGAGCTTTGCGCTAACGCCATAGCTGCTGTCATGCCAGAGAGGTAGATTGTCGATCCCATTTTTCTCAAACCACTGCGCCGCTTCCTCCGCCGTGCGGTCAAGACTGATCGTTACAACTTCAAAATCCGCGCTTCCCTTTTCGGCTTGCAAAGCGTCAAGCATAGGCATTTCCGCGATACAGGGCGCGCACCATGTCGCCCAAATATTGACCAAAATAACTTTACCCCGATAGTCTGAGAGCTGCATCTCTCTGCCGCTTGGCGCTGAAAATGTCATATTGGGCTGAACGGGAGGAGCTTCCAAAGATGTCAGCTTTTTAAGGCTCCCTTCAGAATATAGCTCTAAGCCTGTCTTGGGTTGGCTGCAGGATTGCACAATAACCAACAAAATGGCTAGAAGCCCGACGACAAGCATCAAGCGGATAGCATTAGCGACGCTGAGAAAAGAAGAGACTGACATGGCTAAGAGACCTAACAAAAAACCCGGTAAAGGCCAACAGATGTGGGGTGGGCGTTTCAACGCATCCCCGGGCGAGCTGATGCAAGCCATCAATGTCTCTATCGATTTTGATAAGCGCTTAGCCGCCCAAGATATTCGCGGGTCACGCGCGCACTCTACAATGCTCGCGGAACAGGGCATCATCACTAAAAAGGACATGAAAGCCATTCACAAAGGCCTTCGCATGATCGAGAAGGAAATCGCAAATGGCACATTTCCGTTCTCACACGACCTTGAAGACATTCACCTGAATATTGAAAGCCGCCTCAAAGACCTCATTGGTGATGCGGCGGGGCGGCTCCATACGGGACGCTCACGCAATGATCAGGTCGCGACAGATTTTCGCCTGTGGGTGCGCGATAATCTCGACCAATTTGATGCCCAACTTGAAAAATTAATGAAGGCCCTTCTTAATAAAGCGGCAGAGAATACCGACACCATCATGCCCGGATTTACGCATCTGCAAAGCGCGCAGCCTGTTACCTTTGGTCATCACATGCTTGCCTATCTGGAAATGTTTGCGCGGGACCGCGCGCGAATGAAAGATTGCCGCGAGCGCATGAATGAAAGCCCGCTCGGAGCCGCGGCGCTTGCGGGGACGCCTTACCCAATTGACCGCAAAGCCACGGCGAAAGAGCTTGGTTTTGCCCGGCC
>JAHDDT010000063.1:0-7935 GCA_020629195.1 Hellea sp.
GGCTTTGGAAACCCTAATGCAAATTGGCAATCTTATAGTCCCCGTACATCCACGAGAGACCCTGCATTTTTGGGCCAAAGTGATGACGAAGCTTACTTAATTACCCCTGTCCCTGCTGAAAAACCCCGTCCGAGTTTTTCCAATGCGGCTAATCGTGCGTCCCTCATTGCTAAAGCAAGACAGGCTAAGAAAGCGAAAGAGGATAAACGCAAACCTGCCGAAGACAAGCCTGTCAAGAAAGCCGCTTTAGTTTTAGACGCGGATCGTTAAGCCATCTGCAAGTGATCGTTTAAGCGCCACAAAGGCTGGGATAGCGCCGAGTAAAGCCGCAATAATTGTCACGGCAATCACCACGCCAAAATCAAATGACCCGGGCCACATCCTAAGAGCGCTGATATTATATCTTGCCTCTAAAAATGGCCGCGCGATCCATAGAAATCCATATAACACAGTCAGTCCTAAGGCCCCGCCCATAAAGGCTAGAAGGGCAGCTTCACTTACAAGCAAGGTAAAGACATGATGCCCGCGCGCCCCCATAGCGCGTAATATCGCCATCTCGCGTCGCCGCTCATTTAAAGTCGTCAGAATCGAGGTTAAAATTCCAATCAAACCCACTGCGATAACAAAGGCAGAGACAATCGCTAGCGCCCGTTCAACAACAGAGACGATATTCCAGAGCTGGCTCAGTGCAATTCCTGGAATGACGGCTTGCAAAGGCTCAGCCTTATAAACGTTTAAATCGCGCTGCAAGCTGAGCGTTTTTACGCGCGACGTAGCGCCCACAAACATCGCCGTAATACTCTCTGGCTCGAGCGTCATTTGTCTCAATTTATCGGGTGTCGCAAGGCGGCTCATAGGCGTCGGTGTTCCGTTTTGCCACCCCATATGAATGGCTTCAATGGCCCCGAGACTGACGATGACTGAACGATCAACAGGTGTGCCTGTGGGTTTTAAGATACCCGTGACGGTGAAGGGTTTATCCTCATGATTGACAAAGCTCGTAGCGCCAAGCCCATGCGAAAGTGTTATTTTTGCGCCAAGCTCATAGCTTAGTTCACGAGCCACTTGCGCCCCTAAGACAACATCAAAAAGATCGTCAAAAACTAAGCCATCTGCAAATGTTAGCGCCTGAGAGTCTGCATATTTATAATGCTCAAAATAATCGGGTGTTGTCCCCACGACGCGAAATCCTCTGTGAGAATCTCCAAGGCTAATCGGCACTGCCCAAGCCACGTCAGAACGCTCACTCACCTCCTCATAGGTTTTCCACGTCACATTATTGGTGGGGTCGCCTATCTGAAAGACGGAATATAAAACGAGATTTATCGGGCTAGACCGCGCCCCAACAATCACATCCGTATCGCTAATGGTACGTTCAAAACTTGTTCGCGCCCCTTGCCGTAAATTCTCGACGGCGACAAAAAGAAGAATAGCCGCCGCAATCGAGATTATCGTCAATATTGCCGTCAGCTTACGCGCCCAAAGCGACCGCATAGCCAAAGTCAATATGGTTGAACCCTTCATGAGCCTGCTCTTTGGTTGAGGTCCGTCAATGAGGCTGAACGATCGAAATGTTGCGCAAGTGTATCGTCATGACTGACAAATAAAAGACTACTGCCAAAAGCCTCTCTTTGCACATTAAGCAGCTCTATGAAGCGGTCGCGATTATCGTGATCAAGAGCTGACGTGGGTTCATCGGCAATAATGAGGTCAGGCCCCCCTATTAAAGCCCGCGCGACGGCAACTCTTTGTTGCTGTCCGACACTCAGCTCTCCAACGGGGCGGTTTAAATGCTCATCTGATAAGCCAAGGCCGCGAATAAGACTATTCGCAGACTCCACAGCCGAACCTCTCATTTTGATGGCACGCTCTTTACGTTGGGAAGAAAAACGACAGGGTAAGATACAGTTCTGGATGACACTCAAGTAAGGCAAAAGGTTAAATTGTTGAAAAATTATGCCGAGGTGGTCTGCGCGAATTTGGTCTCGTCTCCCCGCAGGCGCTTGGGTAATGTCCTGACCGCAAATGTTAACGGCGCCCCTATTGGCCGTTAAAACACCTCCGATTAAACCCAATAACGTGCTCTTACCTGACCCGCTCGGTCCGCGTAAAAATACGCTCTCACCTTTTTGGATATCAAAGCTATCAATTTCTATAATGGTTTGGGCCTGATCATAGCCGAAGTGGAGACCTCGAACCTTTAGGACAGGTTCAATACTCATAAGGCTCTAATTTGGACAGATTTAATTCATAGGCACTATTGCCGAGGTCCGAGGTAAATTTTCCTGTTGCCATTATGCCTTCGAGCCAAACAGGATCATTGATACTCGCAACTTTTACAGGTGTGCTGGATTTCACGAAAACAATCTGATTGGGCGGCGGCGGCGGCGTGTGAAGACAGGCTCCAAAATAAGGCACGAGAAGAAATTCTGTATATTCAAAATTGGCACTAAAATCGAGCGGCACAACATATCCCGGGATGCGGATTTTTTCGCCGTTTAAGCTATCAACAACATTAAATGTTCCGATTTGCTCCATTGTGTCTTGGGCACTGCCTTCAGTGATCATATCTGTGACAGCCGCGCCCTCTTCTTGCGCCGCATCTGCCGCCGCATCTGCCAATGTCATCTGTTGACGCATCTTGGCTTCCATCTCTTCGTAAAATTCAGAATAAAGCTCTGCAAGGCGAGCATCTTCGCCTTCTGGCATCAGGTCTTCCCAAACTAATAATGTCGCGGAACTCTCGGCCGACATTTTATCAGCAGAAGAGGTAGATGTTTCAGCCTTCCCGGCTTCATCCTTAGTCGGCGTGCCCTGTCCGCAAGCGGTTAGAACTGATAGCAGGAGGCAAAAGCCAAGTGTTTTTTTCATATCTATCACCGTGTTAGATTCAAACTCGATCGAGCGGAACTGAGCTGCGCTTGTTTTTGCGTGTTTGGTCCAAGATAGACAAGGTCAATCTCTAATAAATTATCAAAATGTTCAAACAGCGAGACAGTCATAGTTTTCAGAGCCTTAGGAGATTGGCATTCGAAACTATATCGAAGCGTGACGTCTTTATGTGTGTCATCATGATCTTCATCCCCATGGTAATCCCCATGGTCATCGTGGTCATCATGATCATTGTGGTCGTCGTGGTCATCATGATGCTCACCCTCATGGTCATGTGCGTCATGATCCTCCAAGCCCAACTCAACGCTAGGCTTAGCGCCAGATGAGGCACAGCTCGCCTCGCCATTGAAGAGGAAAAGACTCGCGCCATCAGACAGAGCCGTTTCAGCTTTTATGAGAGCCGCCTTTTGTGCGTCAGTCTCAGCCGCATGTTCAAAGCCGAGGAGATTATATAATGGCGTTTCAAACTCAATAGTAATAGCCGAACCTTCCAAGACAACGCCTAATGAAGCGTCACCATGAGTATGGCTATCAGCAGACCGTATTTCAGCCTCTATATTCTCATCTGATGCAACGGCTTTAATGTCGCTTTTTTTATCGGGCCTCTCATCGATTGGCGTTTCGCTAGGCTCATGTAATTCAGTTTGTTTTGAAATCCCAGATGATGATGCATCAGTATCGGCACATGCAGAGCAAAGCGCTAAAATAGCCATAGATGATACCGCTTTAAGGAAGTCATGCATATAATTTGCCCAGGTGAGATTTTATTTGATGTTACTCAATTACAATTTTTGGCTGAATGTATCAAGCCATTCTATTTCTATCTAAAAATACAAATTAGGGGAGCCACGATCAGGAGGCTGGCTTGTGAGGCAGATCAAACGCCATATGTGAGCTTATGAACTTAAGCTTTTCTGATGCTGACTTTGGGCTTATCCCTGTCAATATTGACAAATTGCTTCCCTAAACTGTGTCACTCTACAGACAAATCCGTATCTGGCTTCACAAAAAAGCTCGCAAGTAACAGCCCTATGACGCCGCAAGTTATGGCGCTATCAGCGATGTTAAAGACCCAGTGAAAGCCGATTTCGCCAAAATTTATAAAATCTGTCACCGCGCCAAAAAAGAAGCGGTCAATGCCATTTCCAATTGCGCCGCTAATAATTAGCGCAATGGAGAGCTTGGTCAGTCGATCTTTACTTTGGGTCAGCGCATAAACAAGCACGCCGCTCATGATGAAAGCAAAAGCAGTAAGCAGCCAGCGCTTTGTCGGGCTATCCCCCTGCAACAGCCCCCAACTGATGCCCGGATTGCAAACCAACGAAATATCCATCGGTCCCGGAATTTTATGCTCGACACCAGGGCGCAGGTTCTGCTCACAAATATTCATCGGCACGTCAAAGGACTGAATCACCGCATATTTGCTCCATTGATCCAGTATCACGAGTATCACAGGTATCACGAGCGCGTATATCAGAAGCGTCTTTTTCATGGCGAACGAGTTCGCATGGACGCTGCGATTTGGCAAGCCTGTTCGTGCCGCCTCTAAAAAGCACTGTAATCCTTCGAGAATCTAACAATTCTTTCATTGGCGTAGCCTGTTTTTGTGGTTACAACGAGAAGGATTCTAAGGGCCTTTGGGGCCTGATTACCTATGGGTTATTTGTATGACGAGCATAACGTCCACGCTTCGCGCCTCGAAGGTGCTTTTGAGTTCCGTCAGCGGCGCCGCTATTTTACTAAGCTTTGCGCCAATGGCCACGGCTCAGACAGTGGTCAATGATGGTCGCACAGCGCCTGTTGAAACGAATGGTGAGGACGTTAACATTGAGAGCGGCGGCTCGATCACGCTCGAAGCCCCCGGCCCGGCCCTCACACTAAATTCAAATAATGACATAGATAACGCTGGCACAATCACAATCAATGATGTGGATAATGCGGTCGCGGTAAGCCTCGAAGGCGGAGCAGATCGGAATTATGTTCAAAGTGGTCGTATCAACCTTGTCGAAGACTTTACCAATGAAGACACGGATGATGATAACATCGTGGACGGCCCTTTTGCCCAAGGTACAGGCAAGACGGGTATCCTGATTTCAGGCGCATCACCGTTTGAAGGCAATGTTGAACTCGCCTCCTCCTCGATTATTGATATTGAAGGCAATGACAGCTTTGGCATCAATCTGACCAATACGACCATGGCGCAAAACGGCCTGACAGGAAACCTCTCCTATGACGGACGCATCAATATGCGCGGTGACAATAGCACAGGTATTAATATCGGCTCAGGCATCAGCGGTGATTTTGCGCAAAACGGCACGATTACCTCATTAGGAGAAGGTGTGCAGGGCATCAATATTGATGCGGATATCCAAGGCGGGTTTTCAAGCTCCGGCGCGATTACCAATACAGGCTATAGATTCACAACACGGCCAGGATTGGCAAATGCCGATACAGGTGCCTCAGGCCGAGATACATTGGGTGTTGAAGATTTACTCCAAGCGGGTTCTGCTCTCAGCATTAGCGGCAACATCGCCCGTGGGATCTATTTTGACGATAATAGAGACGATGTGTTGGATGAGGATGGCAATCAGACCTTCACCGATGATGGTAATGTTATTCAGCAACTTGGAACGGCAGGGTCCATTGTTCAAAACGGGTCTGCCCCCGCTGTCTTGATTGACGGTGAAGGCACTCCGATTTCGATTGGCTTGGTTGCTGCTATCACAGATCCGAATGCTGATGGATTTGACGAAGATCTGCAATATGCATTCGTCAACCAAGGCACCCTTCAAGCCAATGGTGTCTTTGATGATATAGACGCCACAGTCTTTTCCGTCTCTGACACAACATTAACTGGCGGTATCAATAATACAGGCTCAATGACGGCCTCAGCCTTTCTGGCACCGGCAGAAAGAACCGAAAATGACGTGGTCGGCGCACCGATTATAACCCCTGGCGATGGTCATGCCCGCGTAATTATATTGGGCGACAATGCCATTGCAGAGCGCATCAATAATTCTGGTATTATCTTGGCGTCCTCTTCAGAGGCTATCGATCTCGTTTATGCGGATCCTGATAATCCTTTGGCCGTAAATGGCCGCTCCGTTCTGGCCACAGCCATTGATATAGGCGCCTCGGCAGAACTCACCAGCCTCGTCAATAGCGGCACGATCAGCGCGCTTCTTATTGGCCGCGAAGGCACAGCCTATGCGGTGCGCGATCAGTCTGGTACACTTGTCAGCTTGACGAATACAGGTTCAATCAGTGCGCTTGGCCGCACCTCTGATCCCAACGGCGTCATAGGCACAAATTTCACATTAATTGCCCTAGACGCGTCACAAAATACGAGCGGGTTCACATTTGTGCAGAACCGCGCCGAAGATACTGACCTTGAAGATGAAATCACGCCCGCTGACCCGAATACACTTGGCGATATTCTTTTTGGCAGCGGTGATGACGTCATGACCGTAACGGCCGGTAGCGTGATTGGTGATGTCGATTTTGCTGGTGGCAATGACACCCTGGCCCTCTCAGGTAGTTCAACCCTCAGAGGCGTATTATCGAATGCAGATGGTCTCGACATTACAGTCGCGGATGAAAGCACCCTCGCCTTAACGGCGGCGCAGAACACAGCAATCACCTCAGCCTCATTTGACGGTACGTCCACCTATAGCCCTGTCTTGGACGGAACAAACGGAACGGCGTCAACTCTCGTCTCTACAGGTGACATTACCTTCGAGAACGGCGCAACGGTTGCGCCAACCCTCACCAATGTTGTTGGCATTAACCAAACGGCGTTTACCATTGCGCAAGCTGGCGGAACACTCACTGTCGCCGATTTGGCAACTTTGGCCTCAGCGGATTCTCCTTATCTGTTTAATTCCAGCTATGATGTGATTGGCAATGATTTGGTCATAACGCTTGACCTTAGAAACGCGCAAGAGCTTGGCCTCGACCAAGTTCAAACAGCAGCCTACACACCTGCCATCCAAGCGCTGCGCAGTAACACAGATCTTGGCGACGCCTTTGCGAATATTACGTCACAAAGTGACTTTAATGCGGCTTATAACCAGATCCTACCGGAATTTTCAGCCGCGGCCCGTCAATTTGTTCTCGCCAATGTGGATGGGGCCACGGGCGCTGTCGCGAACCATCTTGATGCGACCCGCCGCTCACCGGATAAGCCAGGCGGGGCTTGGCTTCAAGAATTTGCTTATTTTGCGGATCGTGACCTTGCAGGCCTATCGGAACAATATCGCGGACACGGCTTTGGCTTTGCGGCTGGCCTCGACAGAGCCATAGGGCCATTCCATGCGGTCGGTGTGAATATCGGTTTTGCCTCTACAGAAATTGAAGACGTTGTCGGCATTGACGAACCGCTTGACGTGGTCACTATCCAAGGCGGCGCTTATGCAGGTTGGGCTAGCGGAAATCTAAGTGTCGATGCCTATGCGGGCGGCGGCTATAATGATTTTGAACAAAATCGCCGCGTGCGCATCAATACGTTCTCCGGTGAGTCACAAGGCGACTGGTCAGGCACCCATATTAACGGCTCTGTTCGTGCAGGTTATGATATGGAGCTCAATGATAAGTTCTGGTTCCGTCCGTCAGTTAGCGTGGATTACCTGCGCCTGTCTGAAAAAGCTTTCACAGAAACAGGTGACGCTGGTGTTGCCCTTGATGTTGATAAGCGCACAAGCACGACAGGCTCTGTCACAGGTATGTTTAATTTTGGCGCGAAATTCATGGGCAAGCGCACATGGATCCGTCCTTCAATCCGCGCAGGTTACCGTCAGGAATTCTTAAAAGACCCTGTAAATACAAGCTTCCGTTACGCTGGATTAGTGGGTGACGATGGTCAAACCTTCAATTCTGAAACGGCCATGTTGCAATCGCTTCTCTTCCCGGATAGCGGGTTTGTGGTCGGCTTTAGCGTTGCCGCAGGGTCTGCCTATTCGTCAATCGGCTTTGACTTTGACAGTGACATCCGTGACGGCTTTATCCGCCATACGGGCCGGGTTGTGGTGCGTCTGCTATTCTAAG
>JAHDDT010000063.1:8035-13057 GCA_020629195.1 Hellea sp.
ATGGGGCAAATCCTCAAGCCCCGTAACAGCCCCGAATTTGTCTGGCGTGTGGATTGGCGGTTGCGTCCCGAGGCATCGGCTAGTCAGCTGTCAATGTCTACTGATATGGCGCAAGACTTTTATTTTTTTCGCGCCTTACCTTGGCATAGGCTCGCGCTAATGAAGGCCCGCGTCATTGCGGGTGACACAGAGATTGGCGAGGATTTTCTCAAAACGATTACGCCTTTTATCTGGCGGCAAAACTTAGACTTTCGCGCCCTAGATGAGCTCGCCCATTTAAAGTCCCGCATCAATTTGGAACATCCTGCCCTACGTCAACAACGGGCAGCGCCTGAACCCATCACAGAAGATGCAGCTGGGTTTAATGTGAAACTCGGCAGTGGCGCTATTCGCGAAATTGAATTTATCGCCAATGCGCAGCAACTCGTCTGGGGCGGAAAGCAATATGAATTGCGTACGCCTAATACCTTGCAAGCTCTCACGCAATTAGCCCAGCTGGGCCATATAGATGAAGATATCAGCAATCGCCTAAGCCGTGCCTATATTCGGCTTAGGCAGGTCGAGAACGCTATTCAAATGCTCGGCAATGAACAAACTCATATCGTCCCCTCTTCCAAGCAGGAACAGGATAATCTTATGGGTTTGCTGGGCGAAACTGATTGGAATATTTTTTGCCAAGACATTGAGCTCATTAGGCGCTTTGTTAATGACCAATTCAAGTCAATATTCGAAATCGCCTCTGAAGACGCACCTGTTTCAGACGGTTTTGACGCAAATTTGGAAGCGCTCAGCCCCGCCGCCAAAGAGATTGCACAAAATTGGCTAAACGGATTTTTCGTGCGGTCAAATAAGACGGAGCAATTTCAATCCTTGGGCCAAGCTATGTTGGACCGGATATTTGCGGCGTCTATATCATCAGATGAAGCTATTATACGGGTCAATCAATTCTTTGCCGCCCTCTCCCGCTCAGAGCAATATCTACATCTACTCTCCCGCAATAATGACCTGCTTGATACACTCATACCGCCGCTTCTTTACTCTCCTCATATGACGGTTTTACTTGAACAATCACCGCATATTATTGACGTCTTCTTATCCCCGCAAACGGAGCTGGACACAGACTTTATTTTCCAATCTGATGATTATGAAACGCGGCTTGAGAGATTGCGCCGCTTTGTGAATGAAAACCTATTTATTTCTTATACAGACTTTATGAACCGCGGCGGCACGGCGAGCGCTTTGCAAAATAAACTCACGCAGCTTGCAGATATGACTATCGATGCGGCGCTTAAAATTGTGGCTGATGATTTGGATTTGTCAGGCCTGCCCCTCACTGTTTTGGGCCTTGGAAAGATGGGCACGTCCCGCATGGCCCCGCTTTCCGATATTGACCTCGTCTTTATATTCGAGAATGACGTCGATACGGATGTTTCGCAGAAAGTTGTTCGCCGCCTTCGCACCGCGCTGACAGCTAAGCTCTCTGAAGGCATAGCCTATGAACTCGATATGCGCTTGCGCCCGTCAGGACGCTCTGGCCCGCCCGCTGTAAAACTGCAAAGCTTCATAGAGCATCATGGGGCGCGCGCCCATAATTGGGAGCATATCGCTCTTGCACAAGCGCGCATCGTGGCGGGTGATGCCAGCCTAGGTCAAAGCGTCATGAAGGCCCGCGAGGATATTCTTGTCCGGCCCCGTGACACCCAGCAATTTCTCATGGATGCTAAATCCATGTGGGAGATGATAAAGACCCAGCGCGTGGGTGATACGCCTTGGGATCACTTTAACTCAAAGCTTCGTCCGGGCGGCTTAATGCAGGCCGAATATACGGAAAATTGCTACCGCCTCTTAGGGCGAGAGGCACAGGACTTAAAAGCCTCAATCATGTTCTGGTCCGACTTGCAGCTCTGGGAGCGCCTCTTGGGGTTAACGGGTAAGCCCTTTTCAAATATACCAAACTTTTATTTGAATACTCTTTTAGCGCAATTTGGTGTGACGTCTCTTTCCGCGCTCTCTAAATTGCAAGCCCGCCACGCAAAGACGGTCTTGGCCAATTATAATGCAATATTAAATGCTGTAGAGCTTCCTCAACATTACGAATCCACGCGTATCATATGGACAGAGGCATAAAGTCCTTGCGCCCTCTAGCGGATGATTCATATTACTCACTGATTCACATTTTACTTCATACAGACCGCTATAATGACAGATAATTACGATGCCAGTTCGATTGAGGTTCTTGAGGGCCTAGAACCTGTCCGCTTGCGCCCTGGCATGTATATTGGCGGCACGGATGATCGTGCCCTGCATCACCTCTTTGCCGAAGTTATTGATAACTCCATGGACGAGGCTGTTGCGGGTCATGCCACGCGTATTGAGGTGGAGCTCAGCAAAGACGGCATCCTTTCCGTGTCAGATAATGGCCGCGGCATTCCCGTGGGACCGCATCCAAAATTTCCAAAAAAATCAGCCCTCGAAGTTATTCTGACCGAGCTTCATTCAGGCGGTAAATTCAAGGAAGGCGCTTATGAAACCTCAGGCGGTCTTCACGGCGTTGGTGTCTCGGTTGTCAATGCTCTCTCGGACTTTCTTGAAGTCGAGGTCGCCAAGAATAAAAACCTCTATAAAATGGAGTTTTCCAAAGGTAAGCCAAAAGGTAAAATCAAAGACCTTGGCCCGATAAACAACCGCCGTGGCACCAAAGTGAGCTTTCATCCTGACCCTGAAATTTTCGGTGCAAAAGCCAAGTTCAAAGCTGCGCGGCTTTTCCGCATGGCGCGGGCCAAAGCCTATCTTCAGCCCGGTGTTGAAATCCGCTGGAAATGCGATCCGTCCCTCGTCAAAGAATTGGATAAAGTTCCAGAGCAAGCGACCTTTCACTTCCCCTCTGGCCTTGCAGATTTCTTGAAAGAAACACTGGGCAGCAAAGCGACCATCACCTCTGAAATTTTTGCAGGACGGACAAAAAAGCAAACGGGCCATGGCCGCGTGGAATGGGCGATTAGCTGGTCACCAGAAGGTTACGGCGAAGCGGATAGTTTTGTCCGCTCCTATTGTAACACCGTCCCCACAGCAGGGGGCGGCACGCACGAAGCGGGTCTTCGCGCAGCCATCACCAAAGGCCTACGGGCCTATGCCGATATTGCAGGTATGGGCAAAAAGGTCAGTCACGTCACGCCCGATGACGTCATGTTTGGCGCTGGCGCGCTTGTATCGTGCTTCATCAAAAACCCAGAATTTCAAGGCCAGACCAAAGACCGCCTGTCTAATACCGAAGCTGCACGCATGGTCGAAAATGCTGTGCGCGACCCTTTTGATCATTGGCTGGCCAGTTCACCCAAAGATGCAACCAAGCTTTTAGAATGGGCGATTGAACGTGCCGATGAACGGGTTAAGCGCCGCAAAGCGCGGGATGTCCGCCGCAAAACCGCGACGAAGAAACTACGTCTCCCCGGTAAGCTCGCCGACTGTTCGCGAAAAGGTTCTGAAGATACAGAAATCTTTATCGTTGAAGGCGACTCAGCGGGCGGCTCAGCCAAGCAGGCGCGTAGCCGTGAGACCCAAGCGATCCTCCCGCTAAAGGGAAAAATCCTCAACGTTGAATCCGCGACCATGGCGAAAATCCAAGCTAATAATGAAATAAGCGATCTGATGACCGCCTTAGGGGTTGGCATTGGTAAGAAGTTTGAACTGGATGATTTGCGCTATGAACGCGTTGTGATCATGACCGACGCGGATGTGGACGGAGCGCATATCGCGGCGTTGCTTATTACATTTTTCTATCGCTATACGCCGGGCCTCATTGATGCAGGCCGCCTCTATATGGCGATGCCGCCGCTCTATAAAATGACGCAAAAAGGCAAGACGGTTTACGCCATTGATGACGAACACCGCGAAGAGTTGATGCAGACCGTTTTCAAGGGCGCCGCCAAAGTCGATATTGGCCGCTTTAAAGGCCTAGGAGAAATGAATCCCGCTCAGCTAAAAGTCACCACAATGGACCCGAAAACAAGGCAGCTCGCCCGGATAACCATAGACCGCGAAGAAATCACGACGACCGAGTCCCTCGTCGAAACCCTGATGGGCAAGCGCGCAGATTTGCGGTTTGAGTTCATCCAAGAGCACGCGCAGTTCGTTGAAGAGGTTGATGTTTAGGACAATAGATTTGTCTCTTCCACAGATTTGCATTGAGGCGTTTCATGGCCCTATGTAAGTTGTAAGCAAATAACGGTGCCAGGAGGGCATTATGCGATTGCGGAGTATTTCCAAAAATTTGAAAGCGCAAAACTGGTTTGCTGTTTTTTTAGACTTTCTGATTGTTGTTACAGGCGTCTTTATTGGCGTTCAGATGGGCAATTTGAATGAGCACCGTAAAGATACGAAAGACTACAAAGCCGCATTGGAACGTTTTAAAGTTGAATCACAAACGAATTTTGAAACGCTCGACAAATTAAACACTGAAAGCGTAAGTCTTTTCAAAAGGGGAAGTCAGGCATTTGATATATTGCTCAGTTGCGAAGATGCACCTGGTAATCGTCAGTTGGTTAATAATGGTGTTACAGCCATCAGCGGGACCTATGGCATTAAGCTGCACCGCAATGTTTTGGATGAATTGACGCGGTCTGAAAAACTACTTTCTGAACAAACTCCAGAACTTCGCAAACGATTATCAGATATGAAGTACTATTTTGACTTAGCCCTTTATGAGGCCAAATTTGTTGAAATGATTCCCCTGGAAGAGCGCGTACAGAATAATCCTATTTTAGGGATTGGAACGACTCAGAAAGGTGAAGTGACATATGCTGGCGCTGATTTTTCTCGAAAGCTAAGACTGTTGGAACTAAAAGTTCCTGTCAGTCAAGCTTGTAAGAATGACGCTTTAGTAAAATCATTTTACACGTGGGAACGTTGGCAAGGAGTTTTACCGGTTCTATCTAATATCCTGCGTAAAGAAATCGAGACTACCTTACAGGTCTTAGAGAAATAAACCTTTACTAATAATCACGAAAATTACCGCAATCCCTG
>JAHDDT010000064.1 GCA_020629195.1 Hellea sp.
GGCATCACTTATACGGAACTGCTGCCTAATAATGATCTCTATTGGTCCATGACATTACCGTCGCTTATTGTCGCGACCTATGGCGGTGGCACAGGGTTGGCGACACAGCGCGAAGCCTTAGAAATTATGGATTGCTACGGCACGGGTAAAGTCGAAAAGCTCATCGAAATTATCGGAGGCGCTGTCTTGGCGGGCGAGATTTCTCTCGCCTCCGCCGTGATTTCTGACGAATGGGTTGAAAGCCATGATAAGCATGGCCGCAACAGGCCTTAGCAAGTTATTGTAGGTGATGGCTGTGCAATCACCTGTCAGTCCTTGCTTCCGTGATTTTTCTTTGAAAAATTTCTCTAAGAAAAACTGATAGGGCAGTTGATTTGTTCTGCGGCCGCAGAAACTTTCGCCTGAACGCTTGATTTCTTTGCCCCGCTTATGGCTAAGTTACTACCTTGATAAACCGCTGTGCTTGCGACTTGTTGTGCCGCAATTTGGCCGACGGTGCTGTTGATACCACTGCTCGCAATGCCGCCTGTTGCGACACCTGCCAAGACGCTAATGCCTAAGGACGTTAGGAACTGTGTGCCGGCATTTGGCTTATTGGACTCGGCCGCAAATGTGCGAGCGTTTTTGTAGAAATTGACGCAAACAGGATCGTCTTC
This sequence comes from Hellea sp., assembly GCA_020629195.1. Taxonomy (GTDB): domain Bacteria; phylum Pseudomonadota; class Alphaproteobacteria; order Caulobacterales; family Maricaulaceae; genus Hellea. The sequence goes on from JAHDDT010000064.1 coordinate 657, forward strand.
GGCGCGCATTTGTCCTGCAGCATAAGTCTTGCTCAAATCAGCCGTGGAAATGCCCGCCATTAATGTCTCAGATTTGGGCGCTGTAGCACAAGCTGATAAACCTACGCAAAAGGCAGAGGAAAGGGCAAGCGCGGAAAGAGAACGGGTCATGAGTTAGTCCTTACAGTTAATGTAAAGCGGTTATTAAATATGAGAGTTGAATATTGGCTGAATGACTTTTTGGCCAATTTTATGCCTAAATCTCAGTCGCAAATCTATATACTCAGGTCCATGAGATTATAGTCTTTTAGCTCAGCTTGGGCAGCCTCGTTCCAAATAAATTCACCTTCGCGCTTCGCAAAGGGTTCATAGTGGTACGGTGTTTCGTCAGGGAAACGCTGCCGCCGCGCATCAATGGCAAGGCCAATAAGGCGCGAACGCTTATCGATATAATCAGCGTCCATAGTGACGGCTTCGGCGTGAATCCCCGCGCCTTTTACATTTAGTACCGAAGACCTTTTATGAAAACCAAAATTAGCGGTGACGCGGGTTTCAAATCCTGTATTGGCAAAAGAACCGTGGACAAGCTGGCGATTATTGATGACCACGTCACCGGGATTACAGATAATCGGTACAGCGTCAGGTAAGCGCTCAGTCCCTGCCTCTTCAACCATTTTTACGATATTCGCGCGGGTTTGTTTGTGACTGCCAGGGACAACCCAAACACCATTGACGGCAGTACTTCCATAGACTTGTCCCATGAAATTGAAACCATGAATATTTTCATCAAAATCGGGGTTGTCCCAATGGGTGTCACCGTCTTGGTGCCAAGACACAGCTGCGCCCAGTCCTGCATCCTTGATAAAGAGACCTTCCGTGAAGGGAACGAAGTCAGGGCCATTTATCGTCTCGGCTAACTTCAAAAGGCCGGGATGAGCATAGGCACGAAGGCAAGCGGGCGAAAATTGCAGGGAACCGCTCAGATAAACAGGCACGGCGGGAGGCGCGTCATTGGCGGCCTTCGGTTCGAAAAGTTTAACTTGGTGTCGGCCATTTGAATGCTCTGTGCCGCCTAAAGGGTCAGATAAAGGCCTCGCCCATTGCAGTGTCATAGCTTTATTGTCAGCGCCTAAAGCAGGGCGGCCATGTGCATCTGTGTCCGCGCCCATATGGACAGGGAAGTTGTCCCGCATTTTTTGGAGGTCGGCCCGAATGTCTGCAATTTCCTCCTCCGAGAGTGCGTTTTCAAAGATATAAAAACCATATTCTGAATAGGCCTCGAGGATTGCCGGATCTATCTCTCCGTTGTCGTCAAATTTCAGCGGGCCACGATTTGGCAGCGACAGTGCCTTGGCTTGGCCTTGGGTAAGGTATGTCTTTACGGCGTCTGCTTCATCGCCATAATGCGCCGCGCAAGCCTCAATTGATTTACTGATATCTTGAAACATAGTGATCCTCCCTATCTTTAATTTTAGAGGATAAAATTCTTATTTGCAATTGTCACCAGCTGCGCCGAGAACATCCATAATCCGCTGTTCTGCGATAGTGTCGCTCATCTCTTTCTTTAGCGTTGTCGCTTTCCAGCGCATGATCCAGCTTTGAGTTTCTGGGTTCCATTCCGTTCTTAGGGGGATGTCGTCATCACCCGCTGTGAGTATCATGCGGATGAGGCGGTCATCTTTGGAGCCAAGCGCTTTGGCTGTGGCATAGGCTTCATTATCAGCGGCTAGGGTAACCGGTATCGGGCCTGCACCGAAATCAACCTCTAACTTACAAACACGTCCCTCATGGCCGCCGAAATTAGTGCGCCGATAAAGACGGTCTTTCACACCCTCTGGCTCTGTAACGGCCATGGTTGAGAGCGCTTCAAAAGCGGCGTCTGCGGCTTGGTTCAGCGTGGCCGCATTGGTTGTGGGAATGTCTAAACGGTTCATCATTTCGGCGCTACTGTCTTTAATTTTGCCCGCGCCAGATTTAACAGACTCAGTAACGGCGCCTGCTGCGTCACCGACAGCCTTTGCAGGCGCGGAAACAGCCTTATAGATCCCGTAGCCTCCACCAACAAATGTGAGCGTCACAATTGCTATGGCGGTCCATTTAATAGCGCTAAAGGCGTTATTGGCGCTCTCAGCAACCGTCGCTGCACGGTCAGCTGTTTCCATCGCTTTCTGACCACGTTCCATCAATGTGGGCTTTTGTGGATCTTCGGGTGTTTCGGTCATAGTTAGCTCCCCAATAAAAAAGCTCAACCTAAGTCGAGCTTCTTAATATTTTATCTAAGCGTCTTCAGTGGGCTTTGGTGCGGGTAATCCTTTGCCGCCTTTGCGCCCTTCGATTTTTAACTTGGCGGGTGGAACGATTTTGAAGGTTAGGTTTTCCTTCTTGCGGTCCACGCCGACCTTGACGAGGCCGCCCTGCTTGAGCTTGCCAAATAGGATCTCATCCGCGAGCGGTTTTTTGATATATTCCTGAATGGTGCGGCCAAGCGGACGAGCGCCATAGCGCTTGTCATAGCCCTTATTGGCCAGCCAGACATTTGCGCCTTTAGTCAGTTCAAATTCAATCTTACGATCGGCAAGCTGAGCCTCAAGCTGAATGACGAATTTATCGACAACTTTAGCAATGTCTTCAGGTGAAAGAGCCGCGAAGGACACAACGGCGTCTAGGCGATTTCTAAACTCAGGCGTGAAGCGGCGCTTAATAGCGTTTTCCTGCTCGTCAGATTTCATGCCGCGTCCAAAGCCAATTTCTGACTTGGCCGCATCGGCTGCGCCAGCATTCGTCGTCATAATTATAATGACATTACGAAAATCAACTTTGCGGCCATTGGCGTCCGTCAGGAAGCCATTATCCATGACTTGCAGTAGGATATTGTAAATATCAGGATGCGCTTTCTCAATCTCATCCAGTAGCAACACGCTGTGCGGATTCTGATTAACAGCATCTGTCAGAAGACCGCCTTGATCATACCCAACATAGCCGGGAGGCGCACCAATCAGGCGTGACACGGTATGGCGTTCCATATATTCAGACATATCAAAGCGTAGAAGCTCTAAGCCTTGCGTCATAGCAAGCTGTTTGGCGACTTCGGTTTTACCTACGCCTGTCGGCCCAGCAAAGAGGTAGCTGCCAATCGGCTTATTCGGCTCACGCAGACCTGCGCGCGCGAGTTTAACGGCTGCCGTGACCTGCTCGATGGCTTTGTCTTGACCAAAGACCATGCGCTTGAGATCCATAGGTAGAGATTTAAGTGCTTTCTCATCATCCCGCGAAATGGACTTTGGTGGGATGCGTGCGATCTTGGCAATAACAGATTCAATTTCTTTAATGCCTATTTTCTTTTTGCGCTTTTTCTCCTCGACAAGCTTTGTGCGCGCACCTGCTTCGTCGATGATATCAATGGCTTTGTCAGGAAGCTTGCGATCTGTGATATGACGTACAGACAGGTCAACCGCGCCTTGGATGGCCTCGGCTGTATATTTGACCTTATGAAATTCCTCAAAATAGGATTTCAGGCCCTGTAGGATTTTCACGGCATCTTCTGGCGAAGGCTCTGAGACATCAATTTTGAGGAAACGGCGCGATAGGGCGCGATCTTTCTCAAAATGTTGGCGGTACTCTTTATAGGTGGTCGAACCCATGCAGCGAAGTTTACCTGACTGTAAAGCGGGCTTGAGAAGGTTAGAGGCATCCATTGCGCCGCCGCTTGTCGCGCCCGCACCAATGATCGTGTGAATTTCGTCAATGAATAAAATAGCGCCATCAGTCTCTTGGAGTTTATTCATCACGGCTTTCAAGCGCTCTTCAAAATCACCGCGATAGCGTGTGCCCGCGAGGAGGGCGCCCATATCAAGTGAGAAGATGGTCGCATCGGCGAGCACATCCGGCACGTCATCATTGACGATGCGGCGCGCAATACCTTCGGCGATTGCTGTCTTGCCCACGCCCGGATCACCTACAAGAAGCGGGTTATTCTTACGGCGGCGAGAGAGCACCATAATGCAGCGCTCAACTTCATCATCACGCCCGATAAGCGGGTCAATGTCACCCTCGCGGGCTTTCTGATTGAGATTGACGGTGTATTCTTCAAGCGGATCTTTCTGCTTGGCGTCTTCGCCTGTCGATGCGTCGTCCGCACCTTGAATAGGCTTTGTAATATTTGACTCGCCGGACTTGGAGATCCCGTGGCTGATATAGTTGACGGCGTCATAGCGCGTCATGTCACGCTCTTGTAGGAAGTAAACTGCGTGGCTCTCGCGCTCAGCAAAGAGGGCAACAAGGGCATTTGCACCTGTCACTTCTTCGCGTCCAGAGGATTGCACATGGATGACAGCGCGTTGAATAACGCGGTGGAAGCCTGCCGTTGGGCGGGCCTCTTCAAAGTTTTCGACGGCCAGAGAGGCAAGGTCTTCGTTAAGGTAACGCGTGACGTCAGCCCTGAGAGGCGCAATATCAACATCACACGCTGTGATAACGGCGGCTGCATCTTTGTCGTCAAGCAGCGCCAAAAGTAAGTGTTCTAATGTGGCCAGCTCATGCTTGCGATCTGTTGCGAGCGTCAAAGCACGGTGGATTGTCTCTTCTAGGATTGGAGAAAATGAAGCCATTATATATTCCTTTCGAGAGTCATAAGTTGTGACGCCCTCATGTCTTTTCAAGGGTGCATTGCAGTGGATGTTGAGCGCGTTTCGCAGCGTCCATAACTTGGGCAACCTTTGTTTCTGCGATCTCAAAGGTATAGATGCCGCATGTACCAATGCCCGTCTTGTGAACATTGAGCATAACTTGTGTAGCTTCTTCCTGCGTTTTTTTGAAAATACCCATGAGGATAGAGACAACAAATTCCATAGGCGTGTAATCATCATTCATAAGAATAACGCGATACATGGACGGTTTTTTCGTCTTGGGGCGGACTTTAGTTGCAACACCGCGCTCAGGCGGTGCCGCGTCGTCGTCTTTATCTGGGCCGCTCATATATATGTGATTCATTTTATTCATTGCCATAAACTAGGCTTTAATACGCATGAATAAAAGGGCGGGACTGTGACAATCACGACAAGGTTGTGAATTAGTCTCACTAAATTAGTATGGCTGGTGTTAACGTCCCGCAGATGTATTGCCGCCATTGCTTGCGGGTTTAGCGCCGCTCGCAATATCCCGCTCTGCTATTAAAGCGGTTCCAAGCTCTTCATAAAAAGCAATTTGTAGCTTTATGCGTGGATCCTCTATGAGTGGATCAGGGGCGTTTATTGGTTTCTTCTCTACGCCCTTATGCGCAGCAAGCATGTAAGCTTTCCACGCATCAACGGGCAGAAGCCCCCCAGTGATTTTACGCATAGGGGAGTTGTCATCGTTCCCCATCCAAACACCTGTTGTGTAATTTGCAGTGAAGCCAAGGAACCACGCATCACGATAATCTTGCGTCGTGCCAGTCTTTCCAGCGGCCTCACGAGTGCCCAACTGAGCCCCGTGGCCCGTGCCGCTTTCGATGACGTCACGCAACATGGATGTCATCTGGCGGGCATAGGGCACAGGATAAGCTCGAACAGGGCTTACAGTGCGCCGCGTATAAAGCGTTTTCTTGGCGGTATCGGTAATGCTTTGAACAAAGTAAGGCTGACGTGAGAGCCCTTCATTTGCAAAGACCATATAGGCACCTGTCATATCAAGTAGAGTTGTCTCTGAAGACCCCAAAGCGATGGAATATTCAGGCCTCATTTCCGTTTTAATGCCAAACCGTGTTGCAAGTGTTGCGACGCGGCTAGGACTGATCTCAGAGGTGACTTGCGCGGCAATTGTATTGATCGAGAGCTTAAGTGCTTCTCTGAGTGTCATAGGCCCGCGATAGCGCTTTGTGTAATTTTCGGGCGCCCAATCGCCGATTTCTGTGGGTTGATCAATGCGGATTGTGCCTGGGGTGAAACCATCTTCCAATGCCGCAGCATAGACAAATGCTTTAAAGGAGCTGCCTGGTTGGCGTTTTGCTTGCGCTGCGCGGTTGAATTTAGATTTGGCGTAATCACGTCCGCCAACCATCGCGCGTATGGCGCCCGTTTTATTATCGATTGAAACAAGTGCGCCCTCGCTAACCTTCTTGGATTTTTCAAATTTGCCGACGATTGTGCTGATTGTCTCATGAGCTTTATTTTGCAGATCCACATCAAGCGTGGTTTTGACGATCAAGTCTTTGTGGTTCGTTCCGATTAACCCGTGCGCTTGTTCATATATAAGATCAAAAGCATAGCCCAGAACGTCAGGCGCGATGAGCGGTTCGGCGTCCTCTGCGATAACAGGCGGTGCGGCGAGGGCGGCTTGCATCTGCTCATAGGATATCATTTCGTTCACGACCATGCGCTGCAAAACCAGTTCCCCGCGCTCCCATGCGCCATCAAAATTGGAAACCGGGTTAAAACGACTAGGCGCTTTGGGGAGGGCGGCGAGTATAGCGGCTTCAGATAAGGATACATCGCGAGCAGATTTTCCAAAATAACGCTGAGCTGCGGCTTCAACGCCGAATATCTGAGGGCCTAAGCTAATACGGTTCAGATAAAGCTCTAAAATTTCGGGTTTGGAGAGTATAGCTTCCATATCTCGCGCGAGTAGGGCTTCTTGGAATTTGCGCCTATAGGTCTTTTCAGGCGTCAAAATCATCGTTTTAACGAGCTGCTGCGTCAGGGTTGAGCCGCCTTGGGCTTTGCTGCCCGATTTTGTATTTGCAAAGACGGCCCTCAAGATAGCTTTTTGATCAATGCCAGCATGTTCATAGAAGCGTTCATCTTCGATTGCGAGAAAAGCACCTGAAACATAATCAGGCATCTCAGATAATTTTAAGGGTTCGCCCACCAGAGGGCCGCGATGTCCAATGACTCGCCCCTCTTTATCCAAAAGTGTCATATTGGGCTTAAGGTTCATCTCCCACATTGTGGCTTTGTCAGGGAGGTTTGGCATGCCATCGAGCAAATAGTAGCGCGTCTGGAAATAACCTAATGTCCCGATGATGCACAGCACAGCCAACACAACCAAGAAGATGTTTCGCTTCTTGCGCGCTTTATTGTCATTTGCGACATCTATGTCTGCACGAAATGTTGGCATATTCTTAAACATTCTATATGCGACTCCTCATGCCAAACAAAACAAATAAACAGGTCAATTCCCAACTTCCTTTCTGGAAGACCAAAAATATGGCGGAAATGAGCCCTTCTGAATGGGAAAGCTTATGTGATAATTGCGGTAAGTGTTGTTGTATTCGCTTGGAAGATGACATTACAGGCGATATTTATATTACCGATGTGGCCTGCAAACTTTTCGATCCTGCGACATGTAAGTGTACGGATTATGCAAACCGCAGTCAAAAAGTACCAGATTGCGTGACCCTAACAAAAGATAATGTCGAGCAATTGAACTGGATGCCGCAGACTTGCGCCTATCGACTCGTTTCAGAGGGTAAAGATCTGCCAGATTACCATCACTTGGTCAGCGGCTCCAAAGACACGATCCATGAGGTCGGCATGAGCGTCCAGGATGCTGTCACAAGCGAGATATTCGTTTCAGAGGACGAACAAATCACGCGTATTGTGATTTGGCCAGGAGAGCCTGATATTGGCTAGAGAGGTGAGTGGCACGTCCTGCCCTTCTACTCTGTCATCACCCGGCTTGTTCGGGTGATCCATGTGATATACTTCGAGCTTGGTGCTTGGTCCCCACATGGGTAGCCCGAACAAGTCGGCCTATGACAAAAGTATATGGTGTTGGACGCCCAAAAACTGCAAATCATTCGCAAGTAAAAGCTCAAATTGTCACACTGAATTTCTCTAAAAATTCTGTAAGATAGGCGTTGCAATCATAGGGGCCTCTGACTAGGTTCCGCTCCGATTGTGAACAGTTTTTATGAGTCTTTTTGGCTTGTAAGTGCGAACCAAAAGAGCCTCTATGTCTGAGTTTTTACTCGATTATTTACCTGTTTTAATCCTCCTCGGAATCGCAACAGCTTTCTCACTGGCGTTACTATTGGCGCCTGCGATAATCGCGCCGCGCAGTGCTGACACGGAAAAGCTTTCGACATATGAGTGCGGATTTAACGCCTTTGACGATAGCCGCATGAAATTTGACGTGCGGTTCTATCTCGTCGCTATTCTCTTTATTATATTTGATATCGAGGTGGCTTTTCTCTTCCCTTATGCTGTTTCGCTCGACCAAGTCGGGTTTTGGGGGTGGGCAGTTGTCATGATTTTCCTTGCGGAATTAGCTGTCGGTCTTGCTTATGCGTGGAAGCTTGGCGCGTTGGATTGGGAGTAGGTCGATGAATAAGATTATCAATCCCGCAATGTCGTCTGCTGTTGACCTTGGTACGCCCGCCTACGACCCAAAAAAGCATGATGCCTTTTTTGATGGTATGAGTGACCAGCTCGCCGATAAGGGTTTTATAACGGCCGCTTCTGATGATTTGATTACTTGGGCGCGGACAGGGTCTTTGATGTGGATGACTTTTGGTCTCGCCTGTTGCGCCGTTGAGATGATGCAGGCCTCCATGCCGCGTTATGATCTTGAGCGCTTTGGTTTTGCGCCTCGCGCGTCCCCCCGTCAGTCTGATGTTATGATTGTTGCGGGTACGCTAACTAATAAAATGGCACCTGCGCTGCGCAAGGTTTATGATCAAATGCCCAACCCGCGCTATGTAATTTCTATGGGGTCATGCGCCAATGGCGGCGGCTATTATCATTATTCCTACGCCGTTGTGCGGGGGTGTGACCGTATTGTGCCTGTTGATGTTTATGTGCCGGGTTGTCCGCCTACCGCGGAAGCGCTGGTTTATGGCATCTTGCAGCTGCAAAAGAAAATCCGCCGTGAAGGCAATATCGAAAGATAATCGATGGAAGACCTCAAAGATCATATCGAATCTCAGCTTGGCGAAGCGGTGAATTCTGTTGACATCGCGGTCGGTGAAATGACCGTGAATGCGCGCCGCGCGGAAATCGTGAAAGTCATTAGCTTTCTGCGCGATGACCCGATTTGCAAATTCTCGACGCTTATTGATATTTGCGGTGTGGACTATCCCAGCCGTGAGCGCCGCTTTGACGTGGTCTATCACATGCTTTCCATGGCCCACAATACACGCATACGCATTAAGGTGACAACGGACGAAACCATGCCTGTGCATAGCATCACCTCGCTCTTTCCTAATGCGGATTGGTATGAGCGAGAAGCCTTTGATATGTACGGTATTCTCTTTGAACAGCATCCGGACCTGCGCCGTATCCTCACCGATTATGGTTTTGAAGGCTATCCGCTGCGCAAAGACTTCCCGCTCTCAGGCTTTGTCGAGGTCCGCTATGATGAAGAGCGCAAAGCTGTTGTCTATGAGCCAGTAAACCTACCGCAAGAATATCGCAGCTTCGACTTTATGTCCCCATGGGAAGGTGCGAAATATGTGCTCCCAGGTGATGAGAAAGTGGAGTCAGCATAATGACCACTACTGAAGCAATCCTCGAAGGTGACGACCGTAACTTCACCATTAACTTTGGGCCTCAGCATCCTGCGGCTCATGGTGTGCTCCGTCTTGTGCTCGAGCTCGAAGGCGAAATTGTTGAGCGTGTCGATCCACATATCGGCCTGCTGCATCGGGGTACAGAAAAGCTGATTGAGCATAAGACCTATCTACAAGCTATTCCCTATTTTGATCGCCTTGATTACGTCGCGCCGATGAATCAGGAGCACGCTTTCTGTTTGGCGATTGAAAAGCTGATGGGTATTGAAGTTCCGCGCCGCGCTCAGTTCATTCGTGTCCTCTATTCTGAAATTGGCCGTATTCTTTCGCACATGCTCAATATCACAACGCAAGCCATGGATGTTGGGGCTTTGACTCCGCCTGTTTGGGGTTTTGAAGAGCGTGAAAAGCTGATGGTGTTTTATGAGCGCGCTTGCGGCTCGCGTATGCATGCGATGTATTTCCGTCCCGGCGGCGTTCACCAAGATCTGCCGCCTGCGCTGATTAATGACATGCTGAATTGGTGTGATCAATTTCCTCAAAAGCTCAATGATATTGAAACGCTCCTAACGGGGAACCGTATTTTCAAGCAGCGTAATGTCGATATTGGCGTTGTGTCTAAGCAAGATGCCTATGATTGGGGTTTCTCCGGCGTGATGGTGCGTGGTTCCGGTATTCCGTGGGATTTACGCCGTAACCAGCCTTATGAAGTCTATTCGGAGCTCGATTTCAAAATTCCGCTGGGCAAAAATGGTGACTGTTATGATCGCTATCTCTGCCGCGTTGAGGAAATGCATGAGTCCGTCAAGATTATGCGTCAGTGCCTCGAAATGATGCCTGAAGGCCCTGTGATGAGCGAGAATAACAAGGTCACGCCGCCACGCCGCGCCGAGATGAAGCAAAGCATGGAAGCGCTTATTCATCACTTTAAACTCTATACTGAGGGCTTCCACGTGCCTGCTGGCGAAGTCTACACATGTGTTGAAGCACCAAAAGGTGAGTTCGGTGTTTATCTGGTCGCGGACGGGACGAATAAGCCTTATCGCTGCCACATCCGCGCGCCGGGCTTCCCGCATTTGGCCGCCATGGATTACCTCAATAAAGGGCACATGCTCGCCGATGTCTCAGCCATTTTGGGCTCGCTCGACATCGTGTTTGGAGAAATTGACCGATGAGCGCAAGACGCCTCGCCATAAGACAACCTGAGACTTTTGCTTTATCGGCAAAAGCCAAAAAGGAAATCGCGACGTGGGTTAAGAAATACCCGAAAGACCGTCAGCGCTCGGCGCTTATCCCGGCGATGTGGATTGCGCAAAAAGATGCGGGTGGATGGCTGCCTGAACTCGCTTTGCGCGAGCTTGGCGATATGCTCGATATGGCTTATATTCGCGTTTACGAAGTCGCGACATTTTACACGATGTTCAATCTAGAGCCCGTTGGAACGCATTACGTTCAAATGTGCGGGACGACACCGTGTTGGCTCCGCGGCTCTGATGAGCTCAAGGAAATGCTAACGCGCAAAATTGGGCCGCAGCGCTCTATTTCTGCAGATGGTAAGCTATCTTGGCTCGAAGTTGAGTGTCTTGGGTCGTGCTCCAATGCGCCCATGGTTCAGATTTCAAATTCTGATGGTGATCATTATTACGAAGACCTGACGACGGAGAGCTTAGAGCAAGTTTTGGATGATTTAGTGGCCGGTAAGAAACCGCCGCAAGGTCCAAAAAATGGCCGCTTCAGTTCGGAGCCGATCGGCGGCCCGATGGCGCTGACGACAGCTAATCTTTCAAAATCGCGCGGCACGCTGAAAAAACTCCCTAATGCGGACAAAAAAGCGAATGTCAATTATTATGAATGGGACCCCAAGGCCAAACGCGCAACGCGTAAGGGTTGGGTGGATCCAAACCGTAAGGCGAATCCCGACCCGAGAAAACGCGGTAGCAATATGGGGCGTGATCTGACGGCTGGTTTGGTCGATGATGATCCGAACAAGGGCTTGCCCGCAAAAGAAGTTAAGCCTGCTGCTAAAAAGAAAGCCCCTACTAAAAAAGCGCCTAAGCCAAAGGTTCTCTATACGGACGGCGCAACGGACGGCGCGCCCGATGATCTAAAGCTCATCAAAGGTATAGGTCCCAAATTCGAAAAAGAGCTCAATTTAAATGGCGTCTATTACTTCCGCCAAATCGGCGCTTGGAAAGTGGCTGACGTTAAAGTCGTTGAAGAGAAGATTAAATCTCTCGCCACAGGCCGCGTAAAGCGTGATGATTGGGTCAAGCAGGGTAAGGCTCTGGCGAAGTCTTCTGCAAAGAAGGGTAAGGCATAATGGTCAAATTACTCGAAGATAAAGACCGTATTTTCCAGAATCTTTACGGCCTGAATGACTGGAGCCTTGATGCGGCCCGCGATCGCGGCGCATGGCTCGGAACTGCGGCCATGCTGGCTCAGGGTAAAGATTGGCTTATTGACCAAGTGAAATCATCCGGTCTTCGCGGCCGCGGCGGGGCGGGTTTCCCGACGGGTCTTAAATGGTCCTTTATGCCCAAAGAAGTCGGCAATCGCCCGCATTATCTCGTCGTCAATGCCGATGAATCTGAGCCGGGCTCTTGTAAAGATCGCGATATTCTGCGCCATGACCCGCATTTGTTGATTGAAGGCTGCTTGGTCGCTTCTTTCGCGATGCAGGCCCATGCTTGCTACATTTATGTGCGCGGTGAATATATCCAAGAGCGTAACCGTCTTGAGGCTGCCATTAAAGAAGCTTATGCGGC